>DBFVGT010000021.1:0-18163 GCA_048524725.1 Collinsella sp. | reverse complement strand
TGTCGAGCAGGCTCATGTCCTGCCCCTCGTCGCGCATGACCTGCTCGAGCGCCGCGCGAGCGTCCGAGAAATCGCCTTGGCGCTCGCTCGTCCTGTAGTCGGTGTTGAGCTTGATGTAGACCGTGTGCACCTCCTGCGTATTGCCGAGGGTATCGACCAGCATAAAGTGGACGACGGACTGCAACCGAGTCGGAGGATTGGGCGGTTCGTCATCCTCAGTCTTCGGCATACCGCTACCGACCACGACGGTACCGAGCAGGCGGTCGCTCCAGAAACGTTTCTCATCTTCCGGTACGGTCGTGATGCCCATCATCGCCGCCGACCACAGCCAAACGGCATCATTGCCCTTGGAGATATCCTCGGCGATTTTAATCGTGTCATCGAAGGAAAACTCCTTGACCACGCGAGCCCCGCGCGGCTTGCGGATGAGATGCACGTTGAGGCCGCACATCTTTGCGGAACCAATGCTACCGCAAGACGGTGCCGCCGATCCATCGTTATCGGAATGACCGCAAGAATAGACGGTATCCGTCCACTTGCCGTCGAGCGGGATGGAACGATAGCACAGGTCATAGTTCTCGGCCAGCTCGCCGGTAAGCCAGATCTTGACCTCAGCGATAGGGGAGCCACAGATCTCCGCGCCATCCCGACCAGTCACCCAGACCGAGGAATCCCAAGCCCTAGCCGCGTAGCAGATCGAACCCGCGAATTGCGACCCCTCGACATGCAAGGCGAGGTTGTAGATGGAATGCCCACCGTGCGGATATCCGATATGGCGGTGTGCGGCGGCCTCGGTCTGCTTGCCCCAAGTAGATACCCAGCAGCCTGCCATGATGACCGCATCATCGTCATCGGGGATATCGACCACATCGCGGGTCACATACCAGCGATACATCGGCTGCGGCGGCAGCTCCTTGCGGTTTGTGACATTATGCGCCCATCCGTTAGGAGACAGCGTGGGTGTCTCATTTGAATCGGGCATGAACCCGACACAGGTGACGCTATCGCCGATCTTGGCGGTCTTCTTACTGTTTTTCACGTAGCCGCCGCAGCGTGCCTCGATAAGTTTGAACTGGGCGTTCTTCTGACCACCCCAAACGCCTGGGCAAGCATAGCTCGACACGCGGACGGCAGCGCCGTTCGCAGAAGCGCCGAGGGTGTCGAGGCGCTGGCCATCAGCATCCGAGGTGAGGAAATAGCACGTATGGTCGGTTTCGTTCGTGGCAGACGGTTCATGATTAATCCACCAGGAATTCTCTCTACCTGTTGCCTTTCGAATGTCCCAAATGACGGCACTGCCCGTCTCCATAGTACCGTTTTTCCAAGAGCTATTGGCGTTAACATGACCGTTATTGTTGAGCGTCTGGACCAATTTGGGACCGATGAGGCTCCCGAGGGCGAACGTGAAGGCGCCCACCCCGTCATCGAGATAAGGCTTGAAGGCCCACATCTGGTTGGCGCCATCGTAGTCCTTCCAGAAACACAGTCCTCGACCGTTGCCCCATTGGGTAATAGGCTTACCGCTGACATAGCCGCCCTGCCCGACATCCACCATGGCGTTGGGGAACGCCAAAGGCGAGAGCTTGAAGACACCGCCGTAAAGCGTCACGTCGTTCCTGATATTGATTTTCTCGGTATCGATATCGATGTCACCCGTGACCTCGCGGAGGTCTTTTTCGTGGTCCGGCGTGCCATCCCTGTTGTTCCTCATCACGTTTTTGACGTCGACCTCGGCTCGAAACGTGTTCACGGCCTCGTTGGCGCAGCGGCGCATGAACAATTCCGGTTTTTCATACGAATAGTCATCGTACCCGACGATATACCAATGCCCGTTATTCTGGCTGACTCCCGCGCCCGCGTCCGTATCGAGCATGTCTCCGCGAAAAGTCGAAAGCCGGTTGTTGTTCAGGAAAAGCTGGCCGTCATTATCATCGGCATGAATGTTCTTCCACAGGCGGTTCGCAGTTTGGCGGTTTATGTCCGCGCAGGCCATATAGGGATGCGCTTTGATATGGTCGTACAGCTCGTTCGAGTAGTCGCACTCGACGAGCAGGCACAGGGAGTAGCCGAGCGCTTGGAGATAAGGGCTATCCCAGCCTTGATAGGTAAACCTATCGGCGGCAACCCAAGTTATCCATCCGTGTGCGAAGCCGCGGCCGTAGTTATTCGCACCCTGTGTTCGGTCTGGATGCGTAACGCAATGTGTGTAGCCGTTGGAAGTGAAGCAGCCGCCGAAATAATACGAATTCGGCTGCGGGCTGATGTGCTCACCGCGAAACCACAGTTCCTTTGCCATGGCAGACCGTGCAGGCACCGCGCCGAGGCCAGCAACGACCGCCAGCGCCGCGAACAACCCGCGGCGCGAGAAGGAAATGTCTTTATACGGGTCTTTTGCGAGATTCTTACCGTTGCCCTTACTCATCGATATCCCCCAAGTCATTAGAAGCGGCAGTGTAATTCGAAATGCCCAACACCGCGACCGCCGCGATAATCAGTTCGAGAAACGCCTGCGTGTCCAAGCCGCGGTTGATGTTGATGACGGAACCGGCGACCTGAAGGCAGGCGATCGCGATGCGCGCCGCCTTGTTATTCCTCACTGCCGGCACGAGCAAAAGAAACCCCGTGAGCGGAAGCCATAGGGTATTGATGTTCAAAACGGAAATCATTCCCGAGATTCGTCCTTCGCCTAGACGGCCGTCCGTGGCGAAATCGATGCCATGGGTGACATTTATAAAGAGGTACTCGGCACCCAACCCGATCGTCGGTAGAAGTCCGAAAAGACTGGCCAGAAGCCCTCCCTTGAGGGCATCAGGGCTTGAGATATACCTTTTGAGATTGAATTTCATATCATCCTCCGCTAGCTCTGGCGATTATTCCCGAGGATACTCATTGCTCAACCGCCCCGCTCAGACTTGCCGCTGCGGCAACACCCGTGCCTTCCGCAACCTGCCGAAACTGCTAGAATGTGCTCGAATATAGATTCACTTGGAGGAACTCGTTGGCTTACATCCTCATGGCGGTAATCGTCCTTTTAGCAATCGCCTATATCGTCTACCTAATCCTCGACCTCATGTCGCGCAGAAAGTTTGCCGAGCAGTACAGCACATGGGAGCCAGACCTTGACAGCTACTACAAGCAGGAGCTTGAGAGGGAGCAGCAGGCCAAAGACGCGAAAATCTGTGAGATTCTAGAAGACCTGCTCCGAAAGCAGGGGATGATATAGGGGGCGGATCTCTGCAAATCCGCCTACCGGCAGCCTGACTCCCTCACTAGCCCGACTTCCTCCGATAGCCCCGCCTCTACGCTTTTGGATTCAAGTAATCCGTCTATTCCAATCTCATCTCGCTCGGTAACTTGATCTGGTCCCACCTCGGGGAAGGCCGCGCAGACCGCATCCTCATCCAATCCGAAAAACTCGGTCCCGCGTGCGAACCGCCCCGTATGGTGCCAGGACTTATATTCGAGATACCTATCGGCGAGCTGCGCCCTGGTCATCGACTCGATCTTAGAATCGTAGGCAAGGTCGAAATCGTCGCAGTAGTCCTTGATGGCCGAGATGATGGCGCCGCGCGTCCACTTCGACATCGGCATCTCGCCCGACTCATATGCCGCCCGGGCGCGGACGCTCATGGAGGCTCCCACGTACCCGGCCTGTCCGTAGCTCACAGCACCCATGGCTACCACTCCGTATCGTCGTACGAGTTCTGCCAGCTATCGTCGTACGAGTTGGAATATTCGTCCTCGAGACGTTGGTTGTACAGCGCCGCCTCGTCCTTCTTATAGCAGATGAACTCATCGATCTGCGAGGACTCGTTGTTCCACTCGTCCTGCTCCCTGAGCTTTGGGTCGGGTTTCATGCATTCCATATAGCCGAGCGCCGACACGCCCGAGTACGGGCCGCCGCGACCGCTGAACAAATCAACGACGTCCTGCACTTCCTTATCGGAAAGGGAGCATTCCGTCCCCTCATACGGGTCATAGCCCACCACAACGAAATCGCCGTACAGCACATCGGCCGGGTCGTCCGCCACTACGGTCTGGCCGGTGAAAGGGGACTTACGATCCTCGTCCGCCATCTCCTGGGTGGCCCAGATTGCACGGTTGGCAGGACAAGCCGCCCGCCCTTCAGCATTGACATAGACGCAGACCGCATCTCCCAAAGACTTGTCGGGCAGCTCTTGGGATACATTGACGGCCCGCTCGCCGACAATTCCCTTGAGTGCGGCGCCACAGCTCCCATTCTCATCGACCGGCAGCTCGACTTCGCGGCATTCGGCGTTAACGGGCACCAGCACGGCGATAATCGTATCCATCATCGATCGCCGCCCTCAAGAGTGCCGGCGCCGATAGTCCCGATACCCTCATTGACCATCTCCGCCTCATCGCCCTTCGCTTCAGCAAGGTCATCGAGGCACAAGTCCCCATCTGGAGCCCCTTGCAAGGCAATCATCTTCTCGGCGGACCCGATGATGGCGTCGATGTCATAGATTTCATGGTCATCGTTGTAGTAGAAGAGCTCCCCGACGCTGAGTTCGGGGTTGTTCACAACGACCTGTGCGAAGCGGTTCATGTCTGCAATGGACTCGCCCATGTCGAAATCATGCAAGGAGTATTCGCTGAACCGCCCGTGGAGCTCATAGTCAGACATGACGATATCGGCCGCTGCGACCCCCTCCATATCCGCTATGTCCTGAAGGGCACCGTCGAGTTCTCCTTCATCCATCGGCAGCGTCAACTGATGGGCGAGGCTGAAACCCATCTCGGTCATGTCGCGGCTCTCGACATAGACGACGATGCGGTCGGCCGCGAAATCGCGGTCGCCCTCGAAAGCCGCCTGCTCGAGCTCATCCAAATCGAATTTCATCAAATCGACCTCTTTTGAGTTGCGGTCGAAATAGCCGCTTTGGCCCAGGCACACATCTCCGCCCGCCGCCATCCAGGCGCCCAATGCCTCGGCAGGCACATTGTCGAGCAACTTGCCGGTACTCAAGAGGCTGGCCTTCGAGGCGGGGGAGAGATGGCTGTCGTTCACGCACGCCTCGAGCTCTTCGCTGGCTTGGTCGAGGAGCGTGAGGCCGTATGCCCGCCACAGGTCGCTGGGCAGCGGGTTCGCGCTATCGACATCGACCGAATAGCCGCTAAACGGCATCTCATCGGTCTGCATGATGACGTTGCCGACCATAAGCGGGTCGACGGGGACATCGAAGTTGTCGCAGTAGTCGCGCACGGCATCATAATCGAGGTCGGGATTTCTCTTGACGCACTCCGCCATGGCATTGAGCGCCCGCAGGTCCACACACCCGTCCTCGGCGAAGTGCAACTTGTCGAACTTGCCGGATGTCTGAATATCCTCGATGGCATAGTCGTGCCTGCCGAAATAAGTCATCACGTTGATGACATTCTGCAGGTCATCAGGCGCCATCGGCAGGGTAACACTGTCATGCGGGGCGTATGCGTAATAGGCCGCATCACTCGCCGCGACGTCGACCCTGATGTTTCCGATCTTGCTCATCGTCTGCTCTCCTTATGCTCAAACTGCCTATCGCGGTCAGCCATCCCCTCGACCAAATCCGCCTCGGCCTGCTTCTCATCGCAAAGGTCATCCAGCCCGCGCTCGATGCCGTCCTTTATCGGCTCCAGGCCAAGCGTTGAGCCGTCGATTTCGATTTCCACGGCGCTGACGCGCCCGCCGGCCGGCATCTCCGCCTGACCGCTCGCGATGGCGATGCCCTGGGCGCAGGCGTTCTCGATACACATATGTCCGAATTCATGCGCAGACACGTCGATATCGATGCGAATACTGGCCCTCGGGATATCGAAGCCGGCGCTGCGCAGGGCGCAGCGGATAGCTGCCTTCTCGCATACGCGAGCGATGTTGTAGCCGACGGCTCCGTGTCCGTGAAGTCCGGTAAAACTGATGCTGGGCATACACGGGCCGCCGCCGATACTGACGGAAACCTTTCCCTTGCCCTCGATATAGAGGCTGCAAGACCCACCGTTCATATCGGCCTCCTTATTTTCCGTTTCCTAGACTGTCAAATTTCGTTTTCGATTCCAACGCGACTGACCTCATCACCGTCAGAGACAAGGACAGCTTCCTCGCTTTTCGCCGAACAGATATCATCGAGACCCTGTTCCCCTCGTTTGTCCTCGATATATCCCATCTCAAGCCCCGCGTTGAATGCCATCCCCGCGGCGAGATCGTCCCGTTCGATGCGCTGTTCTGCTTCCGCAAGACTAACGGCTACCTTCTCGAGGGCAGCAGGTTTGAGCGTCTCTTTCATATGCTCGGAGCCGAGTTCGTTGACTGTGTCCGCTACATCTTGAACGGAGACGAAACCGATGGGGAACTTGCTATCGGGATTGACTCCGGCAAGCGCATATTCGTCCGCATCACAACAGCTCGATTGCAGTTCAGGCATGCCGAGATCAGAAAGCTCAATAAAGGCTCGAGACTTGAACTCCTGATCGAAATATTCAATATCAGCTCGAGCTTGAGATGCCGCACCAAGAGCGATAGCAGAACCGAGTATGAACTCAGAAGAAATCTTGCCGCCGCCGTAATCCTCGGCAGTCAATTGAGAATCGAGGACAGCAGCATAGTTCTCGATTATTTCGCTGCATCTGGAATCGGTATAGCAGTCGATGTTTTCGGATGCGAGTGCATATACCGAGCTACGGGTATCGCCCTTGCGTTTATCCAGCTCGTTATGGGCGATTTTGTTGACGAGCCACATATCCAGACCGCCGGACTCATACAGCTCGGCAATGGTCGGCTTGACCTCAGACATAGCTACTCCATCTCTCTAATTACTTGATGTATCCCAGCGTACTTTTGAAGGTCAACGCGCACTGAAAAGGGGACGAAAGTAGCCTTTGCGCCAAACGAAAAGGGGAGGGATGAAAATCCATCCCTCCCCGCATCCAATGGCTGTCTAGACTCAGCGCTGGACGTTCTGGGAGCTGCGGTCCTGAGAGCCGCTCTCGCGCTCATTTGCCTCGGCCGTCTTCTGCTCGCACAGCTCATCGAGACCGGTCTCCTGCTCCTGGGAGCGGTCGTGGCTCTGGTGCTGCTCGCGGTACTCCGCACGGGCGGCCTCGACGGCATCGGAGAGCTTCTGCGGCTCCACGGACTCATCGTGGCGCTGACCGTCCTGATCGTACTTGAAGAGGCTCACGTTGCGGTCCGCATTGACGAAGACGCCCGTACCCTTTCCAGCCTCGATATCGGTCTTGTTCCACGGCTTCTGGAACGTGGTGAAGCTGAATCCGGAGAGGTCCTTGCTATCGACCTTTGTGCCGCTAGGAAGGGTGCACTTGACGGCAGGCCAAGACTCGCCCTTGCCGTTGGAGATGGTATACGGCTCACCGTTGGCCTTCTCAGCAGTCACCCACTTCGGCGGGAAGTCAATGCGGACCTTGCCCTTGTTCATGTTGTTCTGCTCGCTCATGGTTCCTCCATCACGCGAATTGATAACTTAATGACTAGCATGAAGCCCTGTCCGCCCGAGTCGCCCCAGGGGACAGAAGTAGCATCTACCTCGGGATGCCCTCCGTATCGCGCGAGCCGCAGCTTTCTTGGCAAGCACCCTCATCGCCATACGCTTCAGCAAGGTCGTCGAGACTCGTCTCTTCGCAACGAGAGTCATGACGCGCATCCCGCACGCACTTGACCTCGGCTTTGATTTGCCCCCAAGCCACATCGTTGATGTCGTCATATCCACCCGAGTTCCATAGGTTCTCGTTGGCGTTATCGCGCACTTCGCGGGCTTCATCGAGCGACAGGTTCGGATAGTATTCCTTGATGTCATTGGCGGATATGGCGAGAAACACGTTGTCGATATCCATACAGAGGACTTCGAATCGCTCCATCAGGTAATCTGCCGCCTCAGGTGAAGCCGTGCCATTGTGCAGAGCCTCACCTAGTGCGGTTTTCAGATCATCGAACGAATTGATTTCCAGATCCTCAAGCATGGCTATCGTCCTTCCTCATAATTAACGGATGCCGTATCGCTCCGCCCAGTGCCGTTGGCGATGTCCGCTTCATCGCATTTGGACTCACACAGCTCGTCGAGACTGAACCCATCGTCTCCCTGCTCGACCTCAGCCTCAGCGTCGCGTTCCATATCGACGTCGGCTACCGCCTCGGTAGCGTGTTCCGGGGACTTGAAGTAGTCCTTGCCGAGCTTCGGGATGAAGCAGTCTTCCACGAGGTAATCGGTCGCCTTGCTCGCCCGCGATGCGGCCTTCAGTAGCTCGCCGCCCGGATCCTTGAACTCCTGGGACCAACTCTTGAGGTAGGCAGCCGAGTTCGACATGGCATCGACCTCGTTGGCGGCAAGGGGTTTGTCGTCGTCGACGTTACGGAGATCGAGACCGATGGCGTTCGCGGTGAACACACTCGAGAGCTCGGCGATGAGTTCCTCGAAGGCGTACTTCTGCCGATCCTTCTTCAATCCGCACTGCTCGCGGTTGTTTCTGCTCGGATGGCCCGTGGCGTGCCCCATCTCGTGGAGCAGCGTTCGGCAGAACGACTCCACGTTCGTAAACTGGTTGCGCTGCGGGACGTAGATCTTGTCTGCGCCGGGCAGGTAGAACGCCTCGGCGTTCGGCGTCTCGATTACGGGGCAGGGCGATGCCTTGACGATGCCGTCGGCCACGCGATCGGGCTCGATGGGTTTGAAGCCCTCAACGGAGACGAGGTTTTCCGTGTTCTCCATCTGCTCGGCATTGAACACCGTGAACGTGCCGACGCAGCGCGGCTCGGCCTTGTATTCGGGATTTGCGAGGGCGATATCCCATTCCTCTTTGGTCTTGGGCTGCTTGAGGCGGGCGGTCGGGTCCGTCCTGCTTACGAGCATGCGCTTCCAGCGTTCGATGGGGTAGCCGTGCGACCCCTTGATGATATGGCAGCCCTTATCCGATGCCATCTTGAACGTGGCGAATCGCGGGTCCCTGAAGCCTCCGTCCCTCATGGCGTACATGAGCATGGCGGTATTTCGCGGCCCGTAGCCCTCACCTGTAGCGCCGTTCATGGGCGGGTGGGGGAACGACCACTCCTTGACCCATCGGGAGCCCTCGCGCTCCATGTCCGCGAGAAGCGCATCGAAGAGCGCCTGACGGGCATCCGTCAGCTTCTCGGTCGGACTCTTTCCTTGATATTTGCCATAGGTTCTCTTGGCCATAGGTAGCTCCCATTCACGCTCGGACAATCCATCTCGAACATAAACGGATGTCTCCCCATCGACCCACTGAGGGACAGAAGTAGCCTTTTCCGGGGACTTAAGCAACCACATGTCTATCTAGCTACGCAGCTACCGCGCTACACGGCTACACGTCAAACACCCGGTAAAGCAAACGGGACGTCCCCAAAAGACATCCCGCGTCAATGCAGCTTGTTATTATCCTTATTCCTTAGCGTTCCCCGTTGGATATGTCCAGGTCCTCGCCAAGTTCGTTTCCCTCAGCTACCTCGACCTTCTGCTCCATGAGACCATCGAGCGACTCGACGTTATCGCGAACGTCAACAACCTCCGGTCCGTTAGGGGAGTCATGAGTAAGCGACTCCCTCAACTCGCCATACAGACCGTTTTGTACGATAAGAGCGACCTCGCGCCCGCTGCCGCGGGGACTCTCGCGCTGGAAGTAATTCATGACATCCATCATCTCGCCATCGGTGAGAGACCTGTCACAAGCACGGTCGGGATTGAAGCCATTGACGACGATATTTCCGTAAAGCACGGACATGGGCAGACCGGCGACCACAGGTTTGCCGTCAACTGAAGAACGGCAGCCTTCTTTTTCCATGCTCTCGGTTGCGTAGAAGGCACGATTAGGCTGACAGGTAGGCTGAGGGACGGAAAGAGACCTATTAGGAGAGATAGTCCTACCATTGACGTATATCGAGACATTGAATGGAAAGACATCCAACGGCACGATTCCCTTACCCCTATCGCAGGGCATGTTCCCCGTAGCCTCGTTGAAGAAGCCCCCGACGTGATTCATAATGTCTTGCCCGCTGTCGATTCCAATGGCAACGGGATCGGAGCCCACAGGTACAAGTACGGCGCGGAATTTCCCAGATGCTATTACCGTGTCCCCAGTTTCGGGCTCGGGGATATCTCCACCGAGAAATTCCTCGATTTCAGCGCGACATGCCTCCGCGTTGCCCGCGTGGGTCAAATCGACAGGCGCATAGCGGGCAAATAGCCGTACGACCGTACTGGGCAACTTATCCCCGAGCATTTGCTCGAATTGCCTGAACCCATCGAGGTCGTTATCTTCAAATAGCTCACCTGCGGATTTCAAGAGCGCCTCCACCGAAACACCGTTCAACTCAGTCTCGAGACTGAGCTGTTTCGGTACCTCCATGGTGAGGCTGCGCCAGCCCCCAGCAGAAGCAGAAGGCCATGCCATCGCAACGCGAACCGACTCGCCGCAATCCACCTGATATCCGATACCAGGGTATTGGTCTCCGCAGATAGAGGGGATTTTAGTGATTTGAGAACCCATCCGGCTCATCTCCTAAATCAGGGGATTCTATTCTCCCCTCGATTCTCAATCCCCACATATGCCGTCAACCCGCACGGGACAGAAGTAGCCCGACTCACATCGCCAAACACCTACCGACCCACACGGCTACTCGCAAAACTCCCAGCCAAACAAAAGGGGCGTACCCATTTGACGCCCCGCGGCACAGCTACTTGTTATTATCATCTTCATCTGCGCGACTCTAGAACTCCCCTTTGTCTTTCTTATTCTTAATACTCTTCTTATTATCTTTGTTCTCATTCACCCACCTATGCGGCTACCGAGCTACACGTCTACACAGCTACACTGCCACAAGCCGCTGCCAATCACCCAGCAAAACAAACGGGGCGCCCCTAATGAGCGCCCCGTAGCAAAACACCTTGTTATTATCCCTCTTAACCCCTAGGACTCATCGTCCGCATCGCCATCCAGATCGACCGGCTCGCTTGCCCCGAACCCAAGCATCGTCCAGAACACGAAGCCAAAGATGACCAGCCCGATCGTATAGCCGGTCTCCTTCCCGAAGGCATGGGACAGATCGTTAAGCACGATTATTGTCATCACGAGCTGAACCAATGCAAGCATCCAGCTAAGCGTATCGACCCAGCAGAACACCCACGAGCAGATGAGCACGATAAGATACGCCATGAGAAACGTCCTTGTACCGTCGTCGCGATGCACGCGCTCGCACAGCTTGTAGTCGGCAAAGACCGGGACAATCGAATACCAGCCGGGCATACCGAGCTTCCCATAGACCTTCCATTTTCCGGCGATAGGCACGAGCCAGATAAACGCCAGCAAGACAACGAGAAGAACGAGCAGAGCCGATTCAATAGCATCGAGCATCTGAAACCCCCTTACCTACAGGCTGCCCATAGCCTGGATAGCCGACATGGCCGCAGGCGACAGAAGCACGCCGAACAGGGCGGGGAAGATTAGGAAGATGATCGGAATGAGCATCTTGGTGCCGATCTTGTTGATTTCCTCCTCCAGCTTCTGCCTGCGGTACGTGCGCACCGTCTGAGCCTGATTCTCGAGCACCTCGACGAACTCGGCTCCGGTCTGGCGTGCCTGGATAAGGGAGGCCACGAAGATGGTGAGCGGCTGCACGCCGGCATTGGAGGCGAACTGCTTGAGCGCATCGGTGATATCCATGAAGCGGGCGTTGGCGAGGACGTCGCGGAAGCCCTCGGCGAGTGCTCCCTCGGAGTTCTCCGCCACGGTGCGCACGGCATCGTCGAACGTGGAGCCTGCGGCCATCGAGATGGACATGAGGTCGAGCGCATTGGGCAGCTCGCGCTCGATGTTGTTACGCCATTCGCGGCGCTTCTGGAGCAGGTAGAGCTCGGGCAGGATATACCCGACCATGCCGCCCAGACCGCCCGCCGCAATGGTCGCAAGTCCGTTCAGCTTGGTGCCGATGAGCACGCCGACCATGATGCCGACGGCGATGCAGATAATCTTCGAGGCCCAAAACATCAGCGCCGAAATCTTAAGGCCGGAGCGCATGAGCGCCTCTCGCTGGCGCTCCTCCTGCTCGCGCGACATTGCACCGAAAAGGGCAGACCCCTGGAACGGCTGGCCGAACTTGAAGCGGTCCTGCATCTCCTCGCTGCGCTGCTTGAGCGTCTTCTGGTTGAGGGTTCGCACCTCGATGCCGAATTTCTTCTGCACCGCCAGAGTGGTGCTGAGACCCGCCGCGAGCGACCCCGCGCCGATAAGGCCGATAGTTGTTCCGTCTACGATCATATGAACCACTCCTAGTCGGTCTTGATGTCGAGCATCTTGTTGGCGATGAAATAGCCGAGGACCTCGAGCAGGGCGCAGATGCAAATGACGACCAGTCCAATGGCGCTCGAATAGAACTCGCGGTACATGTCGTTGCCGACATAGAAGACAAGTCCCAGCGCGGGCGGCACGCAGACCATGAGGATGGCCGTGAAACGCGCCTGCGAGGTGCGGGAGCGCACCATCTGGCGCATCTCGCAGCGCTGCTGGATGGTGCTGCCCACCGAGTCCACGATATCCGCCAGCGAGCCGCCCGTTCGCATTTGGGCGCGGACAGCCGAGGCGAACAGCTTGAGGTCGGCGGAATTATTTCGCTCGGCCAGCTTGTCGAGAGCCTTGTCCACGGGCATGCCGCGGTCCATATCGCGACGGAGCTGTTCGAACTCGCTCTTGATGGGCTCGTCCATGTTCTCCGCGACGGGGCGGATTGCCTGCGACAGCATCGCGCCGCCGCGGAGGTTTGCCGAGATGAGCGGCATGGTCTGACCCAGAAGCTCCTCGAATCGCTTCTCGCTGTGCTTCTTCTTGGCAGACAGGAAGAACAGCGGCAGGAACGCTCCGAGTGCCGCGAGCAGCATGACGACGAGCGCGTTCATACCCATGACGATGCCGAGCAGGGGCGGCACCGCAGTGCAGGCCGCCCAGATGCTCATGAACTCGTTGAGGGAGAACTTCACGCCGCTGCCCTCGATATGCTGGCGTGCGACCTCACGGAGTTCGACGAGGATGCTGGAATGCTTCTTCTTGGAAACCTCTTCGCCCTCATGGTAGACGTTGCGGCGCTCGGAGAGGACGCGCAGCTGCCTGGAGACGAGAAGCGCCATGACGCACAGCGTCAGCACCGCGATGATCAAGGTATACGTGACACCGTAGAAGAAATAGGTGACTACGGTCTGGTCCATTGCTACCACAACCCTCCGTTATCGAACCAGCTGGACTTGATCTCGACTCCGTTGGAATAGAAGCGCTCCTTGTGGTCCTCGGAGACGATGCGCGAACCGGTGGGGCGGAACTCGCCCTTGATGCGCCCGTTGGAATCGATGCCGGTTTTCTGGAACTTCATGATGGAGCCGACGGTAGGCACATTGCCCTGCATGCCGCAGACCTCGCAGATGTTGTTGACGCGGCGGCTGCCGTCGGGGAGACGCTTGATCTCGACCACGAAGTCGACGGCCTCGGTGATGATCTTCATGATGGCATCGGGGGGCATGTTCGCGCCTGCTCGGCTCATCTGCACGAGGTTTTGCAGGCGGTCGAGGGCGGCGCGGGGATTGTTCGCGTGCGTGGTCGTGAGCGAGCCGTCATGGCCCGAGTTCATGGCCTGGAGCATGTCGAACGCCTCTGGTCCTCGGCACTCGCCGACGACGATGCGGTCGGGACGCTGGCGCAGCGTGTTGATGACCAGCTGCTGGAGCGTGATCTCACCCTTGCCCTCGTTGTTGGCGGGGCGGGACTGGAGCGACAGGACATGGCTCTTCGCCAAGTTGAGCTCGGCGGTGTCCTCGACCGTGATGATGCGCTGGCCGTCGGGGATGAAGTTGGAGAGCGCGTTGAGCAGTGTGGTCTTGCCCGAGCCGGTGCCGCCCTCGATGACGATGTTCATGCGTGCGAGGACGAGTGCCTGCAGGAAGTCCGCCATGTTTTCGTCCATGGAGCCGTTGGCAATGAGCGATTCCGGCGTGAGGGCATCGTTGCGGAACTTACGGACGTCGAGCGTCCAATGTTTTGCGATACCGAAGGCCACGGCGTTGACGCGGCTGCCGTCGAACGGCGCCCCCGTGCGATGCAGCATGCAGTCGCAAAGCGGGCTCTGGTTGTCGCACCTGCGCCCGTCCGAGGAGACGATTCGCGCGATAGTCCTCTGGACATGTTCCTCATCGAAGAAATGAACGTCCGAGAGCGTGATTTTGCCGCGGCGCTCGACCATGACCTGATCGGGCGAGTTGACCATGATTTCCGACACTTCCGGGTCCCAGAGCAACTCCTCAATGGGGCCGAGCTGGAACAGGTCGTCTACGACGAACTTGGCCGCCTGGCGCTTCACGTCCTCATCCGCGTCCTTGAAGGTTGGCGAGCGGCTGACGTATGCGAGAGCGCGGTCTTGCAGGCGCTCTATGCCGTCGGACACCTCTCCGACGAGAGCCACCTGATTTTGCAGGTCGTTGGCGCATCGCGACATGACCTCGGCGACGGCGTTGTCGTACATCTTATCGAGCATGTTTACTCCTCAGCCGGGGTATCATCGGCGTCCACGACAGGCGCGGTGCCGGAATCGCCATCGCTCTGCGCATCGAGGGCATCGGGGTCGGAATCGTCCTTCGGGTTCTCACTGAGCGGCTGGGCGGCGAGGCTGATGGAATCGGCGGTGCCGATTTCAGAGAGTTGCTCGGGCGTCAGCTCAAGGGTGACGGTCGAGTAGCCGGCACTCTGCGAGGAGCCGTCGGAACTCTGGAGCGTGGCGTCGGTTGCGAGGACCTTGACGTTCTGATAGGCGACGGTCTGCTGCGTGGAGCCGTTGCCGGACTTGAAGGTCGCGGTCACGGTGACATAGTCACCCGGCTTGAGCAGCGGCGACATGCTGGCAGCGGCATCGAGAGAGAAGGTTCGCGCGACATGGCCGGAAGCGAGCGCGAGCGAGATGGACGACGGGTTGGACGAACCCTGCACGGTGCCCATGGAAATCGGCACACCCTTCGACAAGTCGCCGACGGGAGCCTTGCCGATAAGATCGGACTTGCTCGACCCATCGGCCGCATCGGCGGGCACGTAGCGCTTGGGCACCTGTGCCTCCTCGAGCATGTCGGCGGTGATGGGGGTTCCCGCCTTGATGGTCTCCTTGGGAACGACAATCTCGACCATGTCCGCCTGGCTCTTGGCGACCGTATCCTGGGCTACGGTGAACTCCACGGCCGCAAATGCCAGCGAACCGACCGCGACCGCAGCGCACGCACCGCAGAGCCAAGAGAGCTGGCGGCGGCGTTTCTCGGGCGTCACGATTTTTGCCGCAGGGTCTTTCTCCTTCTTGCGACCGAACGCGGGAAATCCCTTTTTCTTGACCTCCTCGCCCTCCAGAGGCTCAATGGGGTCCTTATCCTTCTTGTTGAACATGGTG
This sequence comes from Collinsella sp., assembly GCA_048524725.1. Classification (GTDB taxonomy): domain Bacteria; phylum Actinomycetota; class Coriobacteriia; order Coriobacteriales; family Coriobacteriaceae; genus Collinsella. Next base: position 2,733 of record DBFVGT010000021.1, on the reverse strand, counting down.
TTCCTTTCCGGCGCCGCGAGCGCCTGTCTCATCGCTTATGGCTCCGGCACTCACGAGAGCTCCGCGAGTCCCTTGTTTATTGCATCGTTCAGCGCATCGGAGATATCCGAGGCCATGCTGAGCGTCGTATAGGTTTCCTGACCCACCGACTTGTCTGCAGACTTGACCAGCTTGCAGCCATGACCGGCGGAGTTCTGCCGCCAGACCTCGGTAGATGAATACGGGTTGATGGTGAACGTGATGGTGTTCTTGACGGGGACCGAGGCGAACCCGAACGTCTGGCCGAAAACGCACCTGTACGTGCCGGTAACCGAGACCTCGACTCCGATAAGCCTGTTCATGCTGCCGGACTTGGTTTTGGGTACCTCCCACGAGGTCACGGAGACCTCTGAGCCGCCGAGGTCGCGAAGGTTCTCCGTCAGGGAAGAATAGATAATCTCGTCGAGGGCGCGGGTCGAGTCCGTGGCGTTGAACTTGATTTCGTTGCTGCGCGAAAGGGCTGACTCCTTGGCGATTTCAATCGCATCGTTCTGGCGCTGCGATTTCCACCATGCACCCGAAGCATCGATCGCCAACCCCAGCACCATGACGAGGACGGCGGCGACTAGGACGAACATTACGAGCGCCTGCCCGCGTGTGGTTCCCTTGCCGAATCGTTCCAACTATGCCACCTCCCAACGGCGCTCGACGGTGAAGCTCTGCCTCACGGACCTCCGGTAGGGGATACCGCCGTTTCCCGCAAGTCCGATACCTCGGCCCAGGTGGACGGTGATATCCGCACTGATGTCGAGATAGCTGGCGGCCGTCGTCTTCAGCTCGCTTCCGAGCTGCACTGCGGTGCTGTTGCCGAGGTCGGTGCTGCCCTTGTCCTCGAGATGGATTTCGGCGGAGTTGACCTCGATATCGTCCTCGGAAAGTCCCGAGGCGGCCGCGACGCAGCTCTTCACGACCCGCTTGGCATCCATGGACTCCCAACCGCTGGGAAGCTCGTCTGCCATATGCGACACCTGGTAGTCGAATGAGGACTTCTGGAAGGTGATGAAACCGAAGCACAGCACGGCCATCATCAAAAGGATGAGCCAGATGCCCGCAAAGGCGAACTCTACGGTCGTCTGGCCGCGAAGCTGATGGAATCTCATCGCAGCACACCTTCTTCCGAGGAGCTGCCCACCACGGTCGCCGTGGCGGTGGCGGTATTTCCCTTGCCGAAAAGCGAGGGCAGGAAGGTCTTAATGGTCTTCTTACAGGTGAACGCCTTGCTTTTCGTAACGGTCTTCACATCCGCAGTCTTCCAGCCGCTGGATTGCTTGACGCGCATCGTATAATCGCTCTCCGCAGTGCCGGCATCCTCCGTGCTGAAGGAGAACTCGATGCCTTCGGTTCCCTTGACGCAAGCGAGTACATGGGCCTTGACATCGGCATCGGATGCATCGGGCCGCTTCGTGTAGAACGTGGCCGCTTCGGTGGCTGCCGTGCGCACGCACATGGCGCTGCGGTAGTAGGCCGACCCGTCCAGCAATGCGAACAGCATAATGATGAGCAGCGGGGCGCACAGGACGAACTCGACGAGAGACTGCCCTCCGCATCGATGGCAATTTGGAAAACGTTTCATGGCATCACGCAACCAAGACGAAGGCGAGCGCAGGCAGGAAGGCGAGGGGAGCGAAAGGCAGCGCCGTATCCGATTTCCTGATCTTCAGCACGGCAAGGATAATGGAACACTCGGCCAGCAGGGCAAGGCATGCGGCCAAAAGCGCGTTAGAGCTGTACACGGCAGATGCCCCGACCGCTCCGAGCAAAAGCACATCCCCCAGACCGAATGCCTCTTTCCCGCAAACCATCTCCGCACCGAAAGCGGCTAAATAAAGAACCACGCTGAGGCATACCCCTTGGGCGAGCCTCTGTGGGATATCCGCACCGCCACCCATGAGAAGCCCGAAAAGGGCGAGAAAGGCGATGGAGTAGAGGTCGATGCGTCGGTACCTGAAATCATTGACGCAGATACTGATGAACGTGGCGACCCAGAAGCCGAAGGCGGGCTCTGTCAAGGCGCCCGCGATGGCACCGGCGGCGATGCCGCCGACAAGGCCGACTCCCAGCAGCCAATCCGAACAGCCCGTATCGAAGCGGCCGTCTTCGCGGCCGCCCCAGAACTTATAGGATTTCTCGATACCCACGAGGTCTTCATCGCTGAAATCGCAGGCGGAGCAGGCGGCGCGGGCGACAGAAGGGCTGACGAGCCCCTTGAACGCCCCGTCGCGGATTTCCTCGACCCACTCGGCGTCCGTCTCAAGACCGTTCTCGATGGCATGGATCTGTGCGGTATCGACTTCCTCCGCATCACGCTTCTTCGCCGCGAGCGAGAAGATGGCAGCGGCAAGGATGAACGCCGCGCCGATACCTCCTATTACTCCATTGATTGCGGTCATAGGGTCTCCTGTCAGTCTCTGTCTAAAAAGAAAAGGCACCAGCCGTCTTTGGGAAACGGACGGTGCCGAAAAATGCAAGCAGCTCAGCCACTAGGCACCGAAGCCGGTACCGGTACCGGTGTTCAAGGTCTCGGAAATCTTGGTGAACTGATTGCGGATGGCACCTGCGACGGCGGGGCCGGCGAAGACGACGACGAGCGAGATGACGGCGATGATCAGGACGTACTCGATGAGGCCCTGGCCGGACAGCTCGCCGGCCTTGGCGGCGCGGAAGTCACGCACGAGCTTGTTCTTGAGCTGGTTC
>DBFVGT010000020.1:0-10623 GCA_048524725.1 Collinsella sp. | reverse complement strand
ACCTGGCAGGCAGCGTAGAAGCTGTGGAAGTCACCGGCGAGCTCCTCGGCAAAGTGCGTCAGACGGAACGGAGCGCGGTCGCGAGCGCAGCTGGCGATCAGGTCGGTAAGCTCGTTAAGCTTGCGCGAAAGGGCGAGCTCGGTCGGGTCGGTCAGCAGCGAGTAATCGACGTTCTCACCGATGGCCTTGGCGGCAACGGCCTTCATGCCCATCTCGTCGGCCTGCTCAGGCGTTACGTCAGCGGCACGGCGCAGGATGGAGCAGACGCGAGCGTGAGCGTACTGCACGTAATAGACCGGGTTGGAGTTGTCGCGCTTCTTAACGGCCTCAATGTCGAAGTCGACCATCTGGTTGGAGCTCTTGGAGATGAGCGTGTAGCGAGCGGCATCGGAGCCGACCTCGTCGACGAGCTCCTGCAGGGTCACCATGGTGCCCTTGCGCTTGGACATACGGACGGGCTTGCCGTTACGCAGCAGGTTGACGAGCTGGCCCAGTAGAACCTCGAACTTGCCGGGGTAACCCAGAGCGTCGCAGACGCAGCGGACGCGCTCGATGTAACCGTGGTGGTCGGCGCCCCAGATGTCGATGACGTGGTCGACGCGCTGGAACTTATCCCAGTGATAGGCGACGTCGGAGGCGAAGTAGGTGTACTCGCCGTCGGACTTGATCAGGACGCGGTCCTTGTCGTCGCCCAGATCGGTGGAGCGGAACCACAGGGCGCCGTCCTTGGTGTAGAGGTAGCCCATCTTGTCGAGCTTCTCAAAAGCGCGGTCGACGGCGGAGGTGCCGGCGGTCTCGCCCTCGGTGTCCTTCACATACAGCGAGCGCTCGGAGTACCAACGGTCAAAGTCGCAGTTGACGGCGTGGCAGAGGTCGCGCATGTTGTCGACCATCTTCACGTAGCCGCGCTCACGGAAGCTCTCCATACGCTCCTGCGGATCGGCGTCGACCCACTTGTCGCCGTCGGTGCGCCAGAACTCGGCGGCCTCGTCGATGATGTAGTCGCCGCCGTAAGAGTCCTTGCCCAAGGTCTCGGCAAAGTTGTCCTGATACGGATGGGTCTCGGGGTGCTCGTCGTTCTCGTCGGCAACAAAGGCGTCACGGTCGGCGATCAGCAGCTTGTGAGCCTCGTCGATATCAACGCCCTGCTTGGCGATGATGTCGGCAAGCTGCATATAGCGCGTGCTGATGGAGTTGCCGAAGGTGTTCATCTGAGAGCCGTGGTCATTGATGTAGAACTCACGCTGGATCTCATAGCCGGCGTGGTCCATAACGCGGCAGAGCGAATCGCCCAGCGCGGCCCAGCGGCCGTGGCCGATGTGCATGGGGCCGACGGGGTTGGCGGAAACGAACTCGACCTGGGTCTTCAGGCCACCACCGACGTTGGACTTAGCGAAGTCCATGCCCTTCTCGCGAGCCTCGCCAAAGATGGCATTCTTGACGGCAACGGAGAGGTAGAAGTTGATGAAGCCGGGGCCTGCGATCTCGACCTTCTCGATCGCGGGGTCCTCGGGCATATGGGCAACGATGGCCTCGGCGATCTTGCGCGGGGCGCAGTGGGCCAGCTTGGCGGACTTCAGGGCCATGGTAGAGGTCCACTCGCCATGAGAAGTGTCAGCCGGTCGCTCGATAGCGCAATCGTCAAGTTCAAATGCGGAAAGGTCGCCGGCCTCCTGGGCCGCAGCAAGCGCAGCGCGTACCAGCTCTTCAATCTTCTCGGGCATAGATCCTCCTTGTGTTAAAGCCCCCGAGCTCTTGGTCACTCGTAGGGCAAAAGCCAGAGTTTGTAGCACTCTATCACAAGCGACGGGCACTGTCGCAGGGTAAAGCTAATAGATATTGCATATGCACAAAAATGACTACAGCTTGCATGGAGTCACTCAAAGATGCCGGTCTGCCTGCAGATTATGCAGGCGTTGAAAATGCATAAAGGTGTGAATGAGCTGCGTCTGTTATCGAATACTCTTACCTATCAGAATTGTGTGCTTTTCCTGCATAAAGTAAGGGTTTGCGCACGTCAGCGTGTTATTCTAGACATACGTAAATTCGTATAAGTTGGAGGTAGCATGTTCTCAATCGGTCAACACGTCATTCATCCGGGTCAGGGAGTCTGCACCGTCGTCGGTTTTAGGGACGACACGCCGCAGCCCATGCTGTTGCTCGAGACCAAGCAGGGACATGCGCAGACGATCCTCATGTACCCCGTGGCGCAGGCCGATCGTTTGCATGCCGCCATCTCCCAGCAAGATGCCGAGCACCTGCTGAGCCACTATGACGAGCTGGAGTGCGACACCTTTACCGAGCGTAACAGCTCGCTTGAGGAGACGCACTTTAAGCAGCAGCTCAAGCTGGGCGCGCCCGAGACGGTCCGCGTGGCAAAGACCATGATGCACCGCATTCGCCAGGCCGAGGAAGCTGATAAAAAGCCCAGCTCTTACTACATGCGCGTACTCAAGGAGGCCAAGCGCCGCTCCATTGAGGAGTTCGCCGTGGCCCTGGGCGTCACCGAAGAGGACGCCGAAGCCCGCCTAGCCCAAGCCGCCCTCAACTAACCTGCCAAAAAGGGACAGGTTTATTTTGGCAGGTTCTATCTGGCCAAACATCAACAAACAATCAGTAAATGGTCGGGTGCTCCGTTTTGTTTAAGAGCGCCCGACCATTTTTCTATCGCCGCAAAAATGCGTGAAGCCCATTTGCGATGACATCACGCGAGGGCCGTCCAGATCGACGTAACCAACGCCCGCATCCACAACAAGCGCGCCCGTCTTACTCAATTACCATTAAAAAGCATCAATTTGAAAACGCAATTATATTTCGGCAGGTAGCAGCTATAGTCGGTGAACTGAATCTCGACAACCGAAGCCCCCGAATGAGGTATCTTCAGCCCATCCAAGCTAAAGGAGGGGCCATGCCGAGAAAACCTCGTTCAAAGTCACCAACCGGTTATTTCCACATCACGTTGCGTGGAAACGGAGGGCAATTGCTGTTTGACGATGCCGAGGACCGAATCGCCATGCTTCAGATCCTCGATGCGATCCTCCCCAAACACAATATCGAGCTTATCGCTTGGTGCCTTATGGGAAACCACATTCATCTGCTCATCGACGATCCGGACGACCGCAAGAGCGACGCGATGCATGCGATAGCCGTATCGTATGCGGGCAGGTACAATGCGCGGACGGGGCATATCGGCCACGTGTTTCAGGAGCGGTTTTGGGATTCGCCCATTAAGTCAGAAGTATATTTACTCGAGGCAATTCGATACATTCATTTGAATCCACAAAAAGCGGGACTGGCAGCATACGACGAATATCCCTGGAGCAGCCATCGCGAGTATCTCATGAGTGCCAGGTCACGGCCGCATGTTACCGGCAGCGTTGTCGGTGTTATATTCCCAACACCTCGCTCATACCTTCGGCTCATGGAAAGTACGCCGTCGCTTCCCTATCGCCCCAGCGCAACAGCCAAGGTTCGCGAGGAAGATCTATGCGAATTTGGCACGGCAATCGTGCAGAGTGTCGCAGGATGTGCTCCGACGGAACTCAAATCCGCCTCCAAGCCACTTCGCAATGAGGCGATTCTCACGCTTCGAAAACAAGGGCTACCGATTAAGCAGGTTCAGCTGCTGACCGGACTGGGAACATGGATTATCAAGAACGCGTCGTAGCGTCGCGTTTGCCGAGTTACGGATACGGCGAAGCGCAGCTGTCTGCCGCGAGGCGCCGCCATTCGCCAGCTTCACCATGTCAAACAGAAAACGCTTCCGCTGAATAACATCCAACGGAAGCGTTTTCCCAGATAAAACCTACCAAAATAAACCTGTCCCTTTTTGGCAGGTTAGGCCTGGAAGGTGTCGCGGTCGGGCGCGAAGGACTGCATGGCCGCGATGGTGCGGTCAAAGAGCTCGGGGAGCTCCCAGCCGAGCATCTCGGCGCCCTGCGAAATCACGTCGCGCGAGCAGCCGGCGGCAAAGCGCTTGTCCTTGAACTTCTTCTTGAGCGACTTGGTCGTAAAGTCCATAACGCTCTTGCTCGGGCGCATGATGACGGCGGCGCCGATCAGGCCGGTGAGCTCATCGCAGGCAAACAGGATCTTTTCCATCTGCAGCTCGGGTTTGGGCAGCGAGGTGTTGAAGTCCGACGTGTGCGTCTGGATGGCGCGAATGAGCTCGGGAGACGCACCTTCACCCTTAAGAATCTCGGCAGTATAGATGGTGTGGTTCATGGGGTCGTCCTCATGCTCCTCCCAATCCAAGTCGTGCAGCAGGCCGACGATGCCCCAAAACTCCTCGTTCTCGGGGTCGAACTCGCGCGCAAAGTAGCGCATGGTGCCCTCAACCGTCTCGCCATGGGTAATGTGAAACGGGTCCTTGTTGTGCTCGTTGAGCAGTTCGAATGCGCGGTCGCGGGTGATTCCGGCGGTGAGCGTCTGGGACATGGCAATACCTCCAGGTGAGTCGATGTTAGGACACGGTGTCACTATCGTATATCGCCGCGGCTCAAGCCGAAAGGCAAAAAAGTTATGCGGAGAAAAAAGCCGGGCGAACGTGTCGCCCGGCAAAACCGCAGATAAAACCTGCCAAAATAAACCTGTCCCTTTTTGGTAGGTTTAGGGGCGGACCTGGCCGGTGCCGCGGAGCTTGTATTTGTAGGTGGTGAGGGCCTCGGCAGCAAAGGGGCCACGGGCGTGGAGCTTTTGGGTCGAGATGCCGATCTCGGCGCCCAGGCCAAACTCGCCGCCGTCGGTAAAGCGCGTGCTGGCGTTGGCGTACACGGCCGAGGCATCGACCGCGTCCAGGAAGCGCTCGCAAGCATCCGTGTCCTCGGCAACGATGGCCTCGGAGTGCATCGTGCCGTAGCGGTTGATGTGCGCGATGGCCTCGTCCTCGTTTGCCACGACCTTCACGCTCATCTCGAGCGCCAGATACTCGCGGCCCCAGTCCTCCTCAGTCGCGGCGACGTAGTCATCGCCCTCGGCAAGCCCGGCGTCGGCGCATGCGGCGCACGTGGCCTCGTCGCCGTGAATGAGCACGCCGTGGTCATGCAGCACGGCCACGACCGCGGGCAAAAACGCATCGGCCACGGCACGGTCGACCAGCAGCGACTCGGCGGCATTGCACACGCCCACGCGCTGCGTCTTAGCGTTGACGATAATATTGAGCGCTTTATCGAAGTCGGCGGATTCATGCACGTAGATGTGGCAGTTACCCGTGCCCGTCTCGATCACCGGAACGAGCGACTCGCGCACGCAGCGCTGGATCAGGCCCGCACCGCCACGCGGAATGAGCACATCGACGACGCCGCGGAGCTTCATGAGCTCGCCGGTGGCCTCGCGGTCGGTAGACTCGATCATCGACACGGCCTCGCGCGGGAAGCCCTTGGCCTCGAGCGCATCGGCCAGCAGCTCAGAAATCGTGGCACACGAGTGATAGGCCAGCGAGCCGCCGCGCAGAATGCAGGCGTTGCCGGTGCGGATGCAGATGCCCGCGGCGTCGGCCGTCACGTTGGGGCGCGCCTCGTACACCATGGCGACCAGGCCCAACGGCACGCTCACGCGGGTGAGGTCCACGCCGCTTGCGAGCACGCGGTGGTCGAGCACGCGGCCGACAGGATCGGGCAGCTCGGCGAGCTTCTCCAGGCCGGCGGCCATACCCTCGACGCGCTCGGGCGTCAGCAGCAGACGGTCGAGGAGCCCCGCCGAGGTCCCCGCATCGCGCGCGGCGGACATATCGAGCTCGTTGGCGGCGACGATGGAGTCGACACCGTTGCGCAGTGCTGCGGCCATGGCGCGCACGGCCTCCTGGCGCTGCTCGTCGCTCGCCGTGGCAAGCGAGGCCGACGCTGCCTTAGCGGCAACGGCAAGATCGTGGACATACGTGGCTATATCGACCGACATGGGCGGCCCTTTCTCCTAGAAGTTTGCAACTATGGTAGCCGATTTGCGCATGGCCTCGCCCGCGGCGGTAGAATTGGTCAACCCGAAACACCGCAACGAACGGAAGACTCACATGGCCCTCATCACTTCGTACCACGTCCCCGGCCTGTATGTCGAGGACCACAGCATCGACGTCCCCCTCGACTGGCGCGGCCTGGAGCCGATGCTCCTGGCCGTCGGCAGCACCATGCGCCGCGGCGCTATACCGACACCCATCGCCGGCGCGCCCGAGAGCATCAAGCTCTTCTACCGTGTGGTTTGCGCACCCGACCGCATCAACGACGACCTGCCGCTCCTTCTCTTTTTGCAGGGTGGCCCCGGTGGCGAGAGCCCGCGTCCGCTGTCGCCCACAAGCGATGGCTGGATCGAAGAGGCCGTCAAGCATTTCCGCGTCGTGCTGCCCGACCAGCGCGGTACCGGGCGCAGCAGCTGTGTAGACGGGCGCACGATTGCCGCACTGGGCGAGCGCGCCGAGGCGGCAGGCTCCGATGCGGCCCGCTCGCAGGCGGACTTCCTCAAGCGTCACCTCGCCAGCTCCATCGTGCGCGATTTTGAGTACCTGCGCCTGGTGGGCTTTGGCGGCAAGCCCTGGGTCACACTCGGGCAGAGCTACGGCGGCTTTTTGACGTTGAGCTATCTGTCGCTCTTCCCCGAGGGCGTGGCGGCAAGCTTTACCTGCGGCGGCATTCCGCACGTGCCGGCGAGCGCCAGCGAGGTCTACGCGCACACCTTCCCGCGCATGGCCGCCAAGACGCAGCAGTATTACGACCGTTACCCCGCCGATGTCGAGCGCGTGGCAGCCCTGGCCGATGCGCTCGAGGCTCAGAAGCCCGTACTGCCCGACGGCTCGCCAATGACGGTCGAGCGCCTACAGCTCATGGGCAGCGACTTTGGCATGAAGCCGAGCTTTGAGCGCATGCATTGGATTATCGATCATGCTTTTGTTGACGGCGACGGCACGCTGGCCTGCGGCGCCTCGGTATCCGACAGCTTTTTGATGCGCGCCTTCGAGCGCACCAACACGCGCACGAATCCGCTGTACTGGACGCTTCAGGAGTTCATCTACGCCGACGGCGACACCATGCCCATTCGCTGGGCCGCGGCAGAAGAGAAGGCCCATCGTGCCGAGTTCGACACGCTCACGCGACCGCTCATGTTTACCGGCGAGGCCATGTTCCCGTGGATGTTCGAGCAGATGCCCGAGCTCAAGCCCTTCAAGCCCGCCATGGACCTGCTGATGGAAGACACCAGCTGGGACAAGATCTACGACCCGCAGCGCCTGGCGTGCAACGAGGTGCCCCTGCAGGCCGCGGTGTACTTCGATGACATGTACGTGGACTCGGGCATGCAGCTCGATACGCTCAGCCGCGTGGGCAACTCGCATGCCTGGGTGACCAACGAGTTCGAGCACGACGGCTTGCACGGCAGCGTGGTGTTCAAGCACCTCTTCGACGAAGCCCTCAACCGCGGAGACCTGCGCCAGATCTTCTAGCAAAGGAGTGTCCCCGTCTGCCGGCACAATAGGAACGTCCCCAAGTGCCGGCAACGACAATGCCGCTGGTAGAGGACAGAAAGCGAAAACGCCCCTAAGCGAGCAAGGTGACGTGAAAGAGGAGGGCATTGACCTTTTGGTCATGCCCGACGATTGAACGTCAGATTGCCGCTTAGGGGCGTTTGCAGCGTCAATTGGTTAGGCGAACACTATCAAGTTGTCCCTATGGATCGCGGGCTTCTCGGCCAGGTCTGCGAGCAGGCGGTTGCTGGCAATCTGGTCCTGGCGGCGGCCGGCTGCAAGCTCCAGCACGTCCGAATCGGCCTCGGCGATACCACGGGCGACAACCATGCCGCTCGGGTCGCACACGTCGAGCACATCGCCCTCGGCAAACTGGCCATCGACCTCGCGAATACCCACCGCGAGCAGCGACGATCCGCGGCTGACCAGCGCCTTCGCAGCGCCGTCATCGACCGTCACCGAGCCGTGCGCCTTGTCGCCCAGTGCAATCCACAACTTGCGCGGCGCAATGTCCAGGCGCTCCGCCGGCGGATCGAACAGCGTACCCACGCTCTCGCCGCGGGCCAGACGCACGAGCGCATCGGGCTCCTCGCCCGAGCAAATCACGCTTTGAATGCCCGCCGTCATGAGAATGCGGCTCGCGCGAATCTTGGTGATCATGCCGCCCGTACCCACCGATGTGGAAGAATCGCCCGCCGAGGCGATAATCTTGGCATCGATCTTATGCACGACCGGGATAAACTCGGCCGTCGGATCCTCATGCGGATTGGCGGTGTAGAGGCCATCGATGTCCGAGAGCGTCACGCACAGATCGGCAGAAACCAGGCAGCTCACAAGCGCCGCCAGCGTGTCGTTGTCGCCAAACTTGATCTCATCGACGGTGACGGTATCGTTCTCGTTGACGACCGGCACCACGCCAAGCTCCACAAGGCGAAGCAGGGCGTCGCGCGCGTGCAGGTAGGACGTGCGGCGCGCCGTGTCGTGACGCGTGAGCAGCACGAGCGAGGTGAGCAGGTCGCGCGCATGGAACTCCTCGTCGTAGGCCGACGAGATGATGCACTGACCGGCCGAGGCGCAGGCCTGCAGGCTCGGCAGGTCGCCGACCGGCTTACGGTCGAAGCCCAGCACGGGATAGCCGCAGGCAATGGCGCCCGAGCTCACCACGATCAGGCGCCAGCCAAGCTCGCGCAGCGCTGCGGCCTGGTCGGCAAGCCCGCCGATAAAGGCGCGGTTGACCTTGCCGTCGGCGCCCACCACCGTGGACGAACCGATCTTTACCACCATCGTTTTATAAGAAGTCGTCATACGTCAAACCAATCAACTGTTCAGCGAACGGCCGAGCCGGCGGCAAGGGAAGCGTGACTCGCCCCTACCGCCCAAGGAATTAGTGAGCCCAGGGAAAGGCAGAGGCCGCGGCCATGTTCTTGCGCACGAGCTCGTCGCGCACCTGAGCCAGGCCCTGCTCCATACCCACCACATAGGTCTGCGGGTACAAGAAGCGCTTGAAAGCTGCGTCCAGATGGTCGAGCGCCCAAGCACAGCGCTCGCGCGCGTCCTGGATGCTCTCACGTGGAGCCACCGCACTGCCATCGCGCACGATCGGCACCAGCAGCTCGCGATACTCAAGTTCGGACACGTCGGTCACCAGGGCGGCATCGTTCACGGCCACAAGGGTATTGCCGCGCGCGGCGCCCTCCCCCGCCAGATGGTCCTCGTCGTAGATCATGTCGCAGACCGGGCCGCCAAAGCCGTCGTAATAACGGCGCACGCGTTGCACACCCGGGATCGTGCGCTTGTATGGCTGCTCAGAGAGCTTGACCACCGGCGTCCATGGATCTGCCTCGCTCGCACGGCGGGCGGAAAGCTTGTACACGCCGCCCAGCGCCGGCTGGTCATAGCAGGTCGCAAGCTTGGTACCCACGCCAAAGCTGTCGATGGGCGCGCCCTGGTCGAGCAGCGACTGAATCGTGTACTCATCCAAATCGTTAGAAACCGAGATCCCCACATAGGGCAGGCCCTCGGCATCAAAACGGCCGCGCACATACTTGGAGAGCTTGGCGAGGTCGCCGGAGTCGATGCGAATGGCCGACAGGCGCTCGCCCACCGCTTCCATCTCCTTGGCAACCGTAATGGCATGTTCACAGCCCTCGCGCACGCCATAGGTGTCGATGAGCAGCGTACAGTTCTTGGGGCTCGACTTGGCAAAGGCGCGGAAGGCCTCGAGCTCGGAATCGAAGCTCATCACCCAGCTGTGCGCATGCGTGCCAAAGACGGGAATACCGTAGCGGCGGCCGGCGAGCACATTGGACGTAGAGGAGCAGCCGGCAACGTAGCTCGCGCGCGCGACGGCCAAGCCGCCATCGGGACCCTGAGCGCGGCGCAGGCCAAACTCGGCAACGGGACGGCCGTCCGCCGCCAGCACCACGCGCGCCGTCTTGGTGGCGACAAGCGTCTGGAAGCCGACGATGTTGAGCAGCGCCGTCTCAAGCAGCTGGCACTCCAGCGCGGGGCCGGTGACGCGAACCATGGGCTCGCGCGGAAAGACGAGCTCGCCCTCGGGCACGGCGTCGATGTTTACATGCGCACGAAAATCGCGCAGGTAGTCGAGGAATCCAGGCTTGAACATCGCGCCGCCGGCCGGGGCCTGGAGCGAGGCGAGGTAGTCGATGTCCTCGGGCGTAAAGCGCAGATTCTCGACCAGCTCGGGCAGTTCGGCGGTGCCGCACATGACGGCATAGGCGCTGCCAAAAGGATGGTCGCGGTAAAACGCGGTAAAACAACCCTGCTCATTGGCCTTGCCGCTCTCCCACAGGCCCTGGGCCATAGTGAGCTCGTACAGATCGGTGAGCATTGCAATGTCGGTGGGATGCGAGATGTCGGTCAAAGCCATGGGGCGACCTTTCGGATGCGTTGTGCAGAGGTTGAGGGTTGGAAAAGGGCAGAGTGTTCGGGCATGGCACCCAACGCGAATGGGCTAGAGCAGGCCCATGCTGGTCAGGATCGTGTAGCCCATAACGATGACAAACGCGATGAGGGCAAGGACAATGATGATTTTTTGAGCCGGCGCCATGCCAGGGATCTCGTTCTCGCCCGTAGGCTCCTTGGAGGTAACCATGCGCTGGGCAAAGGTCATCTCGTCACGGCTCGGCTTGGGCTCGACGGACTTGGAACGAGCG
>DBFVGT010000019.1:0-32666 GCA_048524725.1 Collinsella sp. | reverse complement strand
ACAGGAGCAGTTCAATCTGCCCAAGGGCGTCTATCCCTATCACATGCTCGTCTGTGGCTATCCCGCCGACCACATCGCCGATCCCGAGCATCGCGAGGCCCGCACTATTCCCCTCTCCAACTTCCTCCTCAAGTAGTTTTTAGACATACCTTAAAATCTACCTTTTACCACGCGCCCTTCGCCGAGTTCTGTCCTATCGCATGCAGAGCTCGGCGTTTTGTTTTCCAACCCGCATGCATCCAAAAAAGGAGCCCACTAATGCGAGCTCCTCTTACGGACACTAGATTGTAGTTCTGGTGCTAGTCCAGGTCGTCGGCGGCAAAGTTGTCGATCGGGGCGAAGGGATCGGCCACGGGGACAACCGGATCGGCGACGGGCAGCGGCTCGGCGGCGGGAACGGTCACCGCGGGAGAAGCGGCAGAACCGACCGGCGTGGAGGCCATGAAGTCGGCCGGGAAGGAGTTCTGGGCATCGTCCATGAAGTGCTGGATGAGCTTGAGATACTCGGCCTTGAACTCCTCACGGGAAGCCTTGAGACGATCGATTTCCTCGAGCTCGGCCTGCTTTTCGGTCAGAGCCTGGCGGATAACCTCGCGGGCCTTGGCGTCAGCCTCGTTGCGGATACGCTCAGCATTCTCGTTGGCATCGTTGACGATGGTCTCAGCGGTCTGCTGGGCAGCGATCAGGGCAGCGGAAATCTGGCGCTCCTGAGCGGAGAAGTCAGGGGCGGGAGCAGCCACGGGGGCGGCGGGAACGGCTTGGGCGGTGGCATCCTGAGCCTGGGCAAGCTGAGCCTGTGCATCGGCAAGCTGCTGCTCGGTAGCAGTCAGACGACCCTTAAGGTCGACGATCTTAGCGAGCATAGCGTCAACCTCGGAGGACAGCGTCTCCAAGAAGACGTCGACCTCGGCAGGATCGTAGCCACGCTTGGCCTCAGAGAAAGTCTGAGCCTGGATGTCTGCAGGGGTAATAGCCATAACAAGTCTCCTTTTTCATCGCCTCGGCGCTACACGCCCGACGTAAGTTACAAAGTCAGTTCTATACGAGTATACCTATAAGAAGCTGCAGAACCAGCCTCCGCACCAACTGCAACGCAATAATCGCAACGACCGGCGAAAAATCGATACCGCCCATCGGCGGAATGAAACGACGGAACAGGTTGAGCCACGGACCGCACACGCTATCGAGCACCGCAGCAATATCCTGAAGTAAACCACCCTGCTTCATGGGAATCCACGTCATAAAGCAGTAGACGACAATGAGCGTGGAATAGAAGTTGAACAGCGTGTTGACCAGCTGGACGATAGTGTAGATGTTGATGGGAATCTCCTCGTCTTGTCTTTACTTAAGGTAGCCGTCGGCACGAAGCTTCTTGAGATCGGAATCTTTGACCTCGCAACCGGCGGGCAGCACCATGAACACGCGGTCGCCTACCTCCTTGACCGTGGCGCCCAGACCGCAGGCAAAGCCGTAAGAGAAGTCCAAGACGCGCTTGGCAACTTCGGTGCGTACGCCCACAAAAATCAGTGCGACAGGCTGCTTGGTGCGAACGCGGCGCACCACGGTCTCCACGTCGTCATAGCTCTCGGGGCGCAGGACATAGGCCGGCAGCTGCGGCGTGGCGTTGATGATATTGCTCGCATAGGCCGAGGCATCGCTCGGTGCAGGCGCGGGTGCAGCGGCGGCACGGGCGCGGGTGTTCTCGGCGTAGCTCGACGGCGTGTCATAGGCACCAGGACGATAACCGCTCGCAACGCTGTCCTGCGAGCGCGAAGGCGGGTTATACGTCGTGGCATGGCGGGAGTCATCGCCGACCAGCTGACCGGAGCGCGTATACACGGCAACCGACTCAGCTTCACCGCGGCGCGTCTGACCAAGCAGGCCGTTGCTCGGCTCGTCTTGGGTGTAGAAGCCCTCGCCCGAAGCACCGCTGTAGCCGTTGCCCTGATAACTATCGTCATAGCCGTCATCGTAGCCGTAGTCGTCGTCCTGGCCATAACCCTGGTCGTAACCCTGCTGGCCGCCCAGGTGCATCTTATTTTTAATCTCGTCAAGGAAGCCCATGGTTGTGTCCTCTCGCGGTTTAGTGCAGGCGCCCCGATAATCAGTGCGCACTTCAGAGCCTTATTTTACTGCAAACTCCGGGCTAAATACTACCCTGCCCAGGCGAACGAGCGTAGAGCCCTCCTCAAGGGCAGGCTCAAAGTCCTCGCTCATGCCGCAGGAAAGCTCAGGCAGGTTCAAATCGGGATGCGCCGCCTCCAGCTCATCCCTCAGCTCACGAAGCCCCGCAAAGGTGCAGCGTGCCACATCCTTATTCCCCCGGGGCGCCATAGTCATAAGCCCCTGTACGCAAATTCCCTCAAGTTCCGCAAGCTCACCCGCGGCGGCGCGAATCTCATCGGGCGAAAAGCCTCCCTTCGACTCCTCACCACTCACATTGACCTCGATGAGCACACGCTGGGGGCCGGCGAGCTCGCCTGCCCCAATCTTGCGGACAGCACGGCTCGAGATCGCCTGTGCCAGATGCAGCGAACCCACCGAGTGAATCAGCTCGGCTGAGCCCAGCACCGCATTGATCTTATTGGTCTGCAGGTTGCCGATCATATCGAAGCGCACCTCGGGCAGCTCCGGATGCTCCGCCAGACCCGTGAGCTTGCGAACCAGCTCCTGCGGGCGGTTCTCGGCAAAATGGCGATACCCCGCTTGGATGGCGGCAACGGTCTCATCGACGCCAACGGTCTTGGACACGGCAATGAGGCGCGCGGCGTCGTGGGGGCGGCCCGCGCGATCGAGCGCCGCATAAAAACGTTCCAGAATCTGCTCGCGGCGAGCGCGCATCAAGTCCAAATAGTTATCCATTGCTAATCGCCTCCGCTGACAGCCAAACAAGTAGTCCCATGCTAACGCAAGAGCGCGGCCCCACATGTGCAAGGCCGCGCTCACTTAGGTATTTACAATCTTTCGACGAACGGGGTCACTTACTCCTCGTCGTCCTCGCCATCGTCCTCGTCCTCAAGATGATCGAGCAGGTAGCGAAGACCCTCGCTGACCTCGTTGGCGGGCACCTTGGCAACGTAACGCGCGTCGACGGCGGGCCTCATGATAACACCCTCGCCCGAAGGCACGCGCATGCTCTCGAGCTCATCCTCGTCCACACGGGCGATATCGCCGGCATTCATGCGCTGACCAGTCAACAGGAAGGTCAGACGGCAGGCGGCATCGATGGAAATCGAAGCGATGCGATCGAGGTAGCGCGAAACCATGATGGCGCGGCGCAGGTCGTCATAGTTGCTGTCGTCGTCCATAAAGTCGCCCGTATCCATACGGTTAAAGGTGCGGAAGAACTTCTCGTAGGCAGCGTGCACTGGCTCGTCCTCGACGGCCAGGTTGCAGATGATGGACATATCATTGGTGACGAGCGCAGAAAGCGAAGAGCCCAGCACCTGGTAGACGGCCTCAGCCTCGGCCTCAACCGTGCCGACAAGCTCCTTGGGCAGCGAGATGTCGGCCTTGATCATATGACGCGTGGCACGGCAGATCTGACGGACCTTATCGGTCATGCGCTGCAGGTTAAAGTCGACGTAGATGATCGTCTGAAGCAGGCGGAAGTCGGAGGCGACCGGTGACTGCGTGGCGATCAGGTTGTAGCAGACGGCCTCCAGGTTGGCGCAGCGCGCGTCAATCGAAAGCGTGCGCTTCTTGGTCTTGGTGGCGAGCTTGCGGTCGTCGGTCACATAGGCCTTCACGGCATCGTGGAGGGCTAGATCGACGGCCTCATAGATGCTCAGCATCTCGTGACGGGCCTCGACGAGCTGACGGGAAAACAGTTTGCGCATGGTTCACTCCAATCAGTTGGGTGCGGTCATGCCGCCCGCACAGTGAATACGCACCGGACTAGGTCCGATCGGCTTGGGACTAGTCGCACCGATCAGCCAAAGCGGCCGGTGATATAGTCTTCCGTCCGCGAGTCCACCGGGCTGGTGAAGATCGCGTCGGTTTGACCATACTCGATGAGCGTGGCGGGCTCGCCGGCAACTTCCTGCAAGAAGAATGCGGTGTAGTCGCTGATACGAGCTGCCTGCTGCATTGAATGCGTGACGATGATGATCGTCATCTCGGGCGCCAGCTCGGCCATCAGATCCTCGACCTTAGAGACGGACGTGGGGTCGATGGCGGAGCAGGGCTCGTCCATCAGGAGAACATCGGGTTGCACCGCAAGTACGCGCGCGATGCACAGACGCTGCTGCTGACCGCCCGAGAGCGCCAAACCATCCTTGTTGAGCTGATTGGATACCTCTTTCCAGAGGTTGGCGCGCTTGAGCGATTCTTCCACGATGTCATCGAGGTCGCTTTTGCTAGTCACGCCCTGTAGACGAGGGCCAAAGGCGACATTCTCGTAGATGGATTTGGGAAACGGGTTGGGCTGCTGAAAGATCATGCCCACGCGACGACGGAGGTCGACCGGGTCGACGCCCTCGGCATAGATATCATTGCCGTCGAGCGTCATGGTGCCCTCGACGCGCGTACCCTCGATCAGATCATTCATGCGGTTGATGCAGCGCAAAAAAGTCGACTTGCCGCAGCCCGAAGGGCCAATGAAGGCGGTGATGGCGTTTTTGGCGATGTTGAGGTCAAGCCCCGTCAGCGCATGAAAGTCACCGTACCAAAAGTTGAAATCCTTGGCCGTAATGGCCGCTTGCTCCAGCGTGGGAGCGGACTGATAAACGGACATGGGACTCCTTAACTAGCGACGCTTGCGCGACAGGAAGCGCGCAAACAGGTTGAAGGCCAGAATGATCACCATCAGCAAGAGCGCGGTGCCGTAGGCTGCGTTCATGTTGATGCCGTCGTTGGCAAGCAGGTACAGGTGAACCGTCATGGGGCGGCCGGAATCGAGCGGCGAAATAGGTAGATTGATGGCTTGGCCCATGGTGTAGAGCACCACCGCGGTCTCGCCAATGGCGCGGCCGATGGCGAGGACGATGCCCGTGGCAATACGGCCAAAGGCAGAAGGAAGCACAATCTTGGAGACAACCTGCCACTTGGTGGCGCCCAGGCCGTACGCGCCCCAACGGATATAGCGCGGGACGGCGCGAATGGCCTCTTCGGTGGTGCGCATGACGATGGGAAGCATCAAGAGCGCGAGCGCCAGAGCGGCCGAGACCATCGAAAGGCCCAGGCCCATGGCCTCGACAAACAAGGCGTAGCCAAACAGGCCCATAACGATGGAGGGCACCGAGGCCAAAGCGTCAGCAGCGTAGCGAATGAGCTCGACGACCTTGCCCTGCTTGGCGTACTCGGCCAGATAGACGGCTGCCAGCACAGCAATCGGCGTGCAGATAAGCATGGCGAGCGCCGTCACATAGACGGTCGAGACGATCGTGGGCCAAATTCCGCCCTCGGCGTTGACGCCCTGGGGCCAACCGAAGATAAAGTCGAGCGAGATATGCGGCAGGCCGTTAATGACCACATAGGCAATGATAGCGACAAGCACCAGCGTGGTGATGTATGCCGCGGCACGGAACACGCCAAGCATGATCTTGTTGGACAGGTCCTTGTTGATGCGGCCCTTCTTGCCATGGGAAAGGGCACGCTTGATGCGCTCGCGCGACGAGGTCGTATCGACCGTCGTGTCAACGGAATCGGACATAGCCTACCCCCTCTTCTTCTTGGAAATCAGACGGACGATGCCCACCAGCGTGGCGGAGATGATAAACAGGACCACGCCCATGCCGAACAGCGCCGAGCGGTGCAGACCCGAGGAATAGCTCATGTCGAGCGCGATCTGGCTCGTGAGCGTCGAGATGGGGCTCGCAATGCTGTCGGGAATAACCGGGGCGTTACCCACGACCATGAGCACGGCCATGGTCTCGCCGATGGCACGGCCCATACCCAGCACGATGGCATCCACGATACCCAGCTTAGCGGCAGGTAGCACGACCTTATAGATGGTCTGCCACTTAGTAGCACCCATGGCATACGATGCCTCGCGAATACCCATGGGAATGGAATTGAGGGCATCGATGGTGAGCGTGGTGATGGTAGGGACGATCATGATGGCAAGCACGAACCACGCCGTCAGCGCACCAAAACCAAGACCACCGGTCAGTTGCGCGATAAACGGACGGATGATGATCATGCCAAAGAAGCCATAGATGATAGAAGGGATGCCGGCCAACAGGTCAACGGCAGGGCTGATGAGCTTGCGCACGCGCTTGCTGGCGATCTCGACCAGATACACGGCCGTGCCCACGCCTAGGGGCACACCCATGGCGAGTGCACCGACGGTCACCAGACCCGAGCCGGCAAGCAGCGACACGATGCCGTAGTGACCCTCAGAGGGCGCCCACGTAAAGCTAAAGAAGTCCGCCAGACCGATGTCGGTAAAGACGGGCAGCGCCGAGTACGTGGTAAAGACAAAAATCAGGATGACGGTAACGACCGCCAAGAACGCGCAGGCAAAGAAGATCCACTGCAGCGCCTTCTCCTTGATATAGGTACTGCGCGATACGAGCGCCAGCTCGCGCTTCTTGGGCGTCTGAACATTCCGCTCAGTCTGGGAGTTTTCCTGTGCTTCCATGCTACTCACTCCCCTTCTCGTCGTTGGTGACGGGGATAAAGCCCGCCTCGCGAATCTGCTTGTCCATCTTTTCGGACGTCACATAGTCGATGTAATCCTGCGCCTGCTGCGAAGGCGCACCCTTCACAAAGAAGTAAAGGTCGCGTGAGATGGGATAGCCGCCGCTCGCGACCGTCTTCTCGGACGCCTCAACATGATTGACCGAGACGGCCTTGACCGAGGTCTTGGCGTTGAGGCTATCGACGAAGCCCAGCGAAATGTAGCCAATGGCACCGCGCGAACGAGATACCACGTCGCGCACCTGGCCCGTGCCCGAAAGAACGGCGGAGCGGCGATCGAACGGGGTGCCGTCCATCACGATGGTGCGGAAGGCCTCACGCGTGCCAGACGCCTCATCTCGGTTGATAACCTGAATCCTCAGGTCCTCGCCACCGACTTCTTTCCAGTTGGTGATCTTGCCGGCATAGATATCGCGGAGCTGCTCGGTCGAGAGGTTATCGACGGGGTTGTCTTCGTTCACGATGACCGCGATACCGTCGTGGGCAATGACGATGGGAGTCAGGCCCAGATCCTGTTCGTCGGCATTGAGTCCACGGGAGGAGCTGGCGATATCGGCCGTGCCAGCGCTGACAGCTTCGATGCCAGCGGAAGAGCCCAAACCGGAGACGAGCACGTCGATGCCGGTCTCCTCCTTAAAGCCCTCTGCCGCAATCTCGGCGATAGGAAGGCAGGTCGTGGAGCCGGCCACGGTAATGGAAGAGGTAGAAGATCCCGAAGAACAGGCGCACAGCGTAAGCGTAAGCACAGCGGCGCTCAGGACCGATACGATCTTTCTCATAGCATCACGCCGATCGCGGCATGGCGCCCACAGGTGCCGTCCTCGTTACGGTAGGAATAAAAGCGGTCGTTCTGACGCACGGTCGAAAGCTGGGTATCCACGATATTATCCGTGTCGACACCGACATCTACCAGCGCCTCGCAAATGGCAGCGGAAAGATCGAGCATGCGAGAGGCACTCGCATCGATGCAAGAGAACTCGGCGGCAAAGCGATCCATGAGCTCCTGGGAAACCTCGTACTCGTCACCCAGGATATGGGGCCCGATATAGGCGGAAACGTCGCTCGCATCGCAGCCGGCAGCATCGCAAAGCGCCTGGCACGCCTTGGCAGAAATACGTGCAATCGTGCCCTTCCAACCGGAGTGCACCACGGCAAATCCGCCGGGGGCCACCAGCACCACGGGAACGCAGTCGGCAAAGCAGAGCAGCACGGGCACGTCATGGGCCGTACAGACGATGGCATCGCAGCCCTCGGCAATCTGCTCGCGAACAGCCTCAAGATCGTCGGCGCCGTTCGAAGTCACCGTAACGATATGGTCACCATGTACCTGATTGGGCACGAGCAGATTATGCTCGCACTCAGTGGCGCCCATAGCTTCGAGCGCTCGACGACGATTTTCTTGAACTGCAAAGGGGTCATCGCCTACATGCGAGCCCAGGTTGAGCGAGGAGTACGCATCTTCGGAAACACCACCGGTGCGCTCGGTAAAGGCAAAGCGGACATCGGATGTCGCGCCCTCCACCAACGTAACTCCATCATGGTCGACACGCGAAACCCTGTCCGCACGTGCTGCCATACTAAAGCCTCCTAATAACACAAGTACCGCGGCGTCGCCGCGCAGTCCGCGTTTATACGGCTGTCATACTTCCTTAAAAGGATACCCGCAGCGGTAGGGACCAAACGTAAAGGGAACGTAAGGAGATTGGAGGCTTTCGTTTACAAACGAGAAACAAAACGGGGTGCATCCAAATGGACACACCCCGTGCAGGTCGTTGAGAAAAACGAACTAGAAGCTACCGCGCTTCAGGAAGTCGGGAAGCTCGAACTGGTCGTTGCCAAAGTTGGGCAGCTCGGTACCACCGACGTTGCGGGTCGGAGCGGCCTGAGCCGGGCTGGCAGCCGGAGCGGTGCGCTGCGGCTCAGCGGAGGCAGCGGCCTTGCTCTGAGACTGCTGAGCAGCAAAGAGCTCATCCTGACGGTTGACGTTGGAGTCGGAGAAGCCCGTAGCGATGACGGTGATACGCACCTGATCGCCCAGGGACTCGTCGACAACGGTACCGAAGATGATGTTGGCCTCGGGGTCGACGGCGTTGGCGACAACGTCGGCGGCGTCGCTGATCTCCTGGATGCCCAGGTCCTTGGAACCAGCGATGGAGAGCAGCACGCGCGTGGCACCATCGATGGAGCTCTCGAGCAGCGGGCTGGAGATGGCCTGCTGGGCAGCGTCGACGGCACGTGTATCCCCAGAAGAGGTACCGATACCCATCATGGCGGTACCGGCCTGCTTCATGATGGTCTTAACATCGGCGAAGTCCAGGTTGATGATACCGGGGACGGTGATGAGGTCGGTGATGCCCTGGGTGCCCTGGGAAAGGACGCCATCGGCAATCGCGAAGGCCTCGAGCATGGTGGTCTTCTTCTCGGCGATGTCGAGCAGCTTATCGTTAGGGATGACGATCATGGTGTCGACGCAATCGGAGAGGGTCTTGATGCCCTCCTCGGCGCTCTTCTTGCGCTTGCGGCCCTCGAAGGTGAAGGGCTTGGTCACGACGGCGACGGTCAGTGCGCCGACCTCGTTCATCGCGATATCGGCAACGATGGGAGCAGCGCCGGTACCGGTGCCACCGCCCTCACCGCAGGTGATAAACACCATGTCGGCGCCAGCGAGCGCCTCGGCAATGTCGTCGCGGGACTCATCGGCAGCCTTGCGGCCAACCTCGGGGTTGGCGCCGGCGCCCAGGCCGCGGGTAAGGTCGGTGCCGATGTGCACCTTGATATCGGCATCAGAGATCGCGAGTGCCTGAGCATCGGTGTTGATGGCAACAAACTCGACGCCGCGGATGCCCTCTTCGATCATTCGATTGACCGCGTTGGTACCGCCGCCGCCGACGCCGACCACCTTAATGACGGCAAGGTAGTTGTTGATCTCTGTCTCGTGCATGTCGGTCCTCCGAACAAAGGTTATAGCCATAGCATGGGTCGACCCCTGCGCACATTAACCTTCAGGTTGAAAGAAAATGCAAAGGTAAACCGTATTATATTTGCACATTATGAACGTATCAGTCAAATAATTGACCGTGAAAACCAAACAAACCAGATAAACGGCGTGGTATGGCCCCTCAACAAAGCATCAACCAGCGCTACGAGGTCGGAGCATTCCTAAATGTGTAGTTGCCCGGAGAGCGCACATTGATATACGTTACGCCCTCTACCTGCGAAAGCAACTTGGTGACTACGCGTTCCTTCTTGGCGATATCGCCCGAATCGCCCAGCGACACCTCAATGCCGTTATTGAGGTTTGCCGAGATGGCTTCGACCGAAGGCGTGGAAATATCCTTGACTTGTCCCAAGAACTCGCTCGAAAAACCACGCACATAATCCAGGCCGGCCTTAACGGCTTTGGAGTTCACCGCCTGGCCGGAAACCGGAGCGACATCCGCCGAGACATCAGTCAACAACACCGCGCCATAATGCTTGGCGAGCGCCAGCGCGGCATCGATTCCGGTCAAGGTATTTGAGCCCTGCCCTGTCGTGATGACGTTGCCCTGGTCGTCCACTTCGACCGACGTCGACAGCGGGGCGATCCAGGTGTCATCGTCTCCGATAGCCCAGGCAAGGTCGTCGGAGCTGATATACGCAATGGCGATAACTTTACGCTCCGTCGGCGTGATGATAAGCGTATGGGGAAACTGGCGCTGGACATCCACGCCCGAAACCCACGGGTTCTGCTTGAGATCCTCGGTAATCTGGTCGGGATCGACGTTAAAAAGCGACGTTCCCTCGGGCAAGTCGATCAGCTGGATAGCATCGTGCTTCGTCACATGCTCGCTGCCTTGAATCTGAATATCAGTGGCAGTAAACAGTCCAGAGTTGATCACCACGATGGCAACGACGACGAGCACGGCCAAGACGGCCAGAACGCCGCCCACGATTTTGCCTTTGCCTGTAACGACAGAAGCGGCGTCTGATGTTTTATTTGCCATCGCTCCAAGTGAAGATAACGGGTTGAAACCTTTTTTACTCGAAGGCTTCTTGGCGGTAGCCGGCACCGATGTCAGCGAGCGCGGTTTCGATGCGCCCAGCGTGCGACCTGGACGCGCCGCTTTAGTTCCCGTCGAGGGCTTGGGAGCCGCCATGGGACGGGCAGGCTTGGCGCCCATAACAGGCTTTGACGTCATCGAGGGACGCGAGGACTTTTTTGCGGCCGGACGATTACCGAGCTGCGAGCCGACGACCGGACGACTGGTCTGTCGAGCATACCCGACAGACTTAGAGTGCGCGACGGTATTGCGTTGAGGTTTGGCAGGCGCGCCGGAACGCCCTCCGGCGCGGCGGAAGGTGGGTTTCGATGCTCTAGAAGCCGAGGAATTTAACTTCCGGTCTGAGCTCGATGCCATACGCCTCCCTCACCTTTCCGTGCACATGTCTAATAACCGCGGCAACGTCATCGGCCGAGGCAGTTCCGTTATTAACGATAAAATTAGCGTGAACGGGCGAAACTTCCGCGCCGCCAATCGAAAAACCCTTTAATCCACAATCCTCGATAAGCTTGCCCACACTCGCATCGGGCGGGTTGCGAAAGACAGACCCGCAGGATGCGCGACCCATGGGCTGCGTACGCTTGCGCCTTGTAAGGTACCGCTCCATGCGCTCGCGAATGTCGGCCTTGGGCGCCGGTTTAAGCTTGAACACGCACTCGAGGATGATCTCATTGCGGGGAAGGCTACATTCGCGGTAGTCCCAAGTGATCTCGGACCCCGCATAATGCTTGATACCGGATGCCGGGTCAAACGTTACGACATCCTCAACCAGCGAGCCAATCCACTCGGTCCGTGTGCCGGCATTCATGGATATCGCACCGCCGACCGAACCAGGAATGCCAACGGCAAACTCAAGGCCCGAGAGGCTACGCGACAGGGCATCGTTGACCAGGCGCGCAAACATCACGCCCGCACCGACCGTCAGCGTACAACCGTCATCGGCAACAACCGTGCGCTGAAACTCACGTCCGAGCGAAATGACGGCACCGCGATAACCGCCATCAGCAACCAGCAGATTGGAGCCCTTGCCGATGATGACCCACGGCACCTGCTCGCGATCGAGCACCGCCACGGCGCGGCGGAGGGCATGATAGCTATGGCACGTCACAAAGAGGTCGGCCTTGCCGCCGATACGATAGCTCGTATGACGCGCAAGGCGCTCGTCCTCGATCACATCCGTGTCGATCATGCCCGAGAGCGCCATGACGGCGTTAAACAGACCCATTAGACTTAAGCGTCTTTCTTGGCAGTCAGATACTCAATGAACTCGGGACCGACGGTCGTAACGTCGCCGGCACCCATGGTGAGCAGCAGGTCGCCCTCGCCCACCATCTGCTCGAGCTCCTGATTGAGCTCAAGACGGCTGGAGCAGTACACGACCTCCTTGCCAGGATGCTTGGCGCGCACGGTATCGGCGAGCATCTTAGAGGTGACACCCGGAATGGGCATCTCGCCAGCCGAGAACACATCAATCAGCAGCAGTTTATCGGCATTGGCAAATGCATCGGCAAAGTCCTCGCACAGGGCCTGCAGGCGCGAATAGCGGTGCGGCTGGAACACGACATCGACGTGCTTGTAGCCCAGCGAGGAAGCGGCAGCAAGCGTCGCCTTGATCTCGGTGGGGTGATGGCCGTAATCATCGACCACGGTGATGCCATCGATATCGCCCACGTGGGTAAAGCGACGGCGGACGCCCTCAAAGCTCGAGAGCGCCTTGGCGGCGGCGTCGATGTCAAGGCCCAGGACATGGGCGACGGTGAGCACCGCCGTGGCGTTGAGCATGTTGTGGCGACCGGGGTTGCTCTTGATCTCCACAGCGTGCTCAGTGCCGTCCTCAAAGCGAACGATAAAGTCACTCTGGATGCCCTTGACATCCGGGTGCACGCAGACGATGTCGTTGCTCTCGGCAAAGCCGTAGGAAAGCACGTGACGGCCCGTCGACTTTGCGAGCTCGACCAGATGCGGGTCCTCGCCGCAGACGATGACGGTGCCGTCCTCGCCCACCAGGCTCATGAATTTGGCGAAAGTTGCCTCGATCTCCTCGATACCCGAGTAGTGATCGAGGTGGTCGGCCTCGACGTTGGTCACAATGACCACGTTGGGGTTCAGGAACAGGAAGGAGCTGTCGGACTCGTCGGCCTCGGCGACAAAGTAGTCGCCCGAGCCGTTCTTGCCGTTCGTGTCATAGCCCTCGACGATGCCACCGATCAGGAAGCTCGGATCCAGACCCATGCGGTCGAGCATGGTGGCGCACATCGAAGACGTGGTGGTCTTGCCATGCGTGCCGGCAACAGCGACGGTGGTGTAGCCGTGGCCCAAAGCAGAGAGCATCTTGGCACGGGGCCACACGGGAATACCCAGCTCGCGAGCGCGCACGAGTTCAGGGTTGGACTCCGGAATAGCGGTGGACACAACAACCACGTCGGGCTTGACCTCGTCGATCGTGGCGGCCTCATGGCCCACATGCACCTTCACACCAGCGCGGGTAAGCTGGCGGATATAACGTGACGTCTTAAGGTCGGAGCCGGTAACGGCATAACCGCGCTCGTGCAGAACGAGGGCGATGCCGCTCATGCCGGCGCCGCCGATACCGATAAAGTGGGCGCTCTTAAACTCGGGCGCGGAGGTTGCAGTCTGGGAATCAGCCATGTGCTCGTGTACTCCTTGCGTAAACACTGCCTGTAACCCGTTAACTGTACCGCACCTACCGCATCAGCGCGAGGGCGACCGACGATATCCCGTCTAACTAACGCAAACCCTCTACCGCATCCGCCAGAAGAGCGGCGGCCCTATCCTGAGCCAGACCACGCGCCGCCTGACGCATGGCGTCGCGTGCCGCCGCGTCATCGACCAGGTGCAGCAGCTCATCGGCAAAGGCAGAACCGTCGATATCGGCATCGGCACAGAGCACGCCGGCCCCGGCGTCGACCAGATAACGGGCATTGGTGGTTTGGTGGTCGGCCGTCGCATGCGGGTACGGCACGAGCACCGAGGGCACGGCGAGCGCAGCGATCTCGGCCACGCTCGATGCGCCCGAACGCGATAGCACCAAATCGGCAGCAGCCAGCATGTCGCCCATGTTGTCGATGTAAGGCTGGACGCGGTAACGCTTCGCCTCCTCGGGCGTCAGCGCCAAAGCGCGCTCGGTTTCCTCAAAGCCGTCGGCACCCGTCGAATGCAACACATAGAGGTTCTTGCGCGAAAGCAGCTCGTTTTTGAGCGAAGCCACGCGCTCGTTGAGGTGCTGGGCGCCAAGTGAACCGCCAAAGACGAGCAGCAGCGTAGCGTCCTCGGGAACGCCAAGTGCCTTGCGGCCGCGAGCGCGATCGCCCTCGATCACCGAGCGACGTACGGGGTTGCCGGTCATGAGCACGTGGTCAGGGTCACCTTCGCGCTCAAAGACCGAACGCGCTGCCGGCACCGAGATGCACACGCGAGCGGCGTGGGAGTTCATCATCTTGTTGGCCAGGCCCGGAACAGAGTTCTGCTCATGCAGCAGATACGGAACGCCTGCGCCCTTGCACCACCCCAGCAACGGAACCTCGACATAGGCACCAAAACCGATGGCGGCATCAGGCTTGCCGACCTTTGAGAAATGACTGGCGAGCGCACGCTTGGCCTTGTTGACACGCCACAGCGAGGTCAGCGCCGTCCAAGGACGGGAGCGGTCGAAGCCCGTAACCGTAATGGGCACAAAATCAAACCCAGCCTCGGGGACCAGACGACCCTCGAGCTTGCGCGACTGGCCCACGAACACAACGTGGTGGCCACGGTCACGCAGCTCTTCGGCCAAGGCGAGCGCGGGGTTGATATGCCCTGCCGTGCCGCCGGCTGCAATAGCAACGGTCATCTTATCGGTCATGGTAGTCCCTTCGTACACGCGGTCCCTGGTCGTCGGTGCGCAAACGCGCCGACGGGTCCGAGTTCAAATCGATTCGATTATATCCGCCGCCCGCATTGCGAGGAGTTGGGCGCTGCGGACGACCTTGCGGCGCCGTTCGCTGACGCGGACGGGCTGCCGGCTCGGTCGCAGAGCCATCCAGAACGGTAAAGCCGTTACGCGAAGACCGCTCGCCGCGCACGTGGGGCACGCCGGCGGTACTCTCATCCATAACGGCAAAGCTCTCGCGGCGACGGTCGTACTCATCGCGACGGGCGCTCTCGTACGAAACGCGTAGGATCAGACCGGCAAGCATAAGCGACACAATAATCGACGAACCGCCATAGCTAATAAACGGCAACGGTTTGCCCGTCATGGGAAACACGTTGAGGATGCCCAGCGCATTGATCAAAAACTGCACCGCGAGAATGACCGCAGAGCCAGACGCCATGAGCGCGCCCCGACGATCGGTCGCCTGCTCGGCAATGCGAAACGCCGAGTAGATCAGCATCGCAAACACCAAGAAGAACAGGACGGTTCCGACAAAACCGACTTCCTCGCCAATGATGGCCAGGATGTAGTCATTGTGCGCCTCGGGCAGATACGAGTACTTCATGGTTGAGTTGCCGATGCCACGGCCGAACAGACCGCCCGAGGCAAAGGCCATGATGGCAAGCGTGGCCTGATAGCCGTCACCATACTCGTCGGCCCAAGGGTTCAAGGCAACCTGAATACGCACCATACGGTATGGCTCTGCGACAAGCGCAATCACGATCACGAGAATGCCGAAGATTAGCACGCCGATGATAAATCTGGGGTCGAGACCCGCAAACAACGCCATGCACATGAGGGTCAACAGGATGATCAGGACGGTACCGAAATCGGGCTGGATAAAGATCAGAAAGAGCGAAATGCCCAGGTAGATGCCCATCTTGCGAAGGAATTCGTTGATGTTGCCACCGGGCGAAAAGAAGCGATCGAGCATGATGGCCGAATACGCAATGGCAAATGGCTTTAAAAACTCGGAAGGCTGGAACTGAATGCCGGCGATGTTGAGCCAGCGCGTGGCGCCACGGCTGCCGCTGCCCACCAAGAACACCAGAAACAGTAGCCCTATCATGCCTATGAGGAAGATCCTGAGCACATCCTCCCCAAACCAGCTGTCCGGCAAAACGCGCACGATGGCAATCAGCGCCAGAACACCGACCACGGCAAACGCAGCCTGTCGACCCAGAAAAAACGTCGCTGAGCCATTCTCGTGCAGCGCCTCGACCGAAGACGCCGAGTACACCATCAGCAGGCCAAAACACACCAAGATAAACAGACAGGCCATGAATATCAGACGGGGGCGCATGATGCGGGCGGGAACGCCGGCAATATAGCGTTCGCTAAACGACCGCCCGCCGCGACCGGAACGCGGTGTGCTACGCCGCGAGGAAGCACGGTCCGAGTCGGGCCTCCTCATACCTTGTCGGGGGCTCTCCTCTCTCACCGGCAACCCCTATTCCATTTGCGATTTCGCTGCAGCGGCAAGCTGGGCCACATAGTCCTTAAACACGCGGCCGCGCTCCTCATAGCCCGAGAACTCATCGAACGAAGAGCAGGCAGGAGAAAGTAAGATCACGTCGCCACGGCTCGACAGCGAACGGGCAACGTCCACGGCATCGCGTAGGTCATCCGCCTGGGCGATATCCACATCGCCATCGACATCGGCCTCGTCCATAGCGGCGGTGAAGCGCTCGCGCGCATCGCCAAAGCAGACGACCGAGCGCACGTTATCCATAACAACGCGCGCGAAGTCCGTGAGCGGCGTGCCCTTATCGTGGCCGCCGAGCAGCAAGATCACGTCGTCATCGGGAAATGCCGTCAGTGCCTTCTCGACCGCGTCGGTGTTGGTCGCCTTGGAATCGTTGACGTAGCGCACACCGTCAATCTCGCCGCACGGCTCCACGCGATGCTCGAGCGGCTGGAACGAGGCCAGACCGCGGCGGACACCATCGACATCGGCACCGACGGCCAGAGCAGCCGTGGCGGCACATAAGGCATTGATGACATTGTGATGGCCCGAGATCTTGAGCTCGGACGTGGCGACAAGCTGGGTCTCGACGCCCTTCAGGCGCACGACCATTTTGCCGTCGCGCACAAAGGCGGCGTCTGCACCCTCGGGCTCGTCAAAAGCGACCTTGCAGATGCGGCGACCCGGCGTATAGATGTACTCATCGAACTCGTGAATGCCGGCGTCTTCGACGTCGACAACCACCAGATCGTCATCGACCATATTGTCAAACAGCTTGATCTTGGCAAGCGCATAGTTCTTATGGCTCTTATGCCAGCCCAAGTGGTCGGGAGTGATGTTGAGCAGCACTGCCACGCGAGGGTGGAGCTCGGTGGTCGTAGCAATCTGATAGCTCGAGAGCTCAGCCACAAACCACTCGTTGTGGGCTCGGCCGTCAATCTCGTTGACCGCCGGCTCGCCGATGTTGCCGACAGCTACGCTGGCCTCGCCGGCAGCCTTGAGCAGATAATCAGTCAGCGACGTGGTGGTCGTCTTACCGTTGGTGCCCGTGATGGCAATCCAGTTATCGGGCGACAGGCGATAGGCAAACTCTGGCTCACCCATAATCTGAGCGGCATGTTCGCGCCCGGCCTTAAAGAAGCCCGAGAACTCCGAGATGCCCGGGCACGTCACGCATACGTCATAGGCGCCCTCGACCTGTTCGGTCCCATAGACAAACGACACACCAGCAGCCTCGAGCGCACGCGTGGCGTCATTGGGCTCAGAGGTGCCGCCGCCATACACGGTAACGGCGCTTACGCGCTCGGGATGTGCCAGCGCCCAGCGGGCGACATCGAGACCGGATTTGCCCTGACCCAAAACGAGCAGGCTAAAGACATCAGCAAGAGGCATGAAAGACCACTATCCCAACTGGAAGAACAGAGCAAGGCCAACGGCACCAAAGGCCGCAGCGATAATCCAAAAACGGATGACGACCTTGGTCTCGGCCCAGCCCTTCTTTTCGAAATGATGATGGATGGGCGCCATAAGGAAGACGCGCTTGTGCGTAAAATGGAAGTAGACAACCTGAATCATGACCGACAGGGTCTCAACGATAAACAGGCCGCCGATGATGAGGGAGACGACCTCGGTGTTGGTCATGATGGACGTGCAGGCAAACGCGGCGCCCAGAGCAAGCGAGCCGGTATCGCCCATAAAGATGCTCGCCGGATAGCAGTTGAACCACAGAAAGCCCAAGCAGGCACCGGCACACGCGGTGCAGAAGATGGACAGGTTCACGTCTCCGTGCAAAAACGCCATGGCAGCCATGGCGAGCATGGCAATCATGGAGGTGCCGCCAGCAAGACCGTCAAGGCCATCGGTCAGGTTCACGGCATTAGAAAGACCGGCAATCATCAGCCAGCAAAAGACAATATAGAGCCACGGGAACGAATAGCCGCAGATGGTGGTCGAAAGCACGCCAAGGTCGATCGTCAACCCACCGGGAAAACGAATCTCGGGGGCGACGCCGCACCAGTTGACGGCAAGTACCGTAAAGGTGACACAGATAATGGTTAGGCCGATCATCTTGGCATGAGGCGTCAGACCGAGCGAGCGCCCATGCGTAACGGAGGTCAGGTCGTCGATCAGGCCCAGCACGCCGGTCGCCAGCGTGGCGAGCAGCACGAGTACGAGCTCGGTGGTGAGCTTGCCCATCAGCAGGCAGGTCAGCGAGATCGCGACGAGGATGACAACGCCACCCATGGTGGGCGTTCCCTGCTTAACCAAATGACGCTTGGGGCCGTCGGCACGAACCTGCTGGCCGATACCCTCGACCTTGAGCAGCTTGATCCACCACGGCATGAGCAGCAGCGCAATGGCAGCGGCGATGCCAAGCCCCAAAAAAGCCTGATACGTTGGATACGAGGGATTGCCGAACATGGGCTAGCACACACCTTCCACAAAGCGGTCGAGCTCAACAAAGCGGGAACCCTTGACCAGTACAACATCATGTTTTTCAAGCGCGCCGCCCATGCGGTCGAGCACCTGCTGATAATCGGAGAACACCTGGATGCGGTCCTCGTCCATGCCCATCATGCGTGCGGCATCGGCCATAAGCTGGGCCAGCTCACCGCCCACGCACGCCAGCATGTCGAGCTTCTTGGCGGCGGCATAGGCGCCCACGAGCTCATGCATGCGAGGAGCCTCATCGCCCATCTCGCCAATCTCGCCCAGGATCGCCATGCGAGACCCCCTGCACGAAAGCGAGCACAGTAGATCGAGACCAGCAGCCATGGATTCGGCGCTGGCGTTATAGGAATCGTCGATGACGCGGGCACCGCTCTTGGCGCGCTTGATCTCCTGGCGGTGACCGGTGATCGTGAGGCCCCTAAAGGCAGCATCGATCTGCTCGGGCGTCACGCCCAGGCGATAGGCAACCGCGGCAGCCTTAACGGCATTAGGAACGGACTGCACGCCGGGGATGGCAAGCATGGTATCGATCGTCTCGCCCTGGCCAAAATCGAGCGTAAAGACCGGACGACCCTCGTCATCAACACGAATGTCGCGGGCACGAACCTCATCGTCATCCGAGACGCCGGCCAGCATCACGTCGATACCAGCAGGCTGGGCGAACGTATCGCGAATGAACGGCGTAAAATCGTCCTCGCCGCCCAAAACCAGCAGCGGCAAATAGTCGCCGGCGGCGCACATGCCCTGGACAATCTCGGCCTTAGCGCGGGCGATGTTCTCGCGGCTGCCCAAAATGCCGATATGAGAGGTGCCGATCTTGCTCACGATGGCAAGGTTGGGATTGGCGGACTGGGACAGGCGCTCGATCTCGTGGAAATGGTTCATGCCCATCTCGAGCACCAGGACCTCGGTATCGGCCGGAGCGGAAAGCACCGTGAGCGGCATGCCGATCAGGTTATTGAAATTGCCCTTGGTGGCCCAGACACGATAGCGCTTGGCGAGCACAGCGGCGAGCACGTCCTTGGTCGTCGTCTTGCCGATGGAACCGGTAATGCCAACGACCAGGCAGCCAAGCTCCAGGCGATACGCGTGCGCCAAACGCAGCAGAAACTCCTCGGGATCATCGGTCAGCAAGATGGCACAGCCCTTGTCCTGCGCCAGCGAGACCAGCTCGGCCTCGGGCTCACGCGTCATCACGACGGCGCCGGCACCCGACTGGACGGCACGGGAAGCAAAATCATTGCCGTCGACGTTTTCACCGGGAAAGGCGACGAAAATCGTCCCTTCCTCGACCTGGCGCGAGTCGATAACGCACCCGCGGCATACCCGATCGACTTCTCCCGTCACGGTTCGGGCCCCTGTTGCGGCCGCGAGGTTGTTGACGGCGATCTCTATCATTGCAGCTCCCCTGTAAACCTAAATAATGCTATCGGCGTATTGTATCCCAGCGCCGCGCATGCGTGGTGCAGGGCATGTGAACACCCCTCATATGGGACAACAAACCACGCCCCAAAGATTGTAACCCCCTACTTCGTGTGTGGGATACCCAGCACGTCGAGCGCGTTGGCCATAATGGACTGGAACGGCACCGCAGCGGCATCTGAGCCGCTCGGCGTTCCGTCGAGCGTGATATAGCACAGCACCTTGGGCGATTGTGCCGGTGCAAAGCCCATAAAGGACGACATGTAGTTCTCCTTGAGGTAGCCGCCGTTCTCGTCGGCACGTTCGGCCGTACCGGTCTTACCCGCCACGTCATAGCCGTCAACCGCGCCGCCAACGCCCGTTCCCTCCGACACGACCGTCTGCATGCACGATGTCACCTGGGATGCGGCGTCCTCCGAAATCGCGCGCTCGCCTTCGCCCCAGTCCTTCTCGTCGCCTTTGCTGGACTTATAGAAGTGCGGGGTCATCATCACGCCGCCGTTGGCGATGCCGCCCACGGCACGTGCGATCTCAATCGGCGAGACAGACAGCGCCTGTCCAAAGCTCATCGAGCCCAGCGTGGCGCCGTCATACTGGTCACGCTCCTTGACGATGCCCAGGCTCTCGCCCGGAAAATCGACACCAGAGCTGTGACCGATGCCCCACTTGTCCACATAGGCGGCAAAGTCGTCGGCACCGATCTTGCGCCCCACCAGGACAAATCCCACGTTGGACGAACGGCGCATCATCTCGCGCACATCCATGGTCATGGCGTAGTCGCGCTTGTCGGCATCGGTGACGGTATCGTCGCCCACCTTGATGCTCGCCGGCACCTCAAACGACGTACTCGATCGCACGACGCCCAAGTCGAAGCCGGCGCCCGCCACGAGTGTCTTAAAGACCGAGCCGGGCTCGTAGGCGTCGGTAACCAGGCGCAGGTTCATATCCTCGGTCTTGGCGTTTTCCAAATCGGTCTGGTCGTAGGTCGGATACGAGCAGGCGGCGAGAATTTCGCCGGTCGTGGGGTCGGTGACCAGAGCCGAGCCGTTCTTGGCCTTTGTCTTCTCGACAGCCTCTGCCAGAGCGTCCTCAGCCGCACGCTGGATATTGACATCGAGCGTCGTCACGATATCAACGCCGTCGACCGCAGCCACCTTTTTATAGGCACCGCCCGCGATATAGCTGCCGTCCCTCGCGCGCTCGCGTACGAGAGAACCGTTCGTGCCGGTCAGAAGCTTGTTGTATTGCTTTTCGAGACCAGTCAAGCCGTCGTTGTCTACATTCACTACACCCAGCACCTGCGATGCCAGATTGCCGTATGGATATACGCGCTTCATGGCCTGCTCAAAAAGCACGCCGGGCAGGTTCTTCTTCTCCAGCACCACAGCATCGTCTTCGTCCACCTGGCGCTTGATATACACCCAGGTTCCATCGGACTCGACGAGCTTGCGGCAGGTCTTTTTATCGATTCCAGTTGCCTTGACCAGCGCCGACACCGTCTTGTCAACGTCCTCGACAAGCTGCGGGTTCACGGCGATGTTGCGACATTCGACCGACGACGCCAGCACGTTACCGTTGCGGTCGTAGATGGCGCCACGTTTGGCATAGAGGGTCTGCGCAAGCAGGCGACGCGCATCGGCACGCTCGCGCAGTTTATCAGCTTCGACAATTTGATAGTCGGCAAGGCGAAAGACGCCCAAGCCCAAGCCAAGCCCAATGAATCCCATAACGGCTTTGCGGCGAGGCAGCGGCGTGCCTGTGAGCCATTCGGTCGACGAGCTCTTGCGCGACCTGGTGTTATGCACTTGAGGGCCGCCCGAGCCGCGAAGTCGCGACGCCGGGTCGTTGCCACGGGACCGCCCGGCGTTGTAAGATTGCCGACCCGTTCCTTGATAACCAGAACGTCCCCGCGACGAGGGACGTCCAGAACCGCGGCCCCCATCGGAACCGCGGCGATAGTCATTTGTCATACTCAGCTACCGTCTTGCTACTGAGCGGTCGCGGTCGCGTTGGCGCCCGCGGCTGCATCCTGCGAAAAGTCAAGTGTAACGCTCTCGCTGGGCTCCACCATGCCATAAGCACCCGCAAGGTCGCGAATGCGCGTGTCGGCGCCATAGACCGAGTGCATGACCTCCAGGTCGGAGCTCTCATCGGTCGCCTTTTCGAGCGTGTTGGTAAGCGCGGCGTTGCTGTTGAGCACCTGAGCCGTAACGCCGGCGAGCGCCACGCGGGCGACGCCGATCGTCATGAAGATAGCCGCAATGATGCAAAACGTTTTAAGAACGCTCATGAAAACCGGGCTTACCGCCTGGTTTGCCTGACGGCCCGCGCCCGTGTAGACATCAAAGCGCGGCGTGCGCTGCTCACGGGGAGCAACGGGGGCCTGCGGCGTCTCACGATAGGCGGGCATGGCGTTCATATCATAGGCGAGTGCTGCGTTTGAAGTGTTGTAGCCCATGATATGCCGCCTCCCATCCCGAGTACGTTGGTAGTGTGTTTAAGCTTCGTTTATGGTGCGAGCGGGAGGTCCAATATCGCGCGGTCGCGCCTACAGACGCTGCGCCACGCGGATTTTGGCTGATCTCGCCCGAGGGTTGCGCTCAACCTCATCAGGCTGGGCAACCAGGGGTTTGCGGGTGATGACCTTGAGTATCGGCACGTTGCCGCACACGCACACCGGAATCTCCGGCGGACACGTGCACCCCTGGCTCATCTCCTTAAAGTGATTCTTTACGATACGGTCCTCAAGCGAGTGATACGAGATGACGCAGATACGTCCGCCCGGGTTGAGCCACCTGGTGGCGGCATCAAGCCCTCGTTCGAGCACATCGAGCTCGTGATTGACCTCGATGCGAATGGCCTGGAAACTTTTCTTGGCCGGGTGTCCGCCATGCCGACGAGCGGCAGCCGGGATACCCGCCTTGATGATCTCGACAAATTGCCCGGTGGTTTCGATCGGTTCTTGCTCGCGGCGGCGCACGATCTCGCGCGCGATCTGCGAGGCGAACTTCTCTTCGCCGTAGACGCGTAGAATCCGGGCGAGGTCGTGTTCGTTATAGGTGTTGATGACCTCAGCTGCGTTTAAGGTGTTATTACCCGGATCCATCCGCATGTCCAATGGGGCGTCCTCGTTATACGAAAAGCCCCTGCCAGGGATATCGAGTTGCGGTGACGAAACGCCCAAATCGAACAGGAAGCCATCGACCCCGGGCACCTCGGCCGAGCAAAGCAGCTCGTCCAAGTCGCCGAAGTTGCCCTTCAGCAGCTGGTGCGGAACGCCGGGAACCTCGCGGTCCAGACGGGCGCCAGCGGCCTCGAGGGCCATGTCGTCCTGATCGACGCCGAGCAAAAGGCCCGTCTCCCCCACCTGCGCGGCCATCTTTACCGAATGGCCGGCACCGCCAAGGGTGCAATCGCAGACAACGGAGCCGCTCTTTAGCCGCAGCGATTCAAGTACTTCGCCGAGCATGACAGGTTCATGCCGATATTCTTGTGTCAAGATCCCACGCTCCATCCGTTACCCGTGCCTTGCCCTTACGAGAAGAAGAGGTCCAGCAGGGCCTCATCGTCATCGTCCTCATCGGCCGTAGCGCGGTCCCAAACCTCAAGGTGGTCGTAGTTGCCCACAACCGTGACCTCGCGGTCGAGGTTCGCCTGCTTGCGGAGAGACTCGGAAAGACCGATACGACCGGCGCTGTCCACGTCCATCGACGTGGTGCGCTTGTTGATCGCCCTCATGAGCTTCTGGTCGTTAATGTCACGCGGGTTAAAACCCTCGTGGCCCTCACGACCCGCGAAGAGTCCTTCGACCCACTTATCGAAGGCCTCGGCAGAGAACACGTACAGAGCATCGACATCCAGGGCTTTGAACACGCGAACGTGCTCTCCAAGCTCCTCGCGAAGGGGTGCAGGCAGGGACAGACGACCTTTTGCATCGAGATTGCGCTCGTATGCACCAGTCATTCCCATGTGCGCCCTCCCCTCGGTTACTCAGATGGCACGTACGCGGGGAACCACCCCGCCTGTCGACGTCATCAATAATATGGGGAACCGCCCCATTTTTCAACACCTTTCCCCACCCCTTCCCCCACCCCTCCCCACCATTCCACCCCCAATATGTTGTAAAACACCCCCGAGCATATGTTCGAAAACACAATATGTTGTGTTTGCAGCAAAGGCGGGATGCCACCTGTAGAACCACGCCCGCGAACCTCAACCTTCAAGTTGACCTTGAGGCGATTTTTGCGTCCCCTTACATGCCGTTCA
Organism: Collinsella sp.; assembly: GCA_048524725.1. Classification (GTDB taxonomy): domain Bacteria; phylum Actinomycetota; class Coriobacteriia; order Coriobacteriales; family Coriobacteriaceae; genus Collinsella. Next base: position 8,449 of record DBFVGT010000019.1, on the reverse strand, counting down.
CATCGCCCCCAAACTCCCCCACCCAAGGCACATGCGGCCCACCACCGCGACGACAAGTGGCAAAAATGGGACGGGCCCCAGATTGCCCATGCGCGCAAAAGTGCGTCTCGGCAATCTGGGGCCCGGCCCCTTTAGTATTTATAAATATGCAGGTCAGCGAGGTGCTAGCGATGTGCTAGCGGATGCGCCGCCAGATAGACCTCGGTCAGTTGCGTTCGGTCGACATGCGTGTAGACCTGCGTGGTCGAAATATCGGCATGGCCCAAAATCTCCTGCAGCACACGCAGGTCGGCACCGCCCGCGAGCATGTGGGTGGCAAAGGAGTGGCGCAAGGTATGGGGATGGAGCCCCACCAGCCCCACCTGACGCCCATACCGCTCGCATATCGCATGCACGGCCTGGCGCGACAGGCGACGTCCGTTCTTATTTAAAAAGACCGCCGAGGTCTCGGTTCCGCGGGCATGAGCCGCCAAGCGAGAACGTCCCTCAGTTACATAGAGCGTCAGAGCTCGCGCCGCGCTTCCCACCAGTGGGGACAGGCGTTCCTTTGAGCCCTTACCGCGAACGAGTACAAAGCCATCGTCAATATGGATATCGCCCACATCGAGCCCAACCAGCTCACTCACACGCAAACCGCATCCGTAGAGCACTTCCAAGATGGCATGGTCGCGCAGTCCCATCTCGCCCTCGGGAAAGTCTTGATCGAGCAGTGCCGAGACATCCTCCACCGATAGATACTCCGGCAAACGCTCAGCCTTTTTAGGCAGGCGCAACGCCGCCGTCGGGTTTTGGGCCACGGCCCCATCGCGCACCAAAAAGGCATGCAAGCCCTTCACGGCAGCAAGCGCGCGCTCCACCGAGGCGTCGGAATAGCCCCCATCGCGACGGTCGGCGACAAAGCCCTCCACGATCTGACGGGTCACCTCTTCAACAGACACAATACCCGCCCGCTCCAGATAGGCGCAGTACGTCGTCAGGTCACGACGATAGGCCGCAATCGTGTTGCGCGCCAAGCCCCGCTCGACCGCGAGGTAATCGAGATACTCCCCCGCCGCCACGGCGAGCGACGAGGGAGTAGCTTCGGTATGTTCCTTATTCGCCGGCACCCTTAGTCCGTAGCGAGGTTCATGGGCGTCACCTGCAGACGGTCGACACCCTCGTGCTGGCCAATCGAAGCGCGCACGAACTCGCGGAACAGCGGCTGTGGGTTGGTCGGGCGGCTCTTGAACTCGGGATGAGCCTGGGTTGCCACATACCACGGATGAACGTCGCGCGGCAGCTCGACCATCTCGACCAGGCGCTCGTCGGGCGACAGACCCGAGATAACCAAACCGGCGTCCTCGAGCTGGTCACGGAAAGCGTTGTTGAACTCAAAGCGGTGACGGTGACGCTCGTAGACGAGTTCCTCGCCATATGCCTCGCGAGCAAGGGTATCGGCGGCGAGCTTGCACGGATAGGCGCCCAGGCGCATGGTGCCGCCCTTCTCGGTCACGTCCTCCTGCGAGCTCATCAGATCGATGACGCTATACGGACCGTCCGGATCAAACTCGGAGGAGCTGGCACCGGCAAGGCCAACGACATTGCGGGCGAACTCGCACACGGCGACCTGCATACCCAGGCAAATGCCCAGATACGGTATCTTGTGCTCACGGGCAAACTCGGCCGCGAGGATCTTGCCCTCCAGGGCGCGCTTGCCAAAGCCGCCGGGGACCAGGATGCCCGAGGCGTCGCCCAGAACCTCGGAGACATTCTGCTCGTCGAGGCTCTCGCCGTCGACCAGCTGGACGTCCACATGGCGATCGTAGAAGACGCCCGCATGGTGCAGGGCCTCGATAACCGACAGGTACGCATCGGGCAGCTGCGTGTACTTACCCACGACGGCAATCTTAACCTTATCGGCGTGATGATTGGCATGGTTCTGCTTACGCAGGAACTCATTCCACTCGCTCATGTCGCGCTCACGCGGGTCCAGGCCCAGGCGCTCGCAAATACGCAGGTCAAAGTCCTGCTCGGCAAGCAGCTGCGGCACGTCGTAGATGCTCGCGCAGTCCTCATTGGTAAAGACGCAATCGGTGTCGACGTCGCAGAAGCTTGCGATCTTTCCGCGGATAGCGTCATCGATATGGTGGTCGGAGCGCAGCACGATAATATCGGGCTGGATGCCAAAGCTGCGGAGCTCCTTGACGGAATGCTGCGTGGGCTTGGTCTTGACCTCGTGGGCGGCGGCAATATAGGGAACGAGCGACACGTGGATGTAGCAGACGTTCTCGGGGCCGGCCTCCTTGCGGTACTGACGGATGGCCTCCACAAACGGTTGGGACTCGATGTCGCCGATCGTGCCGCCCAGCTCGGTGATGACTACATCGGAGCCGGTCTGCTCCTCGATGCGGCGGAACTTGTCCTTAATAGCATTGGTGACGTGGGGAATCACCTGCACGGTACCGCCCAAAAAGTCGCCGCGACGCTCACGGGCGATTAGGCTTTTGTAGATGGCACCGGTCGTAAAGTTGGAATCGCGGGTCAGGTTCTCATCAATAAAGCGCTCGTAATGACCCAGGTCCAGGTCGGACTCGTAACCATCCTCGGTTACAAAGACCTCACCATGCTGGAACGGGCTCATGGTACCGGGGTCGACGTTCAGATACGGGTCGGCCTTCTGCATCGTTACTTTGTAGCCACGCGACTTGAGCAGACGGCCCAGCGAGGCCGCGGTAATACCCTTGCCCAGAGACGAAACTACGCCACCGGTCACGAACACATGCTTGGTCATATTGAGTTACCTGCGCTTCCCGTAGAAGTTATCCATACACATCTTACGGGTCTTCATTGTAATACTCGCGCCGCGGACCGTTCGCAATTTTTCTCGCGTGCGGTTGCATTTCTCAATCTTGAAACAAAACGCCGCCCGGTTTCCCGGGTGGCGTCGCTATGGCAAGGGTTACATGCTGCTATCGATCAGCAGCCTCATCCTCAAGCATTTCCTGAACGAGCATGCCGGTACGGACGCCCTCAAGATACCACTCGCCACGTTCGGTGAGGCAAATGCCATTTGCAAGCTGACCGCCGTCGTCGCTATAACGCGAGACGACATCAATCATGCCTTCGGAATCCAAGCGATCGATTGCGGCGCGGGCACGATACGGCGAAACCCCCACGCGCTCGGCAAGCGTTTTGCGCGAGAAACCATACGGCCCGCCATTGTCTTCGGTTTGCTGGTCGATCTCCATCAACACCAGCACCTCGACACGCTTCATATCGTTGACACTCGCACGACCCTTGCCCGCCATAGCAGCCTCCTCAAACCGAGCACGAGCATCTAACGCGCCGTGCGCGACCGACACACCTCACGATGGCAGGTAATATCCATCATGCGGCATCCCGCTAAGGATGAAACAGTTACGGTTATTGTATACCGCTCAAATTGTTTCTAGGCAGGTAAACGGCTATTTTTCGCCGAAATAGACGCTTTATTGATCAAAAAGCCGTACCGGGCGCTAACCCGATACGGCCAAAATGCAATGCAATTACCGCGGTGCTTCAAACTTAGCGATGGAAGAAACCGCGGCGCTCAAACTTGGGCTCGCAGCACACGTTGATACCCAGTTTGCGCAGTACCGTCTCGTCCGTCGGCGAGATAATCACGCTAAAGAAGGCATCGCAACCGCGCAGCTGCTCCAGGCCCGAAAGGACGCGAGCGGCCGTCTCACTCGTGGCCGAGGTGATCGACAGCGCCATAAGCGTCTCGTCGGTGTGGAGGCGCGGGTTTTTGCTGCCCAGGAAATGCGTCTTGAGCTTGCTGATGGGCTCGATCGCCTCATCGCTAATGACCTCGAGCTCAAGGTCGACGCCCGAAACATGCTTGAGGGCGTTCATAATGAGCGAACTTGCGGCGCCCAGGCGCGTGGAGGTCTTACCGGTCACCACGGAGCCATCGGGCATGACCATGGCACCCACGGGACCACCCGTCAGCTGCTCCCTGGTGAGGGCCGCCGAGCGCGCCGGTGAGTAGTTCTTATCGATGCCGGCTTTCTTCATAATAATCTTGAGACGGTCGACTTGCTCATCGCCCACGCCGGTACGGCGCACATTTTCGACCGCGGTAAAGTAGCGGCGGACGATCTCCATCTTGGAAGCGTCGCGGCAGGCATCGTCATCGGTGATGGCAAAGCCGACCATATTGACGCCCATGTCCGTAGGGCTCTGGTAGGGGCTCTTGCCCAGGATCTTTTCCATCAGGGCACGGACTACCGGGAAGGCCTCGACGTCGCGGTTGTAGTTGACCGTGGTCTTGTTGTAGGCCTCAAGGTGGAACGAATCGATGATATTGGCATCGTCGAGGTCAGCCGTGGCGGCCTCGTAGGCAATATTGACCGGATGCGTAAGGGGCAGATTCCAAACCGGGAAGGTCTCGAATTTGGCATAGCCGGCGGCGGTACCGTGCTTATGCTCGTGATACAGCTGCGAGAGGCAAGTGGCGAGCTTGCCCGAGCCGGGGCCGGGTGCCGTCACGACAACGAGTGGACGGGTGGTCTCGACAAACTCGTTCTTGCCGTAGCCATCGTCGGACACGATCAGATCGACATCGTGCGGATACCCCTCGATGGGATAGTGCAGCTTGGCGGGAATACCGAGCGCGTTCAGGCGGTTGCGGAACACATCGGCAGCAGGCTGGCCGGCGTACTGGGTGATGACCACGGCCGCGACGGCAAAGCCGTTGCCGCGGAACAGGTCAACCAGGCGCAGCACATCCTCGTCATAGGTAATGCCAAGGTCACCACGAGCCTTGTTTTTCTCGATGTGGTTCGCGTTGATCGCGATGATAACCTCAACATCGTCGGCGATGCTCTTGAGCATGCGGAACTTGCTGTCCGGTTCAAAACCCGGCAGCACGCGGCTCGCATGATAGTCATCGAACAGCTTACCGCCAAACTCCAAATAGAGCTTGCCACCAAACTGCGAGATGCGCTCCTTAATGTGAGCAGCCTGCAGCTCGATATACTTCGCGTTGTCGAAACCCTGGCGCATGTATGGCTCCCGTCCCGTTTCCATTTAATGTTCTAGGCGATTATAACGGAGCCTGCCCCTCGCAAGGGCCTGGCCACCAACAGGCACCAACCAAACACGCCCACCGCAACCCACGGGGAACCGGGGTAGCTAATTTGAAGCAGGAACCAAGTCACTCCGCACCAACAATGGAAACGTCACAGGCAGAGCCAAAGTCAACGAACGGGCACCAGAGCGGGCAAGCTGTTCCCCTGCACCAACAATAACAGCGTCGCAGGTTGAGCATAAGTCAGCGAGCGCCGTCCAGGACGTACAAGTTGGCATGAAAAAGGCAAGGCATAGACCTTTTGGTCATGCCTTGCCTTTTGAATGACAAATTGTCGTCCTGGGCGGCGCGCAGCGTCGCGTGGTTCCGCGGTTTGGTAAAACCGCGGAACATAAGTGCGCCCCCTCCCGCGCACGGAACGGGAGGGGGCCAAAGGTAGGAGTCTACCGGTGGGGTTACCCCACCGGACAGACGATGACCAGGTGATCCGTTATAGGATCGTCATGGTTTCCGTGGGGTACCCAAGGGGTACTTAGAGCATCACGCAAGCGACGGTCAGGATGATGGCGCAGACGACGGAGAGAGCGACGATGAGCTTAAGAGCAAACTTGAGCCAGGTCGTCCACTCGATCTTGGCCAGGGCAAGACCGCCCATGATGGCGCCGGAGGTCGGGGTGAACAGGTTCACGACGCCGATGGCGGCGGAGAAGATCATGACCATGACCTCGGGCGAGAAGCCGAGCTTAACAGCCAGCGGTCCCATGATGGGCATGGAGACAGTAGCCATACCGGAGGTCGAGGGGATCAGGAAGGACAGGCCGAAGTAGACCAGGAAGCTCATGGGAGCGAAGATCACGCCGGACAGGCCAGCCAGAGCATTGGCGGCAGCGTCGAGGACGTAGACGTCGAGGCCGGTGCTAGCCATGAGGACGGAGATACCACGGGCGAGGGCGATGACGAGGACAACGGACATCATGTCGGCAGCGCCGGTGATGAAGGTGTTGACGATCTGCTTCTCGGACAGGCCGCCGATAATACCGATCAGGACAGCCATGAGGAAGAACCAGGTGGAAGCCTCGTCGAAGTACCACTGACCAATGGGCAGGCCGGTGATCAGGGCAGACCAGCCCTGAACGATGGCGTTACCGTCGGCGTCATAGACAGCGCCAGCATCGAAGAAGTTGGCGACGCCCTCGTTAAGGTCGGCCAGCGGGATGAAGCCGACGATCATGACGACGAAGGTGAAGGCAAAGGCGATCAGAACACCCTTCTGACGACCGGTGAGCTTGACCTCCTTGTGAACCTCGGAAGCAGCCTTGCCGTGAGCCTCTTCGGCGTCCTTGAGCTCCTGCATCGAAAGGATGGTGGAACCCTTGTCAGCCTTGACCTTCTTGGCATAGCTCATGACGAAGAAGATGGACATGGCGGTGGTAACAATCCACAGGACGGCACCGAGGCCGATGATGATGGACTGGTTGACCTCAATGCCAACGCCGGTCAGAGCGTCGACGGCAGCGCCGACGGCAAACGGGTTAACCGTGGAGCCGAGGCAGCCGCAGCCAGCGCCGAGCAGGACGGTTGCAGCGCCGACCATGGGGTCGAAGCCAGCAGCCATCATGGTAGCGGCGAGCAGGGCGTAGAAGGGAACGGTCTCCTCGCACATACCATAGGTGGTACCACCGAGGGAGAAGATGAGCATCAGCACGGGAATGAGCATGATCTCATTGCCCTTAAGCTTCTGCACCAGAACGGCAATGCCGTTGTCCAGGGCGCCGGTCTCGGTCATCATGCCGAGGAAGCCGCCGAGGATCATAACGAAGAGGCAGACGGGTAGAGCGTCAGCGAAGCCCTTGACCGGGGCGGTGCAGAAATCGCTCAAGCGGGCAGCGGTAACCGCGCCACCGGACGTACCGGAGACGATAACGGTAACAACCGCGACGATTGCCAGCAGAGCAAGAAGAATGGTGAACGATGAAGGCATACCGCGCTTTTTCTTAGCGGTCTCAGTCATAGTTCTCATCCCCCCTTCATAAATCATTTACTGATCTCGCCCGAAGCGGCTCTTCCGTGCCGTGCATGTCGTTCGGTGCGAGATTTTTACCAGACAAAAGTGCTCGGGGTGCGCAGCAATGCACCCCGAGCGAGATGCTAGATGCTCTTACTTGAGCGTAGCGTACATGACAGCCTTGATGGTGTGCATGCGGTTCTCGGCCTCATCGAAGACCTTGGAAGCGGGGCTCTCGAAGACCTCGTCGGTGACCTCCTGCTCGGTGATGCCGAACTGCTCGCACTTCTCGGCGCCAATCGTGGTGTTGGTGTCGTGGAAGCTGGGCAGGCAGTGCAGGAAGATGGCACCCGGGTTGGCCATAGCCATGACCTCGGAGGTAACGCGATACGGGGTGAGCTGAGCGATGCGCTCGGCCCAGACCTCGTCGGGCTCGCCCATGGAGACCCAAACGTCGGTGTAGAGAACGTCGGCACCGGTGACGCCGTCCTTGACGTCGGTGGTCAGCTTGATGGTGCAGCCGTTGGCCTCGGCGATGGGCTTGCAGGCCTCGATGACGTCGTCAGCGGGCATGCACTCCTCGGGGCCGCAGGCCACGAAGTTCATGCCGAGCTTGGAGCAGACAACCATGAGGGAGCGAGCGACGTTGTTCTTGCAGTCGCCCATGAAGACGAGGGTCTTGCCCTTGATGTCGTAGTTGAAGTTCTCCTGGACGGTCAGGATGTCGGCGAGCATCTGGGTGGGGTGCCACTCAGTGGTCAGGCCGTTCCACACGGGCACGCCGGACTTAGCGGCGAGCTCCTCGACGTCGTCCTGGGCAAAGCCGCGGAACTCGATGCCGTCATACATGCGGCCGAGAACGCGAGCGGTGTCCTCGATGGACTCCTTCTTGCCCATCTGGGACGAACCGGGATCGAGGTAGGTAACGCCCATGCCCAGGTCCATGCCGCCGACCTCGAAGGCGCAGCGGGTACGAGTGGAGGTCTTCTGGAAGAGCAGGACGATGTTCTTGCCCTCGAGATAGCGGTGCGGAACGCCAGCACGCTTCATGTCCTTGAAGTTCTTGGAGAGCTTGAGCAGGTACTCAATCTCCTCGGTGGTGAGGTCGAGGAGCTTGAGGAAGCTACGGCCGGAGAGGTTAACACCCATGGTTCGTTTCCTTTCGAAGAAATGAATTACGTAAGTATTAGTGTTGCCCGTTTGACGGGCGAAACCGGTGCGGTTGTAGGGAAACCGCACCGGAAACGGAAAGACTTAGAGGTCCTCGCGCCAGAAGGGCATGCTCATGCAGCGCGGGCCGCCGCGGCCGCGGGAGAGCTCGGCGGAGGGCACGACGAGAAGGTCCAGGCCCTCCTTGTACAGCACGTCGTTGGTGACGGTGTTGCGCGCGTAGA
>DBFVGT010000018.1:0-5256 GCA_048524725.1 Collinsella sp. | reverse complement strand
ACCACTTGATAGAGGCGCGGGCACGAAGAACCGCGGGCGAGCCGGCAGGCTTTGACCCCGTGGGGAGGCGAAACCCGCCGAACTGGGTTTTTCGGGCACGAACAACCTGGTGGGCCTGTGGGAAACACCCACAGGACTGTCTGCAGCAATGCGGGAGCGCTATCCGGACATTGGGTCCACGCTATGCGGATTCGATGCGCAGATGGCGCCGTCTGGATAGCGAGGTTTACGGGACATGGCATTGACCCCCAACGAGGCATATGCGGCCAAGCAGCCGTTTGTGGACAAGGAGACGCTCGAGCATATCGTCGAGCAATTCCCCACGCCGTTTCATCTATACGACGAGGCAGGCATCCGCCGCAACATGCAAGAAGTGCGCGACGCCTTTGCATGGAACCCGGGCTTTAAGGAATACTTTGCCGTCAAGGCCAATCCCAACCCGGCGCTCATCTCCATTCTCAACGAATACGGCTGCGGCTGCGATTGCTCGAGCTATACCGAGCTCATGATCGCCCGCTCGCTGGGCATTACGGGACATGACATCATGTTCTCGTCCAACGACACGCCGGCGGCGGACTTTGAGCTCGCCGACAAGCTGGGTGCCATCGTCAACTTTGACGACATCAGCCACATCGAGTTCTTTGAGCACGTTGCGGGGCCCATCCCCAAGACGGTCAGTTGCCGCTTTAATCCGGGTGGCCTGTTCCAGCTCTCCAACGGCATCATGGACAACCCGGGCGACTCCAAGTACGGCATGACCACCGAGCAGCTCTTCGAGGCCTTCCGCACGCTCAAGGCCAAGGGTGCCGAGGACTTTGGTATCCACGCATTCCTTGCCAGCAACACCGTCACCAACGACTACTACCCCAAGCTTGCGCGCATCCTCTTTGAGCTTGCCGTGCGCCTGGAGCGCGAGACCGGCGCACACGTCGCCTTCATCAATCTGTCCGGCGGCGTCGGCATCCCCTATCTGCCCGAGCAGCAGGCCAACGACATTCACGCCATCGGCGAGGGAGTGCACGCGGCCTACGACGAGATCCTGGTTCCCGCCGGTATGGGCGATGTGGCCATCTGCACCGAAATGGGCCGCTTTATGATGGGCCCCTACGGCTGCCTGGTCACCAAGGCCATCCACGAAAAGCAGATCTACAAGGACTATATCGGTGTCGATGCAAGCGCCGTCGATCTGATCCGCCCTGCCATGTATGGCGCTTACCACCACATTTCGGTAATGGGCCAGCCGGGTGGCGACGACAAGACCACAGCGCCCGTCACGAACACCTACGACATCACGGGCAACCTATGCGAAAACAACGACAAGTTCGCCATCGATCGCGAGCTGCCGCATATCGACATGGGCGACCTGCTTGTGATCCACGATACCGGCGCGCATGGCTACTCCATGGGCTACAACTACAATGGACGTCTTCGCTCCGCCGAGGTCCTGCTGCGCCCCGATGGCTCGGCCGACCTCATCCGCCGTGCCGAGCGTCCGGGCGATTATTTTGCCACGCTCGACGTGCTGTCGTGCGGCCGAGAGCTGCTGGCCAAGTCGCGCGCCGAAAGCGCTCGCCGTCGTGCCCAAGACGAGCGCCTGGCAGTCGCCGCCCAACGGAACAAACGCATCCAGATCACGGACGCGAAGGAGAAGAACATGGACATCCGCAATCTCGAGGGCTCAATCGTCGCCCTGGTTACGCCGTTTAAAAAGGACGGCAGTGTCGACTTTGACGCGCTCGAGCGCCTTATCGATTTCCACCTGCAAAACGGTACCGACGCCATCCTCACCCTGGGCACCACCGGCGAGAGTGCCACGATGACTGACGATGAGGACAACTCCGTTGTCGCCGCGGTGGTCAAGCAGGTTGCAGGCCGTGTCCCCGTCATCGCCGGCTCGGGCTCCAACTCCACGCAGACCATGCTCACCAAGTCGCTCACCTATCAGGGCCTGGGCGCCGACGGCCTGCTGCTCATTACCCCCTACTACAACAAGTCCAACGAGGAGGGCATCTACCAGCACTTTAAGACCGTTGCCGATGCCGTAGATATCCCCTGCATCCTGTACAACATCCCCGGCCGCTGCGGCTGCGGCATCAGCGAGCGCAACGTAGAGCGCTTGGCCGCGCACCCCAACATCATGGGTATTAAAGAAGCCTCGGGCAACGCCGCCTACGCAGCCAAGATCGCCCACCTGCTGTCCGATGACTTCCGCATGTACTCGGGCGAGGACGCCCTCACCGTGCCGCTCATGAGCCTGGGCGCCTCGGGCACCATCAGTGTGTGGGCCGATGTTCAGCCGCAGCTCGTGCACGACATGTGCCGCGCCTATCTGGACGGCGACGTAGCGCGCGCCCGCGATATCCAGATTGCCGGCCAGCCGCTCATCAATGCCCTCTTTAGCGAGGTCAACCCCATCCCCGTTAAGGAAGCGCTCGCCCAGATGGGTATGATCGAGGCAAACTACCGCATGCCGCTGTGCCCCATGGCCAACGACACGCGAGCCGCACTTACCGATGCTCTGAAGGGAGCTGGTCTGCTTGATTAAGACCGTCATTATGGGAACGGGCCGCATGGGCTCGCTCATCCGCACTACCGCCGAAGGCATTATCGACGCCGCCGGGCAGCCCGTTTTTGATATCGTGGCCCAGATTGGTTTTGATCTGTCCGAGCTCGAGAGCGCCCCGGCAGCCGATGTAATCATCGACTTCTCGAACGTCGTGACCTTCGACGCCGTCGTCGCCTATGTCGAGCGTACAGGCGCCGCATTGGTCTCGGGCACCACGGGCTACACACCCGAGCAGATGGATCGCCTGCGCGAGCTGGGCCAGAACGCCCGCGTCATGCACTCCGGCAATTACTCCATCGGTATCGCAGCCCTGCGTCATCTGGTAGCACAGGCCACACGCGAGCTGCCCGGCTTTGACTGCGAAATCGTCGAGACGCACCATAACCAAAAGGTCGATGCCCCCAGCGGCACTGCCAAATTGCTGCTCGATGCCGTCGTCGAAACCGAGCCCGAGGCAGGCTACCACCCCGTCTATGGCCGCGAGGGCATGTGCGGAGTGCGCGACCCCAAGGAGATCGGCATGCACTCGCTGCGCGGTGGCACTGTCGCCGGCGTGCACGAAGTGAGTTTCTTTGGCCAGGACGAAGAAGTCACGCTCACGCATCGCGCCACAAGCCGTCAGATCTTCGTCAACGGCGCCCTGGCAGCCGCGCAGAAGCTCGTCACCCGCGAGCACGGCTTCTATACGTTCGACCAGGTCATGTTTGCCTAACCAGGTATCAACCGGATCCACTCAAAGGAGAGACAGCAAATGAGCAATGCAGCCGAGATGGATGCCCAGGAGATTATCAACTACATCGCCACAGCGCCCAAAAAGACGCCCGTCAAACTGTACGTGCGCGAGAAGCCCGGCATGAAGGTCCAGTGGGGCAATGCGCACGTCTACGGCGGTCGTCGTGGCAAGACCGTCTTTGGTGACTGGGATGAGCTCAAAGCCATCCTTGATGCCAATGCCGATTCCATCGATTACTACGATGTGGAGAACGATTGCCGCAACTCCGCCGTGCCCATGCTCGACCTTAAGGGCATCAACGCCCGCATCGAGCCGGGCGCGATCATCCGTGACCGCGTCGAGATCGGCGATCGCGCCGTCATCATGATGGGTGCCATCATCAATATCGGCTCCGTCATCGGTGAGGGCTCCATGATCGACATGGGCGCCGTGCTGGGCGGCCGCGCCACCGTGGGCAAGAACTGCCACATCGGCGCTGGAACCGTGTTGGCAGGCGTCGTTGAACCCGCAAGCGCCACGCCCGTCATCATCGAGGACGATGTCATGATCGGCGCCAACGCCGTGGTCCTGGAAGGCGTGCACGTAGGCAAGGGCGCTGTCGTTGCCGCCGGCGCCGTGTGCGTCGAGGACGTCCCCGCTGGTGCCGTCGTGGCCGGTGTCCCCGCCCGCGTCATCAAGATGCGCGACGAGAAGACCGACAGCAAGACCGGACTCGAGGAAGATCTGCGTCAGCTGTAGGGTTGCGCGGTTTTGACAAACCGCGTAACAAGTCGACGCTGCAAACGCCCCAGAGCGGCAATCTGACGTTCAATCGTCGGGCATGACCGAAAGGTCAATGCCTTCCTCTTTCGCGTCACCTTGCTCGCTCTGGGGCGTTTTCGCTGACTTATGCTCAACCTGTGGGGCAATTCAGCCCTAAACAAGAAGGCCGAGGCCCCAAGGGGCTTCGGCCTTCGCTTTCTCGCTGCAGGCGTAACGCAACTTATCGATTCTCGATGCTGCCGATGTTTTTGAGCTCGATGGAGATGAGGCCGTTGGGTTCGTTGACGAACTCGATGTACTCGGAGTTCGAGCCCATCTCGGCCGGAAAGCTGATCTCGATGCCCGTGTCGGTACGAATCTTGTGGTTGCGCACGGCCGCACGCTCGACCTGCTTGCGCTCCACGGGCACACGCTCGGGCACCTTCTCTTCGGTCAGCGCCGCACGTACGCTCTCCTTGATGACCGGTTCGTCCTCAAAGACCTCATCGACGATATCCCAAGGCGGAAGCTCCTCGTCATCCTCGACCTTCTCGGCAACGGCAGCCTTAACCTTAGCGAGCGCTACGGCCGTATTGGCACCGTGCTCCTCGGCGACTTCCTCGACCACACGCGTCACGGTGTCGATGACCTCCTTGCCCGATACGCCCGTGTCGCACTGCAGCAGGCCATCGGGGATAAGCATACGGTCCTCGCCGGCAATCTTGCGCTTCTTGTCCACGTAGCCGATCTCCATGGTACTCGCGCGCACGATGGCATAGCTCGGCACCTTTTGCGAGGGGTTCGGCAGAATGGCGTAGTGGCGCGCGATGTCGTTGCGCACCTCTCCCTCCTCGCGGCCCACTTCGTGCATAAAAGCCTGCTTGGAGCCCAGCAGCATCACGGCAAACCAGCGGGCATCCTCATCGTCGTCAAAATCGGCCACGAGCACGTCGGTGGACTCGGCTTTCTCGGCTTTGGTGAGCTCGGAGGAGATAAACTCTGCAATCTGCTGCGACAGGTCCACGAACTCGCGCTCGCCAAAGAAATAGCCCTTGAGCTCGCCGCCACACGCAGAGTTTTCGGCAAACGTGGCGCGCTTATTGTCGGCCGAGGTTCGTGCGCGGCGCAGATGCGTGGTCACAAAGTTGCGCACGGTACGGCTCTCGATATCGAGCTCGCGCTGGCTCATGACGTTGACGGCAGAGTCAAAGTCCAG
>DBFVGT010000017.1:0-12163 GCA_048524725.1 Collinsella sp. | reverse complement strand
GCGACGCCCGTCTGGGTCTGAGCGCCCTCGACAACTTCTGTGCCTGCATGCGCGAGCTCGGGCGATTTAAACACCGCGTCCAAGTTGGCGCCACCGCCGGCGTAGCCAAGCGCAGCGAGTGCGATGACGATCACTGCAACGACGACCGCGATCGGCACATAACGATGCCAACCAGCAGGATTGAGCCCACTGCGGCGAGCCGCCCCGCGGCTGATGTAGCCGAGCGTGCCGTCGTGCTTGAGCTTTGAGCCCACCACGCGTTTGCGGCCCCACAGCGAGGACTCTGCCTGCATTGCCAAGCGAGCACCTGTCGAAGGATAGCCGTATTTAGTGCGCTTGAACGAGCCGTCAAACCCCGAGGCGTGTTTGCCCCACGTCACCGATGTTGTGCGTCGGTTAACCGGCGCGGCACTCCGCCTTCTGCGGCTCGGTTTTGTAGTCTCAGCCATACGCCCCCGCACGCCGTAACCAAATCGAAACAATAACGCTTTGGACTGTAGCACACGCGTCGCGCGCGGTCACGGGCGCCTCGCTCAACGGTCATCGTCCTTCAGCAAGCGCCACAGCGTTGTTCGGCTTACGCCCAGCACCTCCGCCGCACGGGCCCGGTTGCCGTGGAGATGATCTACAACCAGATGCGCGATATCTCGCTCGGTATCGGCCAGCGGTCGCAGGATATACAGGTCGCTTTCGAGTGTCGGGGCGCCAAAGGTTGCGGTCTTAATCACGTCCTCTTGGGCGAGCACTTCCTCCGCCACAGCGCGGTCCACCGTGCCCGCCCCCACCAATATATACAGTCGTTCCGAGACCTCGCGGAGCTGCAGATAATTGCGCGGCCAGCGGTAAACATCGAGCGTCTTTGCCGCCGCGGCAGACAACGTGGGCGCTGCCGTCCCAAATGCATCAGCGAGATATTCCAAATAGCGCGCAACCTTCGTCGACGCGGCTCCCTGCTCGGCGATTGCCGGCGCCACGCTCACCGCACAGGCGAAGCGCTCAGTCACAAAGGCAGCTTGATCACTTTCGCTGCCGCCCGGCATGTCATTCGCCGTCAGCACCACATGGCAGCGCGTCGCCAACGCGGTGTCGGCCATCGTGGAAACGAGCTCGCGGAGACGCTGGGGGCCAACCGTGTTCCAGCCCTCAATGCAAAGTGTCAGCCCCGTTTGGAACAACGGCGATTCGGCGCTTTTGAGCACGTGGCGCCAACCGCGATCGGTAAGCTCATCGAGCGCAACGGCAACAAAGGGTTGATCGGCAAAAGGACCGTCCAGATAGAGGCGCTTGGCGATCTCGACCTGACCCGCTCCCAGCTCGCCCTCGAGCATAAGGGGCACGCCGCGCGCGTAACTCTCGGCGACCGGCGCAGCTACCGAGGCCGCCCCCTCAACGATGCCGTACGCGCTCGATTCGTAGCGGGCCTCAACTTCGTCGGCGTTGAGCCACTCGATGCCCGCATGTGCCGCGGCGCCGCGTACCTCGCGGACCACGACGACCCAAAGGCCCCCGCCTTCTTTGTCGGTGGGGCGAACGGTCAGGCTCAGGCGCGTACCCGCACGCCCCATAACCAGACGCGCGCCGTCTCCTATACGGTCGAGGCGCTCAGCGACAAAAGCCGCCACATCCCGCTCAAGCGCCGCGTCATTCATGGTCGAAATCGCGACGTCCCCACGCGCATCGATTGCCAATGCCGAGGCCCCGGCAGCAGCCAGGGCCTCGGTCAAGATGTTCAGCTTGGCATCGCTATCCATGATTTGCCCCTGTCCGCGGCGACGTGCAACCGCCGACGGTCGCACGACCGAGTGTTTCAAAATTGAACGATATTGCTCACCAAACACTATAGGGCAGAAAGCGCCGTCCTGCGAGTATAGGTGTTGCCCCGCATCGCCATCCTGGCGGGGCGATAAGAGCTCTTCGGGACTTATAAACCTGCGGACAAGCCATACCCGCAAGAGCTCCTATCGCTCCACCGCAGGCATGCGCTCACCAGCAACCAGCACGCAAATAAGCTACTCCTCTACCAGATTCCCAGCACGTGCTGCATTCCCAAACTCATGCACGCAATGCCAATCCAGCAGCAAAAGCCCAGCGCGATGGGCTTGCCGCCCTTTTTGACCAGCTCGACGATATCGGTATTAAAGCCAATAGCCGCCATGGCCATCACGATAAAGAACTTCGACAGCTCCTTGATGGGCGCCGTGATGGACACGGGAAGCTGAAGCACCGTGGTGATTACGCTCGCCAGCACAAAGAACAGCACAAACATGGGAAACGCGCGTTTAAGCGAGAACGTGCTTTTGGCGTCGCCGCCGGCCTTGCGCGCCAGATGCATCTGCCAGCATGCGAGGACCAACGTGATGGGAATAATGGCCAGTGTCCTGGTGAGCTTGACCACCGTGGCGCTCTCGAGCACATTGGCGCCGGGATGCATGCTGTCCCAAGCGCTCGCCGCAGCCGTTACGGACGAGGTGTCGTTGATGGCGGTACCGGCAAACAGGCCAAAGCCCTCGTTGGTCAGCCCGAGCATACCGCCGAGCGTTGGAAACACGAGCGCCGCGATAACGTTAAACAGGAAGATGACCGAAATAGCCTGGGCAATCTCGCGATCGTCGGCATCGATGACGGGCGCGGTAGCGGCGATGGCAGAACCGCCGCAAATCGACGAACCCACACCCACAAGCGTCGCGATCTTACCCGGCACGTTCATAACGCGGCAGAGCACAAAGGCGATGACAAGCGAGGTCGAGATCGTCGCCACGATAATCGGCAACGACTGGGCGCCCTTGGACAGAATCTGGGAGAGGTTCATGCCAAAGCCAAGCAGGATAACCGCGTACTGCAAGACTTTTTTAGACGTATAGGTGACACCGGCGGCAAGCGGCTCACGACGATGCTTGGGAAAGACGAGCGCCAGAACCATGCCGAAGAGGATGGCGAATACCGGCCCGCCGACCACCTCAATCTGTTTGCCGAGCAGCGTTGCGGGGATAGCGATGATCAGGCAGAACAAGACGCCCTTCCAGCGCTCGCGTACGATATTCGCCAGTTGCATATGGGATTCCTTCTTTCTCTTTCACGTTTGCGACGGCTTATGATACGGCAACATTGGGCATAGCCTTGCGCAAATACAGACTAAGATGCCGCAATAGTTCTTGGGCAACAGCCGAATTACCCTCCGCGGAGAGCTGATTCGCGGCATAATTAACAACTGACATATGAGTTTGATAGAACAGTTGCGAGGCGCTATGGAAGAATCGATGCACATCGGCGAGCAAGAAACGAGCCTACAGGACCAGTCCTACCACACCATTCGACGCAAGATCGTCTATCTGGACTACAAACCGGGCGAAAAGCTGGGCGTCAAGCAGCTGTGCGACGACCTGGATATGGGGCGCACCCCTGTGCGCGAGGCACTGGTGCGTCTGGCGCAGGAAGGCCTGGTGCGCACCGTGCCCCAGAGTGGCACCTACGTCTCACCCATCAACCTCACCCTTGCCGAGAGTGCCTGTTACATCCGCGAACATCTGGAAAAGCAGGTGATTGTGGAGTGCTGTGCGCGAGCCACGTCGACCGGCATCGAGCAGCTCGACCGCGCCATCGTGCTGCAGGAAAAGGCCATGGCCGAAGAGGATCGCATCGGCTTCTTTTTGAGCGACAACCTCATGCATCACATGATTTTTAGCATCGCATGCCGCAGCACCGTGTGGTCGTGGCTCGAGGAGACCAATGCCGACCTGGAGCGCTTCCGCTGGCTGCGCGCCGCCACGCAGGTTCTCGACAATCAGGACATCGTGAACGAGCACAAGCAGATTCGCCGCGCTATCGCCGGTCGCGACCCCATCGAAGCGAGCTTTTTGGTCAGCAAGCACCTGCACATGATGTTCCGCAACCAAACCGAGGTTCTGGACCAGTTCCCCGAGTACTTCGAGACCAGCAAGCTCCGCTAACCTGCCAAAAAGGGACAGGTTTATTTTGGCAGGTTTATCTGGGCAAATGCAACAAGGCCCGGCTCCGTCTTGATGCGGAGCCGGGCCTTAGTTGTTAGAACGACGGAACTCGATTATTCGACCGTGACGCTTTTCGCCAGGTTGCGGGGCTGGTCAACGTCGCAACCGCGCAGGATGGCTACCTCGCGGGCAAGCAGCTGCAGCGGGACGCTCGCCGTGATGGGGCTGAACACGTCGCGGACGGCCGGCACGCGAATGATGCAGTCGGCAATCTTGTTGATCTCCTCGTCGCCCTCGGTGGCAACGACGATGACCTTGGCGCCGCGCGCCTTGCACTCCATAAGGTTCGACACGGTCTTGTCGTAGGTGGCACTCTTGGTGGCCACGGCGATGACAGGGAAGCCCGGGTCGATCAGGGCAATGGGGCCGTGCTTCATCTCACCGGCGGCGTAGGCCTCGGCGTGCAGGTAGCTGACCTCCTTGAGCTTGAGCGCACCCTCGTAGGAAATAGCGGCACCCATGCCGCGACCCACGAACAGCGCGGACTGCGCGTCCTTGCACAGCAGGGCGGCCTCATGAACGGCCTCGGTCTGGGTATCCAAAATCCACTGGATCTGCTCGGCCGTATCGGAAAGCTCGCGGAACAGCATGCGCGCCTGTTTGGTGGTCAGACGGTACTTAACCTGCGCCAACAGCAAAGCCAGCAGCGTAAGGCTCACGACCTGGCCGATGAAACTCTTGGTCGAGGCGACCGCGATCTCCTTGTTGGCCTTAGTGTAGATGACGCCGTCGCTCTCACGCGCCACGGGGCTACCAACCACGTTGGTGATGCCGAAGACCTTGGCACCCTTGATGCGCGCGTCGCGAATGGCGGCAAGGGTGTCGGCCGTCTCGCCCGACTGGGACACGGCAACGACAAGCGTCGTCGGCGTGATGATGGGATTGCGATAGCGGAACTCGCTGGCCGCCTCCACCTCGGTGGGGATGCGAGCCCAGCCCTCAATGAGATTCTTGGCAATGAGTCCGGCGTGGTAGCTGGTGCCGCAAGCGATCACGTAGACACGGTCGATGTCGTTGAGCTCCTCGAGCGAAAGGCCCAGCTCGTCGATATCGAGCTCGCCGGCGGGGGTCATGCGGCCCACCAGGGTATCGCGCACAACGCGAGGCTGCTCGTGGATTTCCTTGAGCATAAAGTCGGGATAACCGCCCTTTTCTGCCATGTCCAGGTCCCAGTCGATGTGGGTGACCTTGGGCTCGATAACGTTGCCGGCCTCGTCGGTGTACTCGACGCCTGCGGGCGTAAGCTTGGCAAACTGACCGTCCTCGAGCACCACGACATCGCGGGTGGCGTCGATGAGCGCGATCACGTCGGAAGCAACATAGGAACCGGTTTCGCCCACGCCGACTACGATCGGGGAATCCTTGCGGGCCACGGCGATCACGCCGGGCTCGTCAGCGCACACGGCGGCCAGACCATAGGCACCGACCACGTGGGTGCAAGCCTCGCGCACGGAGGCCATCAGGTCGTGCGTCTCGACATAAGCCTCTTCGATCAGATGCGCGAAGACCTCGGTATCGGTCTCGCTCTTAAAGTGATGGCCGCGGCCCTCCAGCTCTTCGCGCAGCTCGGCGAAGTTCTCGATGATGCCGTTGTGGACGATGGCGATACGACCGTCGCAGCTGGTGTGGGGGTGAGCGTTAACGACGGAGGGCTTGCCGTGGGTGGCCCAACGGGTGTGGCCGATACCGCAGGTAGCGTCGCTGTCGATGTTGGAAAGCTCGCTCTCTAGGCCCGCGACCTTGCCCACGCGGCGGATGACGTCGAGGTGCGCCGCGGCGCCCTCGCCCACCTCGAGCGCGACGCCCGAGGAGTCATAGCCGCGATACTCCATACGCTTGAGGCCCGTGACCAGGATGTTCTTTGCAATATCAGAGCCGGTGTAGCCGACGATTCCGCACATAAGATAAATCCCTTCGTTCGCGTGACTGCAAGACGTCCACGCACAAGGGGCGCTGAGACGCATAACGTTCGAGTATTGTACTCACGCAGGCGCAAGCTGATATACCAGATGTGGTATCTCAACTTAGATACCACCCGATGCACACACGTCCAAACCACCACGATGGGGACAGGCACCTTTGTGGTGGTTTGGACCGGGGCGGCGGCCTATCCCGGCGAAAGATCTCAATCTGTAACATCTGGGCCGCAATAAGCCGGCTTAGTGTTACAGATCGAGACATTACGGTTCGGCCCCAGCACTATGTCTCGATCCGTAACAGGTAGAGGCGGTTTTGCCGTCCAGATGTTACAGATCGAGACAATTGAAGGCCCGGGCGTCTCAAACCACCACAAAGGTGCCTGTCCCCTTCGTGGTGGTCGCGCTGGCAACGGCGTTTTCGCAGATAAAACCTACCAAAATAAACCTGTCCCTAATTGGCAGGCTTTGACACCCCAGGGGCGGGCGATGCTACAATCTGGCTTGTACTTGAAACGCATCAAAGGGGCCGCTATGGCAAAGGTAAAAATCAGCGACGTCGCGCGCGAGGCAGGGGTCTCGCTGGGCACGGTATCCAACGCGCTCAACCACCCCGAAAAGCTGCGTCCCGAGACCCTCAAGCTCATCAACGAGACCATCAATCGCTTGGGCTACCTGCCCAACCAAAGCGCCCGTCAGCTCGCGGGCGGCACCACCAAGTCCTTTGGCCTGGTCCTCCCCCGTCTCGACCACGGCTTTTCGCTCCAAATTGCCAGCGGTGCCCACAACGAGGCACGCAAGCACGGCTATGACTTGCTCATCGCTAACGCCGACAACGACGACATTCTCGAAGACCATTACCTGCGCTACTTTATGGGCACTCAGATGTCCGGCGTCATGGTTCAGCCCATGGCATCCCCCGACTGGCACCCGGCCATGACTAAAGTGCCCGTGCCGATCGTCCATCTGGACATCCACTGCTCCGAGCCCGGTTATTACGTGGCTGCCGACAACGAGGCACAAGGCCGCATTATCGCCGAGCTCGCCGTTGCCCGTGGCGCACGCCATATCACCGTTGTGGGCAGAGCGGCATTCATGCAGCTCACCTTGCGCGTACTTGGCATCCACAAGGCCCTCGCCCTGCATCCCGATATCAAGATCGAAGTCATCGACGCCGGCGAATGGAATACCGCTGCCGACGGCTACGGCATCGGTGCCCAAATCGCTGAGCGCCCCGCGGACGAGCGCCCCGACTTCGTGGTCGGCCTGACCGACGTATTGGCCTCGGGCGTTATCTCGGCGCTGACCGACAAAGGCATCTCCGTCCCCGAGCAGGTTCGCGTGGCCGGATGCGACGGCAACCCACTCGCTTGGAGCGGGGCGGTCCCGCTCACCACGGTAGCACCCCCAGGCTACGAGATTGGCCGCAAGGGCGTTCAATTGCTCATGGAGCAAATCGAGAACAAGGCGCCGGCGAAGACAAAGCATGTCCGCATCGGCTCTGCCGCGCGCACCGTCACCGCGGTCACGGCCATCGAGGACATCAACCGCCAAGAGCTCGTACGCCCGTTTTTACTGGAGCGCGCCAGCACCCAGGCAAGCAGTCACACCGAAGCCACCGCCATCAACCTCGGCGCCTACCTTTAGCGCACGGCCTTGACCGCCGCTGTCAGGTCGAACAACGTATCGAGCACAGCCTCGCAGCCGTCCACCACGTCCTGCGGCAGCGGCACGATGTCGGGAACGGCAAAGACATGACAGCCGGCCGTGATGCCCGAGACGCAACCGTTGCGTGAGTCCTCGACCACGGCGCACTCCTCGGGGGCAAAGCCCGCGCGCTCGCAAGCGAGCAGGTACATCTCGGGGTCGGGCTTGCCGCGCACGACGTCCTCGCCGCAGGTCACCGTCTCAAACTTGTCAAAGAGGCCAACCGTCTTGAGGTTGCGCTCGGCCGTAACGTGGCGCGATGACGTCGCAAGACCCACGTGATAGCCCGCAGTCAGCAGCTCGTCGAGGCACTCGGCGGCACCGTCCTTAAGCTCCAGATCGGTCTTGACCATCTCGTCGCGAATCTCCCTATGGCGACGATAGATTGCCTCAGCGGTTTCGCAGCTGCCGTAATGCTCATCAAGGATCTCCATGACATCGGGCAGCGTGCGACCGATAAACTGATGGATCAGCGCATCATCAATCGCGAATCCCAGCTCGGCCGCGCCCGCCTTCCACGCCTTGATACCCAACCGCTCGGTATCGACCAGCGTTCCGTCCATGTCGAAAATAACGGCCTTGATCATATCGGTCCCCCATCGCTTCGCGCTGCTGTACTCCCGCAACTTTACCGCACCTGTAAACTTGTATATAACGTATATAGCATATTGCACTTTCGTTACATAGATAGAAGTCTTATGACAAGCGGCTCGGTAGGATTATAGTTTTCGACCGAGTACTCAACGGCAAGGATCGACTTATGCTTTCAGACACCACCGCACCCGCAGAGGGGCTTCAGGACAAACTCGCAGCGCTCGAGCAGCTGCTTTTTGCATACGGGCGCGTCGCCATCGGCTTTTCCGGTGGCGTCGACAGCAGCTTTTTGGCCGCGGTCTGCGCCCGCATCATGCCCGCCAGCACGCTTCTCGTTCACCTCACCACGCCGCTCATCGGCACGCCCGAGCAGGCTTCGTTTGAGCGGGCGGTTGACGGGCAGGCCGATGAGGGGCCGCACTTCAAGCTTCCCGTACTCAACCTCTCGGTCGATCAGCTGCAGCTCCCCCAGGTAGCCTGCAACGACGCCGACCGCTGCTACCACTGCAAGCGCGCCGGCTTTACCGCCATCGTCAACCACGCCAAGTCGCTGGGCTTTCCCACCGTCATCGACGGCAGCAACGCAAGCGACCGCGGCGACTACCGCCCCGGCATGCGCGCCGCCCAGGAGCTCGGCGTGCGCTCGCCGCTTATGGAGGTCGGCTTTACCAAGGACGAGGAGCGCGAGCTGCTACGCGCCTGGGGCTATCCCGTCTGGAACCTGCCGGCAGGAGCCTGCCTGGCCACGCGAGTCCCCACGGGCGAGGAGCTCACGCGCGAGAAGGTCGATGTAATCCGCACCTGTGAGGACTACCTGCACGACCTTGGCCTGGGCCAGGTCCGCGCACGCCTCGTCGGCGGCTGCATGCATATCGAGGCCGCGCCGGCAGACGTCGCCAAGATCGCCGCCCTCAGCGGTGCCGCCGTCGACGCCGAAGGCAAGACCCCGCTGCCCGCCGCCATCGAGTCCACGCTGCGCGAGCTGGGCTGCGGCCATATCTCCCCCGAGGTCACCCCCTACATCCACGGCAACATGAACCTTTAAGTTACGCCGTTTAACCTACCAAAAAGGGACAGGTTTATTTTGGCAGGTTTTATCTGGGGAAACGGTCTGCGGCATCTCCTGCTAGACTGGTAGATTCGCAGCCGAACAACCAGGAGCCCCCATGTCGCGCAAGTCCGCCTACAAGCAAGTACTTTCCATCGGCACCGCCGTGGTGCTGGGATTTGCGCTGTTTACGGGATCGCTCGACGGGGCGCCCAAGCTGCTCTCGCCGCAAAGCGATGAGCAGGCGGCTGCTCTGGCCGAGAAGCAAAGCGAGAGCCCCAACCGCACCGACGACGAAGCGGACTTGGTCGCCCGGCTCGAATCGGGAACAGCGAGCTCCACGGACTCCGAAGATGATCAGGACTCCGGCGATGGCTCTGAATCCGCCACGACCGACACCGCTGACGATGCCTCTTCAAACGTCACCCCCATCGACGAGGTCGAAAACCCCGATCTCGACCGCGCCCGCGGCGTATATCTCAGCAGCATTCCCGACTACGCCGGCAACCCCTACGTTGCCCTTCGCGCCGACAGCACGCACCCGTTGGGCACGCCATCATTCACGCTCGACGAATACGAGCGAGCTACCGAAGAGGGCTGCTTTAAGAAGTTCTCCAAGCTCGATAGCCTGGGCCGCACCCGCAAGGCACTCGCCTGCGTGGGTCCCGAATCGCTCGGTCAGGGCAAGCGCGGCGATATCTCGCGTATCCATCCCGCCGGGTGGCACCAGCAGCGCTACGACTTTATTCCGGGTCAAAGCCTCTACAACCGTTGCCACCTCATCGCCTGGTCGCTCTGCGGCGAAAACGCCAACCGCAAGAATCTCCTCACCGGCACACGCTATCTCAACGAAACGGGCATGCTGCCGTTTGAAGAGCAGATCCTCGACTACATCCACGACACAGGCAACCATGTGCTCTACCGCGTCACGCCCATGTACAACGAAGAGGAACTTGTCTGCCGTGGCGTGCGACTTGAGGCGCAATCGGTCGAGGACCACGGCAAGACCCTGTGCTTCCACGTGTACTGCTACAACCTGCAGCCGCATGTGCAGATCGACTACGCCACCGGCCGCAATCAGGCCTCGGGGGACTAGGGCCGACCAAGCTGCCCCAAAACCTAAAATGATCCGTTTTCCTCCGTCCCCCAGGGATCAAAAAGGGCCGCCCTGGATTGCCCAGAGCGGCCCTTGCACCGGCATGCATGTTGCAGGCAACGCCACGCGCTACTTGGCGCGGCCCTCCTCATAGCGCTCGACCAGCTTGGCCTGAACGTCATAGGGCACCTGCTCATAGCCCGCGGGCTTCATGGTAAAGTCGCCCGTGCCGCGCGTGATGGAGCGCAGGCGCGTCGAGTAATCCGTCAGCTCGGCCAGCGGCGCCTGGGCAATGACCACGGTGTCTCCGCGCTCATCGGTCTCCATGCCCGTCACGCGACCGCGCGAGGCCGAGATGTCGCCCATCACGGCGCCGGCGTAGCTCTCGGGGATCGTCACCGTGATTTCCTCGATAGGCTCCAGCACCACTGGATCGGCATCGGCGCATGCCTTGCGCAGGCCGATGCGAGCCGCCGCGCGGAACGCCATCTCGTTGGAGTCGACGCTGTGATACGAACCGTCGTACACAGCCACGCGAATGCCCGTGAGCGGGTAGCCGGCAATAATACCGTCCTTCATGGTCTCCTGGACGCCCTTGTCCACGGCGGGAATCAGCGAGCGCGGAATGCGGCCGCCTACGACCTCATCCACAAACTCGTAGCCGTCGCTCGTGCCGTCGGACCCAATGAGCGGCTCCACGCGCAGCCAGCAGTCGCCGTACTGACCGGCACCACCGGTCTGCTTCTTGTGGCGACCCTGGGCGCTCGCCGTGCGGCGGATGGTCTCGCGATACGGAATGCGGATCGGCACGCTCTTGGCGGCGACCTTGGTGCGGTCCTCCAGACGGTTGAGCAGCACCGAAACCTGTGCCTCACCAACGGCAGAGATAATGGTCTGGCCAGTCTCCTCGTCGCGGTCGATGCTCATGGTCGGGTCTGCCTTGCAGGCCTTCTCGATAAACGTGTAGAGCTTCTCTTCGTCGCCGCGATTCTCGGCCTCGATGGCGATGCGGTACTGAGAGTTGGGGAACTTAAACGCCGCAGCCTCGACCTTACCGGTAATCGAGAGCGTATCGCCCGTCTCGGCCGCCATCTTGGGCGCCACGATAATATCGCCGGCATACGCGTGCCCGACCTCGGTCATGTCGCGGCCGCACATCACATACAGGTGAGCCAGACGCTCGCCCTTGCGCGTACGCGCATTGACCAGCTCAAGGCCCGGCTCAAGCGTACCCGTCAGCACCTTGATAAAGCTGATGCGACCCTGTTGCGGATCGGCCAGGGTCTTAAACACAAACGCCACCGGGCGGTCATCGTCACTCGAGATCTTGAGCGAATCGCCGTCGATGAGCGGCATCTCGCCGTAGTCGGTCGGCGCCGGGAAGTACGTGGCGATGTCGTCCATCAGCGAGTTGACGCCCTGCTCCTTAATGCAATCGCCCGCAAAGACCGGCACAAAGATGCGCTCGGCGATCGCCTTAGACAGCAGGCCTTCAAGCTCCTCCTGCGTCAGCGTCTCCTCGCCTTCCAGGTATTTCATCATCAGCTCGTCGTCGGCCTCGGCCACCAGCTCGCACAGATGGTC
Organism: Collinsella sp.; assembly: GCA_048524725.1. Lineage (GTDB taxonomy): Bacteria > Actinomycetota > Coriobacteriia > Coriobacteriales > Coriobacteriaceae > Collinsella. Next base: position 211 of record DBFVGT010000017.1, on the reverse strand, counting down.
ATGGGCCTCCTCGGCCTGGGCACGATACTCCTCGGGAATCTCCGACTCAACGGCCTCGGCGCCGTTGCAGTGGCGCGCCTTCATGCGCACCAGGTCGATGATGCCGTCAAAGTCCTCGCCCTCGCCCCAGGGAAGGGTCACGGCGCCCAGGCGCGTGCCAAAGCGCTCCTGCAGCAGGTCCATCGTGGTCGCAAAGCTGGCCTCGGAGCGC
>DBFVGT010000016.1:0-9463 GCA_048524725.1 Collinsella sp. | reverse complement strand
CGCATGCTGGAGCTCTATGCGCGCGAAGAAGCCGAAGACGACGACGGTAAGTAGTCGATACTTTCTCGGGGAAGCCGCGTCCCGCTTTGAAGGCTCGGAACGGGATGTGGTTTCCGAAACGGGGGCCGTTGGGAAGCTGTGTCCCGGAATGGGCGCTCAGAGTGGGATGCAGTTTCCGCAAGGAGGTCCTGGGGGAAACCGTGCCCCGTTCTGATCCGAAATACTGGGACATAGTTTCCCTTTCATAACAGGAGAAGGCGCGCTGTCTGCAGTTGATTCAGACGGCGCGCCTTTTTGGTTGAGCTATGTTGAAGCTTGAAGCCAAAGCTTGTGGCTCCTTAGGAGCGGGCGGCTCCGTCGACGGGGAGCACGGCGCCCGTGACATAGGAGGACATGTCGCTCGCCAGGAAAACAAAGGCGTTGGCGACATCCTCGGGCTCGCCCATGCGACCCAGCGGAATGGTGGCGATGATGGGCTTGATGACCTCTTCGGGCAGGTTGGCGACCATGTCGGTCTTAGTCACGCCGGGGGCGACGGCGTTGACGCGGATGCCCATGGGAGCGAGCTCGCGCGAGAGCGACTGGACCATACCGTTGACGGCGAACTTGGACGTGGGGTAACCGACGCCGGAGGGCTGGCCGTACTTGGCGACCATCGAGCTTGTGGTAGTGATGGTGCCGCCGTGGCCGGCCTCGGTCATGATCTTGGCGGCAGCCTGGTGGCCATTAAAGACGGCGACGACGTTAAGGTCCATGACCTTTGCGAACTCCTCGGCCGTGTAGTCCAAGAGGGGTGAACGCTGGGAGACACCGGCATTGTTGACGACCGTGTCCAAGCCGCCCATGTCGGCTGCAGTCTGCGTAAAGGCCTCAGTCACGGCCTCGAGCGAGGTGAGATCGCAGGAGCGACCCCAGACCTTGGCGTCGGGATAGGCGGCTGTCAGCTTCTCAACGGCCGTGTCGGCAGTCTCCTGGCGCGAGCCAAAGACGGTGACGGCAGCGCCTTCCTCGATAAAACGGCAGGCGATGGCATAGCCGATACCGCGTGTGCCTCCGGTGATGATTGCTTTCTTGCCCTCGAGCAACATGGTGCTTCCTCTCATCGCGGGCGGACATTCGCAACACAGCGTAGCCGTAACCGGAATCGGCCGTGTTTGCATATCGGTGAACGGTAGCCCGCGTTACCGATGAGCGGCTCGCGCAAATGTGCTCTGCCGTTGTGCTTAGGGCAGGAGACAAAAGGGTTCCCGTCCCACATCGGACGGGAGCCCTCAAAGCGTGTATTGCTAGGCGAGCGTTGAGTTAGTTGGCCATAACGCCTTCGATCCAGGCCTCGACGTCCTCGATGCGCAGGACGTTGGCGACCTCGGCCACGCAGTCGACGCTGGCAAGCTCGGCGGCGGCAGCCTGGACGTCCTTCTCGAGCGCGCGGTGCGTCAGGAAGATAACCGAGCAGGCATCGCTGACGCCCGACTTGCCGTCCTCGACCTGGTTGATGAGCGAGATCGAGATGTTGTGCTTGGCAAAGATGTCGACCGTCTCGGACAGGGCGCCCACGCGGTCGGCGACCTTCAGGCGCACATAGTACTTGGTCTGGAGCTCGTCCATGGGCTTAAAGGCGAGGTTGTGGCCATAGGGCTCAATCTCGGGCAGCGGAGCCACGCCGCGGCTGATCTGCTCGGAGAGCGACAGGATATCGCCCACGACGGCGCTCGCGGTGGGGAAGGAGCCTGCGCCCGCGCCGTAGAACATGGTCTCGCCCACGGCATCGCCTACCACGTAGACGGCGTTCATGGCGCCGTTGACCTTGGCGAGCATATGGTCTGCGGGGATCAGCGTGGGATGCACGCGAACGTCGACGCCAGCGTCGGTGTTGCGGGCGATGCCGAGCAGTTTGATGGTGTAGCCGAGCTCGCGGGCCTGGGCGATGTCCTCGGCGCCGATGGTGCGGATACCCTGCTGGTACACATCATCGGTGGTAACGCGGGTGCCAAAGCCGATGGAGGCGAGGATGGCCGTCTTGCTTGCGGCATCGAAGCCGTCGACGTCGGCGGACGGGTCGGCCTCGGCATAGCCCTTAGCCTGTGCGTCGGCGAGCACGTCAGCGTAATCGGCGCCCTCGGCGTCCATGCGCGACAGGATGTAGTTGGTGGTGCCGTTGAGGATGCCGGCGATGGTCAGGATCTTGTTACCCACCAGGTCGTGCTCGAGTGTGCTGACAATGGGGATGCCGCCACCGCAGCTGGCCTCGCACTTAATCTGCACGCCGCACGCACGCGCCTTCTCGGCAAGCGTCTCGACATGGCGGCCCAGCAGGGCCTTGTTGGCGGAGACGACATGCTTGCCGTTCTCGAAGGCAGTGGTGAAGATCTCGGTTGCGGGATGCTCGCCACCAATCAGCTCGACGACGATGTCGACGGCGGGGTCGGTGACGACATCGTGCCAGTCGCTCGTAAAGGCCTCGCGCTCAATGCCTGCCGCCTCGGCCTGCTCCCAAGCAAGCGCGCAGGCGCGGGTCAGCTTAAGGTCGATGCCGTAGGCTGCCAGGTACTCATCGTGGTGGCTCTTGATCAGACGGGCCACGCCGCCGCCGACGGTTCCCAGACCGATCAGACCGACGTTCACGGTGCGCAGGGGTTCGCTCATAGATAACTCCTTCGTGCATCTTATGGATGGATAAACCGCTTAAAGGTTGAGTGCATTCTAGCGTGAACCGGGGGCGCGTGCTCGCCAGGCAACAGGAGCCGCACAAAACGGCACCCCCGAAACGCTGCGGAAACATTGGAAACACGCTCGCTACAAACGGACTTCCGTAACAAACTGTCAACGTTTGCGCCATAAGGTTTGCCCTGTACCGCAAGACGGCCGCACCGCGGCCAGCGAAAAAGGGGGACACCATGTTCAACATCAACAGCACGCTCAGCCGTAGGAACTTTCTCGCCGGCGCTGCGGCGCTCGGCAGCACCGCCGCACTCGCTGGTTGCTCGTCGGGTGGCTCGGACGGCGGCACCGCCGATGACGGCAAGACCTTCAAGATCGGTGTCATCGGCCCTCTGACCGGCGCCGCGGCAACCTATGGCGTTTCGGCCGAGAAGGGTGCCAAGCTTGCCGCCAAGGATTTCTCGACCAAGGACCTCAAACTCTCGCTTAAGTCCGAGGATGACGTCGCCGACGGCGAGAAGGCTATCAACGCCTTCAATACCCTGTGCGACTGGGGCATGCAGGCTCTCGTCGGCCCCGTCACGACTGGTGCCGCCGTCGCTGTCTCGGGCGAGATCGCCGACGATATGCTCATGGTCACGCCCTCTGCTTCGTCCCTCGACGTCACCAAGGACAAGACCACGGTTTTCCAGGTTTGCTTTACCGACCCCACCATGGGCGCGAGTGCTGCCAAGTTTTTGGCCGAGAAGTATGCAGACGCCAAGATCGCCCTGTTCTACAACTCCGGCGATACGTACAGCTCGGGTGTTGCCGATGCCTTTGCCGAGCAGGCCAAGGAGTCCAAACTTGATATCGTCGATACCGAGACCTTTAAGGACGACTCCTCCACGAGCTTTACCAACCAGCTCACCAAGGCCAAGGAGGCCGGCGCCACGCTCATCTTTGCGCCGATCTACTACACGCCGGCGTCCGTTTTGCTCAAGAACGCCAAGGACATGGGATACGACATGACCCTCATGGGTACCGACGGCATGGACGGCCTGCTCTCCGTTGAGGGCTTCGACACCTCCCTTGCCGAGGGCGTGCTGCTCATGACCCCGTTCTCTGCCGACGATGAGAAGAACGCCGACTTCGTCAAGGCATATAAGGACGCCTACGACGAGACGCCCAACCAGTTTGCCGCCGATGCCTATGACTGCGTCCATGCGATTGTCGAGGCTATCGATAAAGCAGACATCGATATTACGGCCGACGGCGCCGACATTGCCGGCGATCTTGCCAAGGCCATGCGCAAGATCAAGATCGAGGGCCTGACGGGCGAGCTGACGTGGAATGACGAGGGCCAGGTCGAAAAGCCCGCTACGGCCTATGTGATCCAGGACGGCAAGTACATCGCCGCCTAAGTGCGCATAAAACGCGACCGGTGAGGCTGTTTTATTCAGGGCGGGGACGCCTGTAACAGAATGGAAACATTACTTTTACACAATAAAGTGGCATTACTGCATAAAATAATAGAAATACGCAGAAATATGGATAAATGAACAAATCCAAAGAAAAGTTGAAATAATCGCCACTTTTCCTAACTAAAGCGTCTACTATTTTGCGAACGCCGAACACGGCGAAGGATGGCCTGTCGGGCAACCAAAACCCGACGAGATTTGAGAGGAGAGCCGCATGTCGAGCCTCACCGGTAAGTCATTGAACCCTGTTATGAATCGCAGGAGCGTTATCGCGAGCGCAGCAGGTCTGGGGGCGATGTCCATTCTAGCTGGCTGCTCCTCCAACGGCGGCGACAGCGGTTCCGCGTCGGGCGACGCTTCGTTTAAGATCGGCACCATCGGCCCGCTGACCGGCGCCAACGCGTCCTACGGCAAGTCCGTTACACAGGCTGTCGAGCTTGGCTGCAAGGATTTCTCGACCAAGGAGCTGCCGCTTGTCAGCAAGGCCGAGGACGACCAGGCTGACGGCGAGAAGGCCGTCAACGCCTTCAACACCCTGCTCGACTGGGGCATGCAGGCCCTCGTCGGTCCGACCACCACGGGTGCGTCGGTCGCCGTTGCCGCCGAGTGCGGCAACGACCCCGAGACGTTCATGATCACCCCGTCCGCGTCCTCCGAGGACGTTACCAAGGGCAAGGATTGCGTCTTCCAGGTTTGCTTTACCGACCCCAACCAAGGTGTCAACGCTGCCAAGTTCCTGGCAGAGAAGTATGCGAACGAGAAGTTCGTGCTGTTCTATAACTCCGGCGATGCCTATTCTTCGGGCATCGCAGATTCCTTTAAGGCCCAGGCCGCTAAGTCTAAGCTTGAGATTGTCGACGAGGAGACCTTTAAGGACGACTCCGCCACGAGCTTTACCAACCAGCTGACCAAGGCCAAGCAGGCAGGCGCCACCATGATCTTTGCGCCGATCTACTACACGCCAGCGTCCGTCCTGCTCAAGAACGCCAAGGACATGGGCTACGACGTCAAGATGATGGGCTGCGACGGCATGGACGGCATCCTGGGCGTGGAGGGCTTCGACACCTCTCTTGCCGAGGGTCTGCTGCTCATGACCCCGTTCTCCGCCGACGACGAGAAGAACGCCGACTTCGTCAACGCTTACAAGGATAAGTACGGCGATACCCCCGACCAGTTTGCCGCAGACGCCTACGACGGCGTGCATGCTGTGGTCGAGGCTCTCAAGGAGGCCGGCCTGGGCGTCGACGCCGACCCCACCGAGGTTGCCGAGAAGCTTCCCGAGGCTATGCTCAAGATTACTGTTGACGGCCTGACTGGCAAGCTCTCCTGGAACGACAAGGGTCAGGTCCAGAAGGACCCGACGGCGTACGTCATTACCGACGGCAAGTACGTACAGGCCTAATAGGCCGCCTTACATAGAGCGGTTTTGATCCCAAGCAGGGGAGGTTTTGGCCTTCCCTGCTTGCTTGGTATCTAGGGACAACGTAACGTCCCTGTTTCATACATCAACTGGAAACCTATTCGAAAGGGGGATGTGGAACATGACGGTCTTTATCCAATACCTGGTCAACGGCCTGTCCATGGGCAGCGTCTACGCCATCATCGCGTTGGGCTACACCATGGTCTACGGTATCGCCAAGATGCTCAACTTCGCTCACGGCGACGTCATCATGGTCGGTGCCTATGTCTCGTTCTGCGCCACATCGTATCTCGGCCTCCCGGGCTGGGCGTCTGTAGTTCTCTCTTGCGCGGTCTGCACGGTTCTCGGTGTTCTCATCGAGGGTCTGGCCTATAAGCCGCTGCGCCAGGCGGGCCCGCTGGCCGTTCTGATCACGGCTATCGGCGTGTCCTACTTCCTGCAGAATGCCGCGCAGCTCCTGTGGGGCGCCACGCCCAAGAACTTTACTTCGCTCGTCACCTTCCCGGTGCCGGAGTTCTTGGCCAAGTACAACGTGAGCGCCGTCTCGCTCGTCACCATCGTCGCCTGCCTGGTTATCATGGCCGGTCTGATGTTCTTTACGGGCAAGACCAAGATGGGCAAGGCCATGCGCGCCGTGTCCGAGGACAAGGCCGCCGCTCAGCTCATGGGCATCAACGTCAACCGTACCATCTCGATGACGTTTGCCATCGGCTCCGCCCTTGCCGCCATCGCCGGTGTGCTCCTGTGCTCCTACTCGCCGGTGCTGCAGCCCACCACGGGCGCCATGCCTGGCATCAAGGCCTTCGACGCCGCCGTTTTTGGCGGCATCGGCTCCATTCCCGGCGCCTTTGTCGGCGGCATTCTCATCGGCATCATCGAGGCGATGGCCCAGGCCTACATTTCCACGAGCCTTGCCAACTCCATCGTCTTTGGTGTTCTGATTATCGTCCTGCTCGTCAAGCCTGCCGGCCTCTTGGGCAAGTACGTCCCCGAGAAGGTGTAGGTGAGCGCTATGAAGTTCCTTAAAGACAAGCAGACGCGTCACGACTTTGTCACGTACGCCATGTGCATCGTGGCATTCGCCATCGTGTTCTTTATGCAGTCCAACCATATGATCCCGCGCATGATCGCCGGTCAGTTGGTTCCCATCACGGCCTACATCGTTATGGCCATCTCGCTCAACCTCGTTGTCGGCATCGCGGGCGACCTGTCGCTGGGCCATGCGGGCTTTATGAGCGTCGGTGCCTACACGGGCATCGTCACCGCGGTCGCCCTCGAGAGCGCCGTTCCTTCCGATCCGGTGCGCCTTATCATCAGTATCGTGGTCGGCGCTATCGCCGCTGCCATCTTGGGCTTCTTGATCGGTATCCCGGTCCTGCGCCTGAGCGGCGACTATCTGGCCATCGTGACTCTGGCTTTTGGTGAGATCATCAAAGAGATCGTTACCTGCCTCATTGTGGGTGTCGACTCGCGCGGCCTGCACGTGATCTTTAACATCACGGGCAACTCCACGATCGATGACCTGCACCTGCTCGAGGACGGCACCGCCATCATCAAGGGCGCCCAGGGCGCCTCGGGTGTGTCGACGTACTCGACCTTCATCGCCGGCGCCATCCTGGTCATGGTCGCGCTCGTGATTGTACTCAACCTGGTCCGCAGCCGTACTGGCCGTGCCATTATGGCCGTGCGCGACAACAAGATCGCTGCCGAGTCCGTGGGCATCTCCGTCACCGAGTACCGCATGATCGCCTTTGTGGTTTCCGCTGCCCTCGCCGGTGCTGCCGGAGCCCTCTTCGGCGGTAACTTCTCGCAGCTCTCCGCCACCAAGTTCGACTTCAACACGTCCATCCTCATCCTGGTGTTCGTGGTCCTGGGCGGTCTGGGCAATATGCGCGGCTCCGTCATTGCGGCCGCGCTGCTCACGGTGCTCCCCGAGCTGCTCCGTCAGTTCTCGGACTACCGCATGCTCATCTACGCCATCGTGCTGATCCTGGTCATGATCTTTACCAACAACCCGCAGCTCAAGGCGTTCTTCGGTCGCGTCAAGGATCGCCTTGCTCCCAAGAAGGAGGTGACAGCCGATGCCCAGTAAGTTTGAGTTCAACAAGGGCAAGATGGTCCCCTATCCTTCTGGCGCCATCGTTCCCGATCGCGACCTGGGCCTGCGCCCGGCGCTCGAGTGCATCCACCTGGGCATTGAGTTCGGTGGCCTTAAGGCAGTCGACGACTTTAGCCTGACTATCGGCAAGACCGAGATTGCCGGTCTCATTGGTCCCAACGGCGCTGGCAAGACCACGGTTTTCAACTTGCTCACCAAGGTGTACCAGCCCACGCACGGCACCATCCTGCTCGACGGCGAGGACACCTCGGGCAAGTCCGTCTACCAGGTCAACCGTATGGGTATTGCCCGTACGTTCCAGAACATTCGCCTGTTCAACACCATGACGGTGGAGGACAACGTTAAGGTCGGCTTGCATAACCAGGAGCGCTATTCCGGTTTTGAGGGCGTGCTGCGTCTGCCGACGTATTGGAAGCACGAGAAGGCTGCCCACGAGCGCGCCATGGAGCTGCTGTCCATCTTTGATATGGAGCACCTGGCAAACGAGCAGGCTGGCTCGCTGCCTTATGGCGCCCAGCGTCGTCTGGAGATCGTCCGCGCGCTTGCGACCAACCCCAAACTGCTGCTGCTCGACGAGCCTGCCGCCGGCATGAACCCGTCCGAGACCGCGGAGCTCATGGAGAACATCGTTAAGATTCGCGACACCTTTGGCATTGCCATCATGCTTATTGAGCACGACATGTCGCTCGTCATGAATATATGCGAGGGTATCTGCGTGCTTAACTTTGGTAAGGTCATAGCCAAGGGCACGGCCGAGGAGATCCAGAACAACGACGCCGTTATCGAGGCGTATCTGGGCAAGCAGGATAAGGGGGAGAACTAAATGGCAGAGCCGATGCTTTCCGTCTACAACATCAACGTCTGGTACGGCGCCATCCACGCCATCAAGGACATCTCCTTTAACGTCAACGAGGGTGAGATTGTGGCCTTGATCGGCGCGAACGGTGCCGGCAAGTCTACAACGCTTAAGACTGTCTCGGGCCTGCTGCGTTCCAAGACCGGCTCCATCAAGTTTATGGGTGAGGACATTACCCATACGCCTGCCGACAAGCTGGTTGGCAAGGGCCTGGCCCAGGTGCCCGAGGGTCGTCGCGCCTTTTTGCAGATGACGGTCGAGGAGAACCTGGAGATGGGCGCCTACACGCAGCCCAAGTCCACGGTTGCTCCGGGGCTTGAGCGCGTCTACGAGCAGTTCCCGCGCCTGAAGGAGCGCCGTCGCCAGGTCGCCGGCACCCTTTCGGGCGGCGAGCAGCAGATGCTCGTTATGGGGCGCGCCCTTATGAGTAACCCTAAGCTGCTCATGCTCGACGAGCCTTCCATGGGCCTGGCGCCGATTCTGATTGAGCAGATCTTCCAGATTGTCGAGGACCTGCACAAGGCCGGTACCACGGTGCTTCTGGTCGAGCAGAACGCCCAGATGGCGCTTTCAATCGCCACGCGCGGCTACGTGCTCGAGACCGGCAAGATCACCATGACCGGCACCGGCCAAGAGCTCCTGCACGACGATAACGTTCGCAAAGCATATCTTGGTGGTTAGATAGTTACGGCGTTTTACCAAACGCCGTAACTACTTGACGCTACAAGCCCGCCAGGGCGGCAATCTGCCTTTCAACTTCGGCGGCATGACCAGAAGGTCAATGCCGCCTCGTTTCAAGGCACCTGGCTCGCCCTGGCGGGCTTTCGCTCATATGACCCAATCCGCTGTCAAGGGCCACAATGGCCCCGCCGACCGCTTGCAATCGGTCGGCGGGGCCTGCCGTTAACCCGTCCCGGTCCGCCCCCGGCATGTCATCGACGCCTTCG
>DBFVGT010000015.1:0-7757 GCA_048524725.1 Collinsella sp. | reverse complement strand
GCCGAGGCCGGCCTCGAACAGGTCGGCGGCGCGTGCCCTCATCTCGCGACCGTATCTTGCCTTCTTCCTGCGGGGCATTTCCGATGCCTCCCTTTTCTCGAACCTTAATTTCAAAGTCCAAGAAATGGGATGCAGTTCAATGTAAGTCTGTCCCCAATGAGTGCAAAAAAGGCGCCCTCCGTGGGGGAGGACGCCTTTGGTAAGTTCTATATGAACGCGAGGTCTTTGACCCGGAGAGTCCGAGGTACTTGTTGGTAAGACCTTATTTAGGAGCGCGCAACCTTGCCGGACTTGAGGCAGGTGGAGCAAACGTTCATCTTGCGACGGTGACCATCGACGACGACGTAAACGCGCTGGATGTTGGGGCGGAACTTACGGTTGGTGACGCGGTGAGAGTGGCTGATGGAGCGACCGGCAACGGGGTGCTTACCGCAAACTTCGCAAACTTTGGACATAACTGACCCTCCTTGGGCGACAAACGAACATGTCGCGTTAACAAACAAGCCTGAACTATAGCACAGAAGCAGCTCCCTGTGCGTAATCTACACAGAGATATTCCTCTTTTGGCGATAGTGCTCACGCCACGGCCCTGGACGTAGATCCGATTTGCGTGCAGCAGAGGGGATTATGCCAGCTCGTGCGTGCGTTTTCAAGCTCGTCCCACAAATATATATAGGTTTATGGAGCATTGGGCTCCGTTTACGGATTGTTCTGTATTTATGCTCGCAATTAAGCTCGAGGTTGGCTACACTATCCCTTGACCATTAAAGGGGTACGAGATACCCACATGGAATTACATAGCTGCCAAAGAGCAGCCCTTCCTGTGGGTGTCTGGTCCGCTTTAAGCGGTCGGGCATCTATTTTTTTGACTGTGTCAGCAGTCAAGACATGTGAGGAAGGAGATCGATGGGCACGACTTCCCCCAAGGCGGTCATCATGGACGAGACCGCCGTCAATCGAGCGATGACCCGCATCGCGCACGAGATTCTCGAGCGCAACGAGGGCTGTGAAGACCTCGCTCTGGTCGGCATCGTCACGCGCGGCGACCTTCTGGCAAAGAAGCTCGCCGAGGAGATCAAGGAGATCGAGGGCGTCGACGTTCCGCTCGGCAGCCTGGACATCAGCTTCTACCGCGATGACTATGCGACCAATTTCGCTCCCGCGATCCACGCTACCAACATTCCCTTCAGCGTCGACGGCAAGCGCGTCGTGCTGGTGGACGACATCCTGTATACGGGCCGTACTATCCGCGCCGCTCTGGATGCCGTCATGGACCTGGGCCGTCCGAGCCGCATCGAGCTGGCAGTTCTCGTTGACCGCGGTCACCGTGAGCTCCCCATCTCGCCGGACTTTGTCGGCAAGAACGTTCCCTCGTCGCATGAGGAGAATGTGCACCTATATATGAAGGAAGTCGACGGCCACACCGCCGTCGAGATTAACGACGTCGCGCCGGGTTCCCACGTGGGCTCCGCGCCGCTGGGAGGTGAGTAGTACCGTGGCGTTCAACCATAAGCACCTGATCGACATTACCGAGTACTCCGAAGAGGACATCAAGCTCATCCTCGAGACCGCCAAGGCGTTCTCTGAGGTCAACGAGCGTGCGATCAAGAAGGTCCCCACGCTCAAGGGCAAGACCATCGTCAACATGTTCAACGAGCCCTCGACGCGCACCCGCAGCTCCTTCGAACTCGCCGAGAAGCGTCTTTCGGCCGACAGCCTCAACTTTGGCGGCTCCTCGACCTCCACGGTCAAGGGCGAGAGCCTCGTCGACACCGTCGAGACCCTCAACGCCTACAAGATTGATTGCATCGTCGTTCGCGATAAGCACGCCGGTGCTCCCTACATCGTCACGCAGAACTCGCCCGCGAGCGTCATCTGCGCCGGCGACGGCAAGCACAACCACCCCACGCAGGCCCTGCTCGACCTGTACACCATCTGGGAGCACAAGGGTGACTTCCACGGTCTGAAGGTCGCCGTCGTCGGCGATATCGCGCACTCCCGTGTCTGCGGCTCGCTGATCCCGGCCCTTAAGATCATGGGCTGCGAGACCTACGCCGTCGCCCCCGGCACGCTGCTGCCGCCGGCGCCCGAGGTCCTGGGCTGCGACCACGTGACGAGCGACCTCGATTCCGTCCTGCCCGAGCTGGACGTCGTCTACATGTTGCGCGTGCAGCAGGAGCGCCTCGAGGGCGCACCGTTCCCCACGATTCGTGAGTACCACAAGCTCTTCGGTCTGACCAAGGACCGCGAGAAGCTCATGAAGCCCGATGCGATTATCTGCCACCCGGGCCCCATCAACCGCGGCGTTGAGTTCGACTCCTATATTGCCGACCACCCGCAACGCTCCGTCATCCTGGAGCAGGTCTACGCCGGTATCTGCGTGCGTATGGCTATCCTGTATCTGCTGCTTGGAGGTGCCGATAATGGCCTTGCTTCTTAAGAATGCCCACGTCGTCGATCCGTCCGTCGAGCTTGACGGTGTCGTCGACGTCCTGATCGACGGTGACAAGATCGCCGAGGTCGGCGAGAACCTCGCCGCCGAGGGAGCCGAGGTCCGCGACCTTTCCGGCAAGTATCTCGTCCCCGGCCTGGTGGATATGCACGTGCATCTGCGCGAGCCTGGCTACGAGGTCAAAGAGGACATCGAGAGCGGCACCCGCGCTGCTGCCAAGGGCGGCTTCACCGGCGTGTGCGCCATGCCCAACACCGATCCCGTCACCGATAACGGCACCGTCGTGGAGTTCGTCAAGTCCCGCGCTGCCGAGGTCGGCCACTGCCGCGTCTATCCGTCGGGCGCCATGACCCGCGGTCTTAAGGGCGAGGCCATGTCCGAGATGGGCGATATGGTCGCCCACGGCGCCGTCGCCTTCACCGACGATGGTCGCGGCGTGCAGGGCGCGGGCATGCTCCGTCGCTGCATGGACTACGGCAAGATGTTCGGCAAGGTCTTTATGAGCCACTGCCAGGACGAGGATCTGGTCGGCCACGGCCAGATCAACGAGGGCAAGGTCTCGACCCGTCTGGCCCTCGAGGGTTGGCCGGCCGCCGGCGAGGAGCTTCAGATTGCCCGCGACATCGAGATTGCCAAGCTGACCGGTGCCAAGCTGCACATCCAGCACATCTCCACCGCTCATGGCCTGGAGCTCGTGCGTGCCGGTAAGGCTGCCGGTGTCCAGGTGACCTGCGAGGCCACCCCGCACCACATGTTCCTGACCGAGAGCGACCTGGACGAGACCTACAACACCTCGCTCAAGGTCAATCCGCCGCTGCGCACCGACGAGGATGCCGAGGCCATCCGTCAGGGTGTCATCGACGGTACCGTCGACGCTATCGTTACCGACCACGCTCCCCACACCCCGTGGGAGAAGGCCCGCGAGTTCGAGCTCGCGCCCTTTGGAATGATTGGCCTCGAGACTTCGCTGTCGCTCGTGCTCACTGAGCTGGTCAACACGGGCAAGATGAGCGTGAGCCGCATGGTCGAGCTCATGGCCATTAAGCCGCGTGAGATTCTGGGCCTCGATCAGGTTCAGGTCAAGGCGGGCTCTGTCGCCGACCTGACCGTGTTCGACCCCTCCGCAACCTGGACGGTTGGCGAGGACGGTTACGAGTCGCGCGCCGAGAACTCCGGTTTTGCCGGCCGCACGCTCACCGGTCGTGCCACCGATGTATTTGTCGGTGGCAAGCAGACGCTCGCCGACGGCTGCATCTGCTAGCATAGCCTTATCGCTTTTGTGCGCGGCGCCCTTGCGGTGCCGCGCTTTCTGTTCGTTTAGACCATGCAACCGCATGGGGGATTGGAGCGTCTATGCCCACACCTTCCACTGCACGCATGCACGACTTCGAGGTCGTCTCGAACCGGGAGATCGCCGACGGCATCTTCTCGCTCGTTATCTCGGCCCCCAAGCTTGCAAGTGCGCTCAAGCCCGGTCAGTTTGTGAACATCGCCGTCCCCGGCGATGCGTCTTCTCTGCTTCGTGTGCCCTTGAGTTTCTACCGCGCCGACGCCGAGGCCGGCACCGTCGAGCTGTGGTACGCCGTCGTGGGCGACGATACCCGCCGTTTGTCCCAGATGGGCCCTGGCTCCACCTCTAACCTGTTGGGCCCCGGTGGCCGTGGCTGGATGGTACCCGAGGGCACCAGGAAGGCACTGCTCGTCGCCGGTGGCATCGGCGTTCCGCCTGTGCTGTGTCTTGCCGGCATGCTTGCCGAGCAGGGTGTTGATGTGGACGTGTGCCTGGGCTTTGGCACCGCTTCCAAGGCCGTGGGTGTCGATGAGTTCCGTGCGCTGGGCGCCACGGTTAACGTGTGCACCGACGACGGTTCGCTCGGCACGCACGGTTTTTGCACCGATCCGGCAGCCGAGCTGCTTGGAGAGGGCGGCTACGACTACGTCGCCAGCTGCGGCCCCGCCGTCATGATGAAGAAGGTCGCCGCCGCTGCCGCCGAGGCCGGTGTGTACTGCGAGGTGTCCCTCGAGCGCATGATGAGCTGCGGCTTTGGCGCCTGCAACACCTGCAATGTCGAGACGGTCGACGGTATGAAGGGCGCCTGCATGTGCGGCCCCGTATTCGATGCTTCCAAGGTGGTGGTCTTCTAGTGGGTACCGTGAACATGGTCGTCGATTTCGGCGGCGTCAAGATGCAGAACCCCATCAACACCGCAGCCGGTACCTTTGGCTACGGTTGGCAGTTCCAGAACTTCTTTGATGTCTCCCAGCTGGGTGCCATCACCACCAAGGGCTGCGCTGCCGAGCCCTGGCCCGGCAACCCCGCGCCCCGCATGGCCGAGATCCCGGGCGGCATGATCAACTCCGTGGGCCTTCAGAACCCTGGCGTGGCTGCCTTTGCCCGTGAGTCCGGCCCGTGGCTCGAACAGCTGTCCAAGGACGGCTGCCAGGTCATCTGTCAGGTTGCCGGCCACTCCGTTGACGAGTTTGTCCGCGCGCTCGAGATGTATGTCGAGCTGTGCCCCTGGGCTGCCGGCTACGAGATCAACGTGAGCTGCCCTAATATCGCCGCCGGCGGTGCCGCCATGGGCTCCACGCCCGAGGGCGCCTCTTCCGTTATGGCTGCCTGCCGCAAGGTGACCGATAAGCCGCTGTTCGTAAAGATGGCTCCGGTTAATGTCGCCGAGATTGCCAAGGCTCTCGAGGCCGCCGGCGCCGACGGCCTTTCGGTCATCAATTCCATCCAGGGCATGGCCATTGACGTGCACACCCGCAAGTCCCGTGTTGCCAAGCCCAAGGGCGGCCTTTCGGGCCCGCTGTGCCACCACATCGCCGTTCGCATGGTCTGGGAGGTCGCTCAGGCCGTCGATATCCCCATCAACGGCGTCGGCGGTGTCATGACCGGCGAGGATGCTGCCGAGTTTATCCTGGCCGGCGCCACCTGCGTGTCGGTCGGTATGGCCAACTTTGTCGATCCGTGCGCTTCGATTAAGATCGCGCGCGAGCTCGAGGCTTGGGCAGAGTCCCAGGGCGTGAAGGATATCAACGAGCTGGTAGGTGCTTTCGAATGCTAGAGAATGATGCCCGCGACCGTGTTATCGTCGCCCTCGACTGCGATCGTGAGCGTGCGCTCGAGCTCGCCCATGAGCTTTCGGGCCACGCCGTCTGGCTCAAGGTGGGCATGACGCTCTATTACGCCGAGGGTCCCGAGATCGTCAAGACGTTCAAGGACTTGGGCTTCAAGGTCTTCCTCGACCTTAAGTTCCATGACATTCCGCATCAGGTGCGCGGTGCCGCCCGTTCGGCCTCGCTTGCCGGTGCCGACCTGCTCTCGGTCCACGGCCTGGGTTCGGGCGCTATGCTCGCCGCGTGCCGTGAGGGTGCCGAGGAGGCGCGCGAGGACCGCGCCAAGCTCGTCGCCATTACCGTGCTCACGAGTATGAATCAGGATGCCTTGAGCGAGATCGGCGTCGAGTCTCCCGTGGCCGAGGAAGCCGCCCGTCTGGCAAAGCTTGCCCAGACCAACGGCATCGACGGCATCGTGTGCTCGCCGATGGAGGCTCACGACATGCGTGAGCTGCTGGGTCCTGATGCCCTGATCGTGACTCCGGGTGTGCGTCCGGTGGGTGCCGCCCTTGGTGACCAGTCCCGCGTGGCGACGCCTTCCCAGGCTATCGAGCGTGGCGCAAGCCACATTGTGGTGGGCCGTCCCATCACCGGTGCCGACGATCCGGTTGCCGCCTTTGACGCCATCGTCGCCGAGCTGGTCGAAAACGTTGCGTAAAAGATTCCCCTAAGTCACCACTTTTGGGTCTCATTAGCACAAAATAGCCCCTGTGCCTGCGTAAACTTTCCCATCCTTTGTGTGGAATCGCAGGTCAGGGGCTTAACTTTGGGCGCAGTATATTGCACTTTTTGCGGGTATCGTCTAACCTATGGAGCCGCGATTAGGCATTTTGTACGTTCTACGTGCTAAAATGCCAATTATTGAATCAGATATAACCCAACTATTTGGAGGTACGAATGGCACTCCCTCAGCTTACCGACGAGCAGCGCAAGCAGGCTCTTGAGAAGGCTGCCGCCGCACGTCACGCCCGCGCTGAGCTTCGCGAGCAGATCAAGAAGGGCGAGAAGTCCCTCGAGTCCGTGCTCAACTCCGATGACCCCATCGCTTCCCGCATGAAGGTTTCCACCCTCATCGAGTCTCTCCCCGGTTATGGCAAGGCCAAGGCCGCCAAGATCATGGAGGAGCTCGGTATCTCCGCTACTCGTCGCGTCCAGGGCCTCGGCGTCCGTCAGCGCGAGCAGCTCCTCGAGCAGCTGACCAAATAAGTGAGCGCTCAGGATTCCAAGCTCTTTGTGATTTCTGGACCGTCAGGCGCAGGCAAGGGTACGCTCGTCACTCGTGTGCGCGAGCGCCGCTCGAACCTGGGTCTGACGGTTTCGGCTACCACGCGAGCACCACGCAAAGGTGAGGTCGACGGCGTCAACTACTTTTTTCTGACGCGCGAGGAGTTCGACCGCCGCGTGGCAAACGGTGAGTTTGTTGAGTGGGCCGAGGTCCACGGTAACTGCTACGGCACGTTGGTGAGCGAGGTCACATCCAAGCTCGCCTCGGGCTCGTCTCTGATTTTGGAGATCGATGTCCAGGGCGCCCTGCAGGTGAAGGAGCGTTTCCCCGAGGCCGTGCTGATCTTTATCAAGCCGCCTTCGCTTGAGGTACTCCGCGAGCGTCTGGTCGGTCGCGGTACCGAGACGCCCGAGACGATTGAGCTGCGTATGGCAAACGCCGCCGATGAGCTTGCCCTTGCCGACCGCTACGACGACGTCGTGGTGAATGACGATCTCGACCGCGCGACCGATGAGCTCGTTCGCGTTCTCGATATGCATGAAAGGATCTGAGGTCCGTGTCCGTTGTAAAGCCTTGCATTGACGATCTTCTGGAGAAGACCGATCACAACCGCTTCCTGCTCGCTTCGCTTGCCTCCAAGCGCGCCTGCGACATCAATAGCATGCTGCGTGGCCAGCACAACCGCGTGCTTGCCGTCCAGGATGTCGATGACATCACCATCGGGCTTTCCGGTGCCGATACCATCTCGATGGCTATGGACGAGATTGTCGACGGTGACATCTCTTACGACGAGGCCCGTTACGAGAAGGCGCTCGGCCACAAGGTTGCTGAAGCCTAAATGGCGGCTCGCGTCTGCCTGGTCCACTATCACGAGGTTGGACTGAAGGGCAAGAACCGCGCACATTTTGAGCATATCCTCATGGATAACATCAAGGCGGCCTTGGCCGCCTTTTCCGTGAA
>DBFVGT010000014.1:0-3937 GCA_048524725.1 Collinsella sp. | reverse complement strand
CGCAGTGCGGCCGAAAGCGCGTGCGCCCACAGGCCCTCGGCCTCGGCCAGACGCTGCGTAGCGGGAGCGTCGGAGAGCAGGCCCTCGGGCGTATAGCATATAACGCTCGAGCGCTTAACGAACTCTTCGACCGAAAGCGGGTTGGAGAACATGGCCGTGCCGCCGGTCGGCAACGTGTGGTTGGGACCGGCAACGTAATCGCCGAGCGGCTCGGAGCTCCAAGCGCCCACAAAGATGGCGCCGGCGTTGCGAATGCCGCCGAGCAGGCCCATCGCATCCTTGCAGTGCAGCTCAAGGTGCTCGGGCGCCACGGTGTTCACGGCCTCGACGGCGGCCGCCATGTCGGCGGCCACCACGATGGCGCCTTCGTTATCGAGCGAGGCGCACGTAATCTCGGCACGCGGGGACTGCGCTACCAGAATGTCGATACCCGCCTCGACCTCACGCGCAAACTGCTCGTCGCAGGTCACCAGATAGCAGGCCGCCAGCGGATCGTGCTCGGCCTGAGCCATCAGGTCGGCCGCGACCACCATAGGCTTGGCCGTGGCATCGGCCAGCACGCAGACCTCGGAGGGACCGGCGACCATGTCGATACCCACGTCACCCGAGACAATCTGCTTGGCAGCGGCAACAAAGGCGTTGCCCGGGCCGGTGATTTTGTCGACGCGCGGAATGGTCTCGGTACCGTACGCCAGCGCGGCCACGGCCTGGGCGCCGCCCACCATATAGATTTCGTCCACGCCGCCGAGCTTGGCCGCCGCGAGCGTATACGGGCTAATCAGTCCATCCTTTTGCGGCGGGGTCACCATGACCACGCGCTCAACGCCGGCAACCTTGGCGGGAATGGCGTTCATAAGCACGGTGGAAGGGTACTGCGCGCGACCGCCCGGCACGTAGATGCCGGCCGCAGCAAGCGGGGTCACCTTAACGCCGAGCATCGTGCCGTCCGGGCGCGTGGTAAACCAGCTCTGCTCGACCTCGCGCTGGTGGAACTCGCGAATCTGGCGCGCAGCCTTTTCGAGCGCGGCGACAAAGGCCGGATCGAGGCCTTCGAGCGCGGCATCGATCTGCTCCTGCGGAAGACGGAAGCTCTGCAGCTCAACACCGTCAAAACGCTGGCAGTAATCGCGCACCGCGGCATCGCCGTTGGCACGCACGTTGGCCACGATATCGCGAGCGGCGTCGACGATGTTTTGCGGCAGCACGCCCTTACGGTTGAGCTGGTTGGTAACGAGGCGCTCACCGGGAGCAAGCTTGATGGTCTTCATTTCGGTATCCCCTATCGGTCGAGGTTGTGTTCGAAAAACGAGAGACCGGGCGGCGGCGCCAGTCGGCCCGCCGCCCGGACGTTGGGGCGCCCGTGCGTGCTCGCGCTATTGTGCCGAGCCCGCAACGGGCTCAAAATGCTTGTCCTTCACGGCTGCCGCCAAGCGATCTGCCAGATTGCGTACGCGCGGATCCAGACGTGCGGCACCCGGATTGACAAAGAAGCGGGCCGTGCAGTCCATAATGCGACCAGTAATAACGAGGTCGTTATCGCGCAGCGTGGCGCCCGTGGCGGTAATATCCACGATGCGATCGGTCATGCCGACGATGGGACCCAGCTCGATGTTGCCGTGCAGCGAAACGATGTCGGCGTTCACGCCGCGCTCGGCATACCAGGTGCTCGCGATGCGCGGATACTTGGTGGCCACGCGAAGCGACCCGCGGCGGGCATAGTTGCGCTCGGCCTGGCCGGCGCGCCACGCGGGCTCCGCCTCAATGAAAGTGCACAGGCCGTAGCCCAGATCGACCAGCTGCAGCAGGTTGAGGTCGGCCTCGATAAGCGAGTCCCAACCGCAGATGCCGCAGTCGGCACCGCCACAGCCCACAAAGGCGGGCGCATCGCTGGGACGCACGATGACAAACTCGATATCGCCGACCGTACCCTCGCCGGCACGCGTGTCGCGGCCGCGCACGATCAGGTGACGGCCGGGATCGCGCAGCTCCGAGACATCCAAGCCCGCGGCCTCGAGCACGTCGAGCGTGTCGACCTTGAGCGAGCCCTTGGGCACGGCAATGCGCAGCGGACCCTCGGCGCCACGGCCCGCGGCGCGATCGCCATCGGAAGCAGCGTCCTCGGCCGAGGTGTGCGCAGCCTCCAGACGCTCGAGCGAAAAGGCGAAACCCGCCGCCGGTACCTCGATGCCGTCGCCAAATGCGCCGGTAAAGATGGAGTCGTAGCGTCCACCCGAACCGACCGGATCGGGCAAGCCACCGGCATAGGCCTTAAAGACCAGACCCGTGTAGTAATCGAAAGAGTTCATGATAGAGAAGTCGAACGACAGCACCTGGGCGTCCTCGGGTGCCAGGCCCTCGACCAGGACGCGCAGCTCGCGCGTCAGCGGCGCGACGATACCGGCGGTCTCCAGCAGCGCGTCCACGCGGTCAAGCACCTCGGCTCCGCCGTGTAGGCGCGGCAGCTCGCTAATGGCGGCCTTGACGGCATCGGACTCGGCGCTTGCCGTCACGCGGGCATCGAGGCCCACAAAGTCGTTGGCGTGCACGCAGCGCAGGGCCTCGGCGGCCAGCTCGCGATCCTCGCACGCCGCGAGCAGCTCCTTAAACGGGCGTACGCTACCTGCGATAATGCGCGCATCGGGCAGTGCCAGCTTGCGCACGGCCTCGGCCACGAGCGATACGATCTCGACATCGCCCGCGGTATCACCCGCACCGATAAGCTCAAAGCCCAGCTGCGTAAACTGACGCGAGCCGGCGGCATTGCGCTGGCACTCGCGAACCACCGGTGCCTCGTAGCGAAGGCGCAGGGGCAGGTCGGCCGCGCGCATGCGGGTCGAAACTAGACGCACGATCGGCAATGTGTTGTCGGGACGGACCACCAGCAGGCGGCCATCATCGTCAAAAAGCTTGAACGGAGTATCCGCGATGCGGCCGCCTTCCTCGAGTGAACCCTTGTCCTCGAGCAGCGGCGTCTCGACCGGAAGGTAATGATGCTCCCTGAGGCAGCCCTTCACCGTCAGCGCGATCTCCTCGCGCGCCTGAGCCTCCTCGGGCAATATGTCCAGGAATCCCCACGGTGTGGCCGTCATCTGGTGAGCCTCCTCATGCTGCGTTTCATATAGAGCAGAAGACCGGCATAGCTCCGCCGGTCTTCTGGGTACTTTAGCATACTAGAGTGCTTGCGGGGAAAATCGTCTCTCTCGGCTCACAGCGTATTCATTTGGAAACATTGGAACGGATTGTCGCAACCCAACCCCACCTAGACGCCAATCGCACGACGATACTCTGCCATTACCTGCGCATCGGCAGCTGCGGGGTCGGCAAAATAGCGCCAGTCATAGGTCTCGGCCGAAACAACTCCGCGATAGCCGCGCGCCACCAGCCTATCCAGGTCGGCGCGCATATCGCGGTCGCCGTCACCCCAGGCAAGATGCGTCGTGCCATCTGCCGCAACATCGACAAAATGCACGTGGGCGACATCATCGCCAAGCAGATCGAAATAATCGTCGATGGTATCCCCTGCCACCGCCATAGCGCCCAAATCCAGACACGCCTTAAGTGCCGGATGATCAACTGCCTCGATCATGCGCTTCGTGTCGGCCGCCGAGTTCACGATCATCGACTCAACCGGCTGTAGGGCCTCGAGCACCAGTCGCACGCCGCGCTCTCCCGCATGCTCGGCAATCGCACGCAGCATCGAGGCGCTGCGACCCCACGCGTCCTCGATCGGCTCGTTCAAAAATGCCCAGCCGCTCGAGACCATGACCTGCTCGGCTCCAAGTTCCGCCGCGATATCTACAACGTTCTTAAAGTACGCGAGCGTGCGGGCACGCGCCTCATTCCCGCGCGCCGCGATATTCCACGGCTTGGGGTTGTTCTGTTCGGGACAAAGCCCCACAATCCGAACCCCATACCGCTGCGACAGCTCCCGTACCCG
>DBFVGT010000013.1:0-13546 GCA_048524725.1 Collinsella sp. | reverse complement strand
CGTTAATTTACATATGCGGAAACAGCTTACATGCGCTATTTGCGCGTGCTATAATAAAAAAACCACAGGTAGAGCCAAAAATAGGGGTCTGGGGGTCAAGGGGTCGCTGGTTCGAATCCAGTCGTCCCGACCAGAAGTTTGCAGGTCAGGCACCTTGTGCCTGACCTTTTTTGTTTTAAGCAATTGCTTAATTTTGTTTAAGCAACAGGGTGCCAAAAATCTACCTGCGCGATAATCGCCTTTTGCGGCTACTTGCGCGTTTTGCACACGCTTGAGCCGATTTATTAACGCGATATGAATCTACATACGCGTAGCTGGTATGCAGCCGAGTACAGGCTGTATTTATCGCGGCGATTAACACAGATATAGCGACTATAACGGACAAGCGTGTCGCTGTATTTATTCCAGTAGTTCACTTGATCGGTGGACAAGTGGGCTGTTGCAACGAAACGCCAAGCAGGATGGGCTCTATACGAGGACGCCGCAGGGTAATGGCGGGGGAGTGCGGCGGGCGCTCTGAGAGCCGCTGTGTGACCCCATGTCTCCTTAACTCGATAATTTGTGTTTCAAGCCACGAATCGGTCGAGCAATTGCCAAAAGAACGGCCCATGCAGGATTGCACGAGCCTTACATCAGATCAAATTTGAGCTAGAAGCACCAAGCGGGGCAGACGCAACACCATCTCGTCGCGGCCTCGGCGAGCGACATATCGCAGTCGAGGTAGACATCGAGGAAGTCGTCAGATCCCGCACAGGGGGACCGCGATGGTGACCACCGCGCCGCCCGAGGGGCTGTTGGCGAGCGAGACGGAGCCCCCGTGGGCGCTCGCGGCCTCGGAGGCGACATGGAGGCCGAGCCCGTAGTGGCGGCCTCCGTCGCGCGAGGAGCGGGACGAGTCGTCTGTGAAGAGGCGCTCGCAGCCGCGTTCGAGGGCGGCGGGAGAGAAGCCCGGTCCGTCGTCGGCCACCTCGATGACGAGGTGTCCGCCCGCGACGTCGCAGGAGACCGCCACGCGCGAGCGCGCGTGCTCGGCGGCGTTGGCCACGAGGTTCGCGGCGGCTCGCGCCAGGGCGGTTCGGTCGAGCGGGGCCTCGGGCGCGCCCGCGACAGCGGGGCCCGTGGCCGCGTCGAGCGTCACGCCTCGCGCCCGGGCGATCTGGGCGGCCTCGGCGAGGACCTGTTCGCAGAGCTCGGTCGGCCGCATGGGGGCCCTCTCCGCCCCGCCGGACCCGCGCGAGGCCTCGATGAGCAGGCGCACGTAGCCGTCGAGCCTTTCGACACCGCCGGCTATGTCGCGCGCGGCGGCCGAGAGGTCGCTGTCATTCTCGTCTTCCAGCTCCTCCGCCACGAAGTCGGCGTTGGCGCGCAGCACGGTGAGCGGCGTCTTGAGGTCGTGGGCGAGCGACGCCATCTGCTCGCGCTGCCCCCGCTCCGCAGCCCAGCGGGCCTCGAGCGACTCGGCGAGGGAGGCCCGCATGGCGTCCATCGCGGCGAGGACGTCGTTCACCTCGCGCACGTTGGTGCTGCCGACCGCGAAGTCGAGCTCCCCCGCGCCGACGCGCCCCGCCGCCTCCGCGAGCGGCGCCATCTTGCGCGAGATCACGCGGCTCGCACGGCGCGCCACGAGCGCGAGCGCGAGCGCGCTTCCCACAGCGGCGCCGACGAGCATGAGGTTCTGCGGGTTGGGAAGCAGGCTGGCGAGATCGCGCGAGACCCACTGCGGCAGGTACTCGCTGACGAGTGCGCAGGCCCCGCCGCCCTTGAGCGGGAACGCAGCGTAGGTGAGGCCCGAGCCCCCGCCCTCGATCTCCACTGAGCCCGGATCCGCGGCGAGTGCCGTACTGGCCATTTCCGTCGCATCCTCGAGCCGCGTGCCCTCGAGGTCTGTCGTCAGCACGTATCCGTCCTTGTTCAGGATGAGGTAGCGGTAGGCCGTCGGCACGTCCTGCTGCCCGCAGACGCCGTCGCGTGCCAGGCCCTCCGCGACCTCGCGCGCATTGGCCGGCCCCCAGCTTGCCTCGTAGACGAAGCCCGCGTTGATCGCCACGGAGAGCACCATGAACGAGGCGAGCCACGCCGTGGCGACCGCCGCGAACGCGTAGGCGAAGTAGCGCGCGATGACGAAGGAGAGCGGCATGCCCCCGCGACCTCGCGCCCCGATCCTCAGAGCTGCCACTTGTACCCCATCCCCCAGACGGTCGCGATCGGATCGGCGCCGGCCTCGGAGAGCTTCCTCCGGGCGCGGCTGACCTGCATGGATATGGCCGCGTCGTCGGCGTCGCTCTCCCAGCCGAGCACAGCCTCGCGTATCTGCGCGCGGCTCATGACCTGCCCGGGGTGGCGCGCGAGGTACTCGCAGATGGCGTACTCGGTGGGCGTGAGCGGCACGGTCTCGCCGCCCACGGCGAGGTCGCGCGCCCTGAGGTCGATCCGCACCTCCCCGAAGGAGAGGGCGTGCGAGCGCGGCCGGCGCTCACGGCGTAGATGGGCCGCGACCTTGGCGCGCAGCTCCGCGGCCCCGAAGGGCTTGCGGACGTAGTCGTCGGCGCCCAGGCCGTAGGCGGCCACGGCATCCTCCTCGGCCACGCGAGCGGTCAGGAAGACGATGGGGCCGTCGAAGTCCGGGCGGATCTGCCGCACGAGCTCGAAGCCGTCGAGCCCCGGCATCATGACGTCGCAGAGCACGAGGTCGAAGCGCGAGAGGTCCATCCCCGGGACCGCCGTCGGGTCCTCCGCCTTGACGACCTCATGGCCGTCGCGGCCGAGGACGCGCGCAAGCGCGTCGAGGATCGCCCGTTCATCATCCACTGCCAGTATCCTCGCCATGTTCGACCTCCTGAAACTCTCGTCGGAATTGTACTAACGCCGCGCTCAGCGGTCCAGAGCCCTGCGCGCAGCCACGGGTGCCTCGGCCGCGTCGCACGCGCGGTAGCGCACGCCCGAGCCGCCGCGCGCCTCGATCTCGAGCCAGCCCTCGCCGTCCGACTCCCGCCCGAAGAAGATGAGCTGGAGCTCTCGGACATTGCCCCCGTCGTCCGCCGCGTCGACAAGGTAGACGTAATTCGCCCCCGCCCCGGTGGCGTCGGCGTAGGAGCTCGCGTGGCTGCCGGGCTCGGGCGCCCACATAGCGATCTTAGGGTTGGGCAGCACGCGGTCGGCGATCGAGCGCAGCGCCGACCCCCAGCCGGCGTCGAGCAGGGCATTCCCGCCCAGGACGAGCGCTGCGGAGAGGAGGACGAGCACAGCGGTGAGCGGCTTCCTACGCATCTACCCTCCCGTCCTCGAAGCGGCAGAACCAGACGAGAAGGACGGCGTCGGCTGCCAGGGTGAGCACGAGGCTAGCGAGCGCAGTCGTGAGGAGAGGGCCCGCCGCGCGTGCGGCGTCGATAAAGGCCTCCACCCCGAGCGACCCCAGTCGCGCGGGCCAGGCGAGCGGCACCCAGCTCAGGGGCGTCGCCAGGGCACCGGTGAGCTCGCCGGTCATGAGGCCGTTCGCAAGTCCGCCCACCGAGAAGAACGCGAGGAGCACCCCCGCAGCGCCGGCGCCGATGGCGGCGTTGCGGCCGAGGCGCAGGGCCACGCCGAGCCACAGCGCGTAGAGGGGCAGGCTGCCCAGCACGATGCCCGCCCACGCGGCCGCAAGCGGAGCGGGCCCGAGCGGCAGGCGCCCGGCAACGGCGAGCACGGCCCCGAACACGCCGAGCGCCACGGCCAGCGCGGCGGCGCCGAGCGCCGCAAGGGCGAGCAGCTTCGCCGCGACGGCGCGCCCGCGCGAGGGGACCGCCGTGAGGTTGGCGAGGCGCCCGGCAGCGCGCTCCTCGTCCACGGCGAGCCCGCAGACGATGGCGGACATGAGCGGCATGAGGGCGCCGAGGAACTGGGCGTAGGCGTCCGCGCCCATCGCCGGGTCCCATCGGGTTACGGAGAAGTACTCGCCGCAGGCAAGACCGGCCGCCAGGCCGCAGGCGAGGTGCACCGCCGAGAGCGGGGAGCGCGCCAGGCGCAGGGCCTCGGAGAGCAGGGCCCGCGGGAGAGTCATGCGCGGCGTCGGGTCGGAGATTCGTGTCATGGCCATCACCTCTCCTCGGAGCGCGCGAACCAGGCCGCGCCCGCCGCCGTGAGCGCGGCGAACGCGAGCGCGCAGACCGCAAGGCCCGCCAGCGTGAGCATGCCGTCCGCCGTGAGCGCCCCGCCGAGCGCCATGTCCGCCGCGAGCGGCTCGCCGCTCGGCAGCACGGGAATGAAGCTCGTGGGGATGACCATGCTCGCCGACGGCGGAAAGAGCTGCGGCAACGGCACCAACGACCAGGCGAACCCGCCCACGAGCTGCGCGACGAGCGGGCAGAAGATGCCCGCGAGCATGCCGAGCCGCACCGTGAGAAAGAGCCCTGCGGGGATCATCCACGCCGCGGTCACCGTGTTGACGAGCGCGCAGAAGAGCATCGTGAGCGTACCCGCGGCCGTGAGGCCCTGCGAGGAGAACGCCGATCCCGCGAGGTAGATGCCGAAGACCACGAGGTTCGAGAGCGTGCAGAGCGCGAGGCACCAGAGCGCCTTGGCCCACCAGGCGCGCCCGAGCGGGAAGCCCAGGCCCAGAAGCCCCCGCATCCGCGTGCGAGCGTCCGCCCGCGCGACGCACGCCACCACAAGCGATAGAGACACGGGCAGGAAGAGCGCGTACCAGTAGTTCCACGCGCTAAAGATCTGCACGCCCCGGTAGGGCATCGCGCCGAGCAGCGGCATCGGCAGCGCCATGAGCACGGCCAGGCGAACCGGTGCCGCGTGGCGCGACTTCAGGGCCTCGGCGCGCAGGGCCGCGAGCAGGCCGCCTTTCTCGCCCGTCATGCCGCCACCTCCCCGCGCGCTCGTCGCCCTTCCCGGCAGAAGCTCATGAAGAGTTCCTCGAGGTCCTGCCCGGGCCGAAGCGCATCCTCGTAGGCGAGGCGCCCCCCGCAGATGATGCCGATGGTGTCCGCCATCTGCTGCACCTCGGAGAGGATGTGGCTCGAGACGATCACCGTCGTACCCGCCGCCGCGAAGCCGCGGATCTGGTCGCGCAGCTCCTCGATGCCGATGGGGTCGAGGCCGTTGGTGGGCTCGTCGAGCACGAGCAGGCGTGGCCGGGCGATCAGCGCCAGCGCGAGCCCCAGGCGCTGCCGCATGCCCATCGAGAAGCGCCCGGCGCGCTTCTTCCCGGTGTCCGCGAGGTCCACGGCGGCGAGCACCTCATCTATGCGGCTCTCGGGAAGGCCCAGCAGCGTGGTGCGCACGCGCAGGTTCTCGCGCGCGGTGAGGTTGGGGTAGAGCGGCGCCTCCTCGATGAGGCTGCCGATTGCGTAGAGGTCCTCGCGGCGCCAGGCGTGCCCGGCAAAGAGGATCTCCCCGGCCGTCGGCCGCAGCATCCCGCAGATCATCTTGAGCGTTGTCGACTTGCCGGCGCCGTTGGGACCGAGCAGCCCGTACACCTCGCCCTCGCGGATATGAAGGCTCACATCGGCCACGGCGTCCTGCGCCTGGTCGCCGCGGCCGAAGCGCTTGGTGAGCCCACGCGTCTCGAGCATGTAACCCATGGGTTTATCCTTTCTCTTCCGGGCGCGCGGGCCGAGCCACCGTGCCCGCGCGCCTTACCTTTCGGGTTCACCATCCATGGTGGGGCGCGTTTCTAACGAAGCCGTAACGGCCGTTGGGTTCTTTTGGCGCCAACCCTTCTCGACCTGCACATCATGATTAACTTGCTTAAGGCAACAACTTTCCCGATCGATGTAATCACCGAATCAAAACGTGTACATCACCCTCCAAAACCGACATTTTTCGGCATGTTTGGAGGCTGATGTACACGAATGTGAAATCCACCGCCGCCCAAAAGCGCCTTCCTCATGTCTGGACTCTCTATGCTTACGCTGGATAGACATCGCCGGAACGGGTATAGTAGCGAAAGTTTTGTCGTTAACCAGCGGGGGAGTCCTGTGGGCATCAAAAAGAAGATCAAAAAGGAGCTTATCGGCACTTCCGATTACCCGTCGAATAAGATCTTTACGATCTCCAATTTCATCACCTTTACGCGCCTGATCCTCACCCTGGTATTTCTGTACCTGTTTGTGACGGATAACAACCGCGTCATCGCCATCGTTATCTACGCCGTTGCCGCCTCTACCGACTGGATGGACGGTCAGATCGCCCGCATGACTAAGACGGTCTCGTGGCTCGGTAAGGTCATGGATCCCATTTGTGACCGTGCGCTGTTATTCACCGGCGTACTTGGACTGGTAGTCCGCGGAGAGCTGCCCATCTGGGTCTGCGTGCTCATTATTGGCCGCGACATCTATCTGGGCATCGGCACGCTTATCGTGCGTCATTATCACCGTCGCCCCATCGATGTCGTCTTTCCCGGAAAGATTGCCACAGCGCTGCTCATGACCGGCTTCTCACTCATGCTGCTCGGGTTCCCCGTTATTGACGGCCTGCACCTTTTACCTTCGACCCTCGCGGCCTTCCCGGGTCTCAACGGAAGCTCGGTGCCCCTCGGCATCTTCTTTGTGTATGGCGGCGTGATCTTCTCCATGCTCACCGCTGTCATCTACTCCATTAAGGGCGGAGCGGCCATTAAACAGGCTCTCGCGCATCCCGAGGACGAGGACATCGACTTTCTGAACCCCGAAATCGAAGACTGATTCGTTGGGGTATGATTACGTACGGTTCATTATTTGCGGCTCGTCCGCGATAAGTTAGGGGTTGTCATGGACAACATGGTTAACAATATGCCTCAGAATGATAAGACTGCTGACGCTACCTGCGTATTCCGCGTGCCTTCAAGCGACGTCACCGTTCCCGATCTCATGGCCAGCGTGCGCATCACCGCCCCCGTTCTGTCCATCGTCAAGGGTCCGCAGACTGGTGCCGCCTTTGAGCTCGAGGACGACGTGACCACCATCGGCCGCGATCCTGCGAACGGCATCTTCCTCAATGACATGACCGTTTCGCGCAGCCACGCGCGCATTATCCGCGAGGGCCTCGGCGCTCGCATCGAGGACCTGGGCTCGCTCAATGGCACCTGGGTCGACGGTGCCATCGTCAATGCAGCCCCGCTGCACGACGGTTCTTCCGTCCAAATCGGTACGTTTACGCTCATCTACCACGAGAGCACGCCGGAGCGCATCGAAACCGGTGAGTAGGGCATGGCCGAACGCAACTATCTGAGTATCGGCCAAGTCGTCAACCTACTTCGAGGCGCATACCCCGATCTTTCGAACTCAAAAATTAGATTTCTAGAAGATGAGGGGCTCATTACCCCTCATCGTACGCCTAAGGGATACCGTCAGTACTCTAAGGAGGACGTTGATCGCCTGGAGGTCATCCTGCACTTGCAGAAGACCCGCTACATGCCGCTCAACGTGATTAAGCAGCGCTTGGAAAACGCCACGGACCTGTCAACGCTCGCCTACGAGGTGGGCTTGCTGTCCGATGTTCCGCTTAAGACGGAGCCCAAGGAGACCAAACAAAAGCTGCATCCCATCGAGACCATTCCCGATATGCTGGGCGTCGAGATCTCGTTTATCCGCTCGCTCGCCGAGAACGACCTCATTCGCATCATCAAGAGTCCGCAGAACCGTGAGCTCGTCGATGGTCGCGATTTTCCGATCATCCGCTACTGCTCCGAGCTGTCACGCTTCCATATCGAGCCGCGCAACCTGCGTCAGTACGTGTCTTCCGCCAACCGCGAATCCTCGATGTTTGAGCAGGTGCTCGTGAGCATGCTCGGAATGGATACCTCCGATGACGAGCGCGACGCCAAGCTCGAGCGTGCGTTTAAGAAGCTTCACGACCTGACGGAGGGCGTGCACACCGCGCTGCTCAAAAACCGCGTTTTTGAGTCGCTCAACGCCGTGGTCGAGGACGCCGACATCGATGCACTCGATGAGGAAATCGCTCGCTCCGAATCCACCAAGGCCAAAAACGAAGAAACTGCCGCACCGGCTTCGCACGAGGATTCTCTCGTAAAGCCGCTCAAGGTCGTCGCCCCTTCGCAATCCGGCACCGTCACCGCGGGCAAATAACCGCTGTTGATATTTCGGCAACCCATTGAAAGGTCATGCAATGTACGACTTCGAATCTCAAATCGTCGACATCCCCGACTATCCCGAGCCCGGAGTCATCTTCAAAGACATCACGCCGCTCTTTGGCAATCCCGAGGCGCTCAAAGCCATGACCGATGCCCTCGCCGAGCACTTTGCCGGCATGGAGATCACCAAGGTCGTGGGTCCCGAGGCTCGCGGCTTTATGGTTGGCGTACCGGTGGCTGTGGCCCTTGGTGCCGGCTTTGTTCCCGCACGTAAACCGGGCAAGCTACCCCGCAAGACGGTGAGCCAGAGCTATGAGCTCGAATACGGAACGGATTCCATTGAGATCCATGCCGACGCTATCAGCTCTAAAGATACCGTGTTGATTCTGGATGACTTGGTCGCGACGGGCGGAACCGTCGAGGCAACAGGTAAACTGGTGCGAGATATGGGCGCAAAGCTTGTCGGTTACGGTTGTATCCTTGAGCTTGCGTTTCTCAACCCGCGCGAGAAGCTCACGCCGTCTGATGGCGATGTGGAGCTCTTTAGCCTGGTGACGGTGGACTAGCCGTTACCCTTAGTTACTGGAAAGGAAGCTACATGCGCACAGCAAACACGCACAAAAACATGGCACGCTGCGCTGCTACGGCAACCCTCGCTTGTGTTTTGGGCTTGGGCCTCGCGGCTCCTGCCTACGCCGATACCGCATCCGACCTTGCCGCTGCTCGTACGAAGCTCGAGCAGATCGGTACCCAAACTCAGCAGATTTACGATGAGCTTGCCACGCAGACGCAGGCGCTCGATCAGACTGCCGGCGAGATCACGCAAAAGCAGCAGGAGATCGCCGATGGTCAGGCCAAGCTCTCGACCTATGTCGCCGGCGAGTACAAAACCGGCGGTCTGAGCCTGCTTCAGGTTTTGACGGGTGTTGATGATCTGAGCGATATGCTCAACCGTCTGTTCTACTACGGCAAAGTTTCCGATAAGCAGGCTCAGACCATTCAAGAGGTCAAGGAGCTTAAGCAGCAGCTCACCGATAAGCAGGCCGAGCAGGAGAAGAACGTCGCCGCCACGCAAAAGAAGGTCGATGAGCTTAACGCCCAGCAGGCTGAGGCCCAGAACGTCGTAAACTCCCTGGATTCGCAGCTGCAGGCCGAGCTTGCCGCCGAGGCCCAGGCCAACGCCGCGCTGCAGGCCGGCATCAACGCCAGCACTGCCGAGAAGGCCACGGTGAGCAACGAGACTGCCGGTACGACCGAGAACACCAACAACGGTGGCCAGACCAGCAATAACAACAACCAGGGCGGCAACAGTCCGGCTCCCGCACCGCAGCCTGCCCCCACGCCCGCTCCGGCTCCCACGCCTTCAGCACCGAGTCAGTCTGTTGATGGTGGCTCCGTTGTTTCGCGCGCCTACAGCAAGCTCGGCTGTGCGTATTCTTGGGGCGGCATTGGACCGAACAGCTTTGACTGCTCCGGTTTTGTAAGCTATTGCCTCACGGGACGCTACTGCCGTCTGGGCACCACGGTCGACTTCATGGGTTGGACCCGTGTGTCCGATCCGCAACCCGGCGATGTTGTGGTTAACTCCTACCATACCGGCATTTATATCGGTAATGGTCAGATGATCCATGCTTCCGACTACAGCACGGGCGTCATCATCAGTTCCGTCGCAGCCGGTATGAACAACAACTACATCTTCGTACGCTACTAATCTGTTACTACAGCGAACGAACGTGGGCCCCGCGATCTTGAGTCACGAGGCCCATTCTTTTTGCCCCCACCTTTTGCCTTGAGATCAGTACGGCTATCTAGTATTCAAAACTAGATAGCCGTACATTCGGTTTGCAAGATGGCTATAATTGTTGAGGAACAATTAGAAAGGACCCTCTATGAGCTGGGCACTTATCTCCGATTCAAGCTGTAACCTCCGCGATTGGCAGCCGACCGCGCCCCATACCACCTTTGCATTTGCGCCCCTCAAAATTCGAGTGGGGGAGCGTGAATTCGTCGATGACCTTTCACTCGATGTACATGAGCTCAACTGCGCTGTTCAGGCGGAGACGAACGCTTCTTCGAGCGCTTGTCCCAGCGTAGGGGAGTGGGTCGAGCTCTTCAAATTGGCAGACAAGACCATCTGCATGCCGATCTCTGAGGGCGTGTCGGGCAGCTACAATGCGGCAGCTACGGCTCGCGATATGGTTCTTGCCGAGGAGCCCGACCGCAATATTCATCTTGTCAATTCACGCGCAGCTGGCGGCAAAATGGATCTCATTTTCTTGCTGTTCGACCGCTATCTTGCAAGCAATCCGGATATCTCATTCGAGGACGCTTGCGCATACTTCGATAGCCTTGAACAGAACAGCAAAATCCTCTTCAGCTTGTGCAATTACGAAAACCTCGCCAAAGCCGGACGTATCCCTAAGGCAGCCGGCGTCATTGCCAACAAGCTCAATATTCGCATTTTGGGCACGGCGAGTGAAGCCGGTAAAATCGAACTCGTTGGGCACACGCGTGGCGAAAAGAAGATGCTCAACAAGATCATCGACACCATGGAAGCCGAAGGTTTTACGGGCGGCGAGGTCGTTATCGACCATGTCGAGAATGAGGCAGGCGCCCAAGCACTTGCCAGCCGAATTGTGGAGCGCTGGCCCGGCTCCAAGACCATCATCATGCCCTGCAACGGCCTGGATTCCTATTACGCCGAGATGCACGGCCTCATCATCGGCTACGGCATGGGCGTAGCTTCGGGCAAATAACGTCCAACCAAGCAAAAATACGGGCGGGACAAAGCGACAGATGGCTCTTTATCCCGCCCGTATTATACGCCGGCTAGCTATTAAACCCGTTGAACTTGAGATAGCTCATCAAGTAAGCCTTCGAAACAAAGGATGAAACCGCGCTGCGCACAAGCAGCGACTCACGCGTTACCTGATGCGCCGTATCGGGAACCGGCGTCTGCTCGACGGAAAACGCCGAACGAATCGATGCCTCAAGCTGATCGACCACATAATCAAAGGCCGTCGGGGCATCGTAGCTCAAACGCTGAATGTTAAAGAGTGCCTGCACCGCAGCAATAGGTAGCACCTGTTTAAAGATGCAGATAGCGATCAGGCGGGCAATCTGCTCGCGGCCATATTGCTTTTTGACCGGAGCAGGCACCAGGCCGACCTTCACGTAGTTATTAATCATCGATGGCGTAATGACAGGCTGCTCAACGCAAATGGACAGCGGCTCCATCCACAGCGCAACATACTCAATAACCTGGTCGCGGTAGAGCGTCACATTGGGCAGCTGGTTATAGCGCGGCAGACTCAACGTATTGAGTTTGCGCACGATATCGGACTGAATAAATGCATCGGGCAACACAGTAGGCTGAATATCCTCAGGCTTAATGCTGACCGACGAATCAGACATCGGAATAACGTGTTTAACGTGGTTCATAAAGGTCCTCCGTTCATTTTCTACATTGTATTCTACGTTATCTAGTTTTGCATACCACATAGCCGCCAAGAAAATTGGCGGGACAGTGCACTGATGCTTCGTCCCGCCATTTAGTAAATTGATAACAACCTTACATAAGATATATTATCGTACTTATTCACGGAGAAACGCGTATGCGCTCGTTGCCGCTATGGCTCCGTCCGAAACAGCGGTCACAACCTGGCGTAAACGTTTGGAACGGATATCGCCAGCGGCAAATAGACCTGGCGTGCGGGTCGCCATAGATTCATCAGTCAGAATGCCGCCATCAGGCGCCAGGTCGACTAGATGCTCAACAAGCTCGGTATGTGGCTGCGTCCCCGTAAAGACAAAGATGCCAAACGAGCCGGGCTCAAATGACTCGGCATGAGTTTCCCCAGATGCATTGTCCTTAAAGGTAATCGTCGTTGGCATGGCTTCGCCCGATAGCTCCACAATACTAGTTTGGTACCTAACTGTAATATTGTCCTTTGCGAGTACTTTCTGAACAACACCATCGGGCGCACGGAACTGGTCGCGGCGCAGCACGATGGTCACACTGCTGGCAATGTCGGACAGGAACAGCGCCTCTTCGCATGCCGAATTGCCACCACCGATTACAAAAACCTGCTTGCCGCGGAAAAACATGCCGTCACATGTTGCGCAATATGAAACGCCACGACCGCGATACGTATCCTCGCCTGCGAAACCTGCCGGACGCGGCGTGGCACCCATGCAAGCGATAACGCTCGAGGCCAGCGTATCGCCCATATCGTGATGCACCGTAAACAACGCTGCATCAGCATCGTAATCGATACCCGTAACCATACTCCATGTAACCTGTGCTCCCAGGCCCTCTGCATGCTGCTGAAAACGCTCGCCGAGTTCGGCGCCACTCAGGAGCGGGAAACCCGGATAGTTCTCGACCTCATTGGTTGTGGCGATCTGCCCTCCCGACATGCCCTGCTCAATCACGGTCGTCGTCAGGTTGGCACGCGCAGCATAAATGGCGGCAGCATAGCCCGCGGGGCCGCCACCGATAATCGCAACATCGATCGGCTTATCGGTAGTCATGAAGCGTCCTTTCGTCGAAACGTTGTCGTTCTTTGCGCTCATACCCAAATTTACGTGAACGTGACACTCATGCACTACAATGATAAATCCGTATTACAAAGCTGAAGGGGAGTTATCGATGGACCAGGCGCAGACGAGTGACGACGCTCCCCTGCTCACGCACAGCACTCCCCAATCGGAGCAAACCACACTCCTGGCTCAGCAAAAACCTCTCGTGACCATCGTGCACGCCTCCGTTGGCTCGGGCCACAAGGCCGCCGCAAATGCGATTGCGCAGGCATTCGACCTCATCCGCGGCACCAATGGCATCCCCGAGGATATTGAGATTGAAGTGCTCGATATCCTTGATTTTGGACGTATTAAATTCGACGGCAATAAGACCGCGGCTTCTTTTACGGGAGCCACGCGCCCCATTTACGACCTGACCTGGCGATATACGCTTACGGGGCATCTTCTCTGGGGTGGCGGAACGGCATGGTCGCGAATTATGTTCCCCGCCTTCAACGAATATATTCGTAGCCGCAGGCCCATAGCCGTGGTTGCGACGCACATCACAGCAGCCAATGTTGCCGTGGGCGCCCGCGTAATTACGGGTATCGATTATCCGGTCGTCTGCGTACCGACCGACTACGAAGTCGAGGGATGGTGGCCCCACAAGGACACCGATTTATTCTGTGTTGCCAACGAATTTATGGCCGAAACGCTGCGTCCGCGCAAGGTGCTCGAGACAAAGATTCGCATTACCGGCATTCCTATTCGCGCCGGATTCGACACGGATTACGATCGCGAGGAAGAGCTAGCTAAGTTCAACCTCCCCACCGACAAGACCGTCGTGCTGGTAATGGCCGGTGCCAGCTTGCCTCAACCGTACGTTCGCTTTCGCGCGGAGATGGACCGCACCCTCCCCTTCCTACGCAGCTTCGAAGACATGCACTTTGTCTTTTTGCCGGGCAA
>DBFVGT010000012.1:0-41758 GCA_048524725.1 Collinsella sp. | reverse complement strand
TTCACGGCGCCCGATATCGAGGAGGCGCAAGTAAAGCGTATCTCGATGCGCCATACGGCCAAGCGCTTCGTAATCTCGGACGCCAGTAAATTTGGCATGGTGGCGCCCGTCAAGTTCGCGGACTTCCGTGACGCAACGATTATTACCGCAGGCGATGTCCCTGCCAAGTACCGGGCAATGGACAACGTCATCACGGTCTAGCGGCGGGGCAAGGCCAAAACCACCACAAAGGTGCCTGTCCCCATTGTGGTGGTTAGTAACGAAAACCGAGTAGTTTTCTCAATAGAAAAGCGGCAACGTCCATCACGGGCGTCGCCGCTTTCGTTGTCTGCCGGTTTGTCTAAGTCTGTAACAACTGGACCGTTAAAAGTGGGCTAGGTGTTACAGATCGAGATACTTACGAACCGCGCCGTCCCTTTGTCTCAATCTGTAACATCTGGGACTGATTTTGCCGAGTTACTGTTACAGATTGAGATTATTCCCTTGAGGGGATTCGAATGTCTCGATCTGTAACAGATAGACCGCAAAATGGGCTTTAGCTGTTACAGATCGAGATGTTTGGGAATCCGGCAGAGCCATCGCGGCAAAACCACCATAAATGCCTGTCCCCTTTGTGGTGGTTTAGGGCCCCCAGGGGCAGGGGGCTTCGATGTGGATGTGCTCGCCGGTTACGGGATGCGTAAAGGACACGCTGTGGGCATGGAGCATGAGGCCGCAGGGACGCGGCGTCCCGTACAGGTCGTCGCCCACCAGGGGATGGCGCTCGCTCGCCAGGTGCACGCGAATCTGGTGTTTGCGGCCGGTGAGCAGCTCGACATCGATATACGAGCGCGTGGGCAGGCCGCGGCGGCTCTTAAGACGCTTGAGCACCTTCACGCGCGTTTGAGACGGCTTGCCGCTGGCGCCAACGCGCATCTTGCGGCTATCGTGGCGATCGCGGGCGATGGGCTTGTCGATGAGCTTTTCATTCCAGTCGATTTTGCCCTCGGCGAGCGCCAGATAGTGCTTTTCGAACGCGTGGTCGATGACCATCTGGTCAAAGGCGGGCTGTGTCTGTTTGTCGAGCGAAAACAGCACCACGCCGGTGGTGTTGCGGTCCAGACGGTTGAGCGGCTGCATGTCAGTCGCGGCAAAGCCGTCGCCCATCGCCAGCAGCAGATCGCTGGCATAGTCGGTAAGTGTGCGCTCGCCGGTGCCGTCACCGTGGACGATCATGCCGGCAGGCTTATCGATGGCCATGAGCCAGGCGTCGCAGTAGAGGACTTGAGGTTCTTCGTTCACGTGTAAGCCTTTCGGTTAGCTAATTCCCACAAACATGCAGCCCGAGGTGGCGCCGCGCAGGCGGGCGGCGGGCTTGCGGCCGGCTTGAGCCGCCTCGACGGCGCGACGGACGCGAGCGACGGCACGGCCAATCTCATCGGCCTCGAGCAGGGTTCCGTCGACCATAAGACGGCGCACGCCGGCATCGAGTAACTGTGGAACCTGCGGCGTGAGGTCGATGGGGTAGGCGTCGTACAGGCGCGAGCGGCCGTGGATGTCGGTACGCACCGGCATGACCTTGCCATCGATATTCTTGAGCGAGAGCTTGCGGGCACGCAGGCGGCAGTTGGCACAATCGTGGATGCAGCCGTTGGCAACCTGCAGAATGCAATGCTCGCTTGTCATGACGCGCGGGCGGCCAAAGACGGTGATGCCCAGGACCGCGGGCGCGGCGGCGCCGAGCGAGACAATCTCGTCGAGCGTGATCTCGGGCGAGAGCCAAAACGCACCGGCTCCGCGCTCGGCAAGTGCCTCCATGCAAGGCGCGTTGTGCACGGGCAGGCAAGAGCGAATCTCGGCTGCGGCGCCAACCTGGGCGGCCAGGGCAAGCTCAGAGATGTTGCCAATAGCGACCGTGGCGCCGTCAACAACCCACGGGTCGACGCGCTCGTGGTCGACGGCGCGGCAGACTTCGTCGAGTACGGGCACGATACCCTGCTCAAATGCATCGGCGGGGGAGAGTCCGACAGCCTCGAGCGCGTCGGTGGTCATATAGATGCGCGTTGCACCCTCAGCGCGAGCGGCCTCGGCGGCTTCGAGCGTGGTGACGGCGGCGCAGATCTGCGGCTCATCGCGGTAGTGCTCGGGCACGGGGCGGGAATCACCGGTTACAATCGCCGGCAGCTCGAGCGTTTTCGCGCGCTCCTCGTACGGTGCCAGAATGGCCTCTTCCAGCGCCTTACAAGTGGCGGCGCGCACCTTATGTACGGCGGAGAAACCCATGCCACAGCCCTCATCGAGCGCCACCTCAAAGCTCGCAGCCTCAAAGGGAGAGGAACCCATGCGGCCGACGTGCTCAACCAGATCGGACGCCTCGACCGCACGGGTCTTGGCGGCTTCGACGGTGAAGCCCGTGGCGGTGGCGGTGAGCGCGGGGTCGTCACAGCAGGTGAGTGTGACAGTAAACGGCTTGCCCAGGCGCGCCACGACGGACACATCAACAGCGCGGCGGCGCAGCACATCGCGCTTGAGCGCGGCGCTGGCAGCGTCAATAGCGCGCTGGCTGCGAATCACGCGGACGCGGCAGCCCTCGGGCATGCTACGGGGCACGCGACACTCGATAACATCGCCGGCAGCGGCATCATCGGCGGCAATGGTGGTCAGGAACTGGTCAAACTCGTTATCGTGGCGAAGCTCCAACAGGTCGCCCTTGCCCACGGGCTCAAACAGCTCAATGCGGGCGATGGCGGCGCGGCGACGGCGGTCGTCGGGCTTGAGCCCGCGCACATCGCGGTTGGCCGGGCGGCTGCCCAGCACCGTGCCCACGATCTGTCCGCGGTTGTTGGAACGCTCATAGCTCATCATCTCGTCGCCCGAGGTGCCGTCCTGATAGGCGTGCGTAAAGTCGCGGTTAAAGCAGCGCTTGAGCTGGCGCTGACGGGCGGCTTCCTCGTCCTTAGAGGTCGAAACATCGGCCAGCATATCGTCAATCTGATGACGATACACGTCGACGATGGAATACACGTAATCGGGAGCCTTCATGCGGCCCTCGAGCTTGAGCGATGCGGCGCCGGCGTCATACAGACGGCGAACAAGCTGCGAAGTGTTGGTGTCGCGCGGGCACAGCGCGCGCTCGCGACCGGCAGGGGAGAGCGAGCGGCCGTTCTCGTCGATCAGCTCGTAAGGCAGGCGACAGGGTTGAGCGCACATGCCGCGGTTGGCCGAGCGGCCCGCCATGGCAAAGCTCGAAAGCAGACACAGGCCAGAGTAGCAAAAGCAGATGGCGCCATGGCTAAAGACCTCAAGGTCCACATCGGGCGCGGCATCGTGAATGGCGGCAATCTCGTCGATGGAAAGCTCGCGCGAGAGGGTCACGCGGTCGGCGCCCTGCTCGCGGCACCAAAGGGTTCCGCGGTCGTCGTGGATGTTCGCCTGGGTCGAGATATGCGTCTCGATGCCGGGCATGGTGCGCTTGACCTCAAAGAACAGGCCCCAGTCCTGGATGATGAAGGCGTCGGCGCCCAGCGTGGAGCAGCGATGGATGAGCTGCAGCGCATCGCTCATCTCGGACTGCTTGATGACGATGTTGACCGTGACGTAGACGCGCGAGCCGGCTAGATGCGCGGCGCGGCAGGCCTGCTCAAAGGCCTCGTCGGTAAAGTTGGTGGCCTTGCGGCGTGCGTTGAAGCTGCCCATGCCGCAGTAGATGGCGTCTGCCCCGGCGGCGAGTGCGGCAGCAAAGGGCTCGGGCCCTCCGGCGGGCGCCAAAAGCTCGGGTCTGCGGTTGGTGGTTCGACTGGCGGTTGCGGTCATATCCTGCCTTTCAAAATGCTCAGATACTCAAAAGTATAGTGGTGCCGTCGCGGCAGGCGATGCCCGTGCTCTAAGCGGGATAAAGTCTTCAGCAGCTTGGACTGGCTGCTCCACATGAGAACCGTTCAGCGGTCCGGGGAAACCGTTGGGCGATAAAATATTCTCGCAGCGTGATAATAATCTTGCATCGCGCGGAAACCTTGAGTACTATCCCAATCAAGCGCGGTGTTCAGACCGAACTGTGCCTCCCGGTGTGAACGCCGCGCTCCCGTTCCCTTTTACTTGTAAGGAGAAAAACATGAGCAAGACCGTCGTGTCTTCCGATAACGCACCCGCAGCCATCGGCCCGTATTCCCCTGGTATCCAGACCGGCAACATGGTGTTCCTGTCCGGCCAGCTGGGCATCGATCCCGCAACTGGCAAGATGCCCGAGGGCGTCGAGGCCCAGGCCAAGCAGTCCCTTGCTAACGTCGAGGCCCTGCTGACCGCTGCCGGCGCCACCTTTGCCGATGTCGTCAAGACCACAGTCTACCTGGCTGACATTGCCGACTTCGCCGCCGTGAACGAGATCTACGCCTCCAAGTTCGAGGCTCCGTTCCCCGCGCGCAGCGCTTTCCAGGTTGCCGCTCTTCCGGCTGGCGGTCTGGTCGAGATCGAGGTCGTCGCCGCTCTCTAAGGCGTTGACCACAACTAAACATGACATGCAAGAAGACCCTGCAGCGCGTGCGAGCTGCAGGGTCTTTTGTCAAGCGATGCGACAAAAATGATCCGTTTCCCTTCGTCCCCAAGGGATCACGTTTAGCCCTCCTTGCGGACTTTTTGCAGGTAGCGGTACACGCTGGGCTCCGAGATGCCCAACGCGGTGGCAGCGCAGGCCACGGCGCCCTTGAGCATGAACACCCCGTTGCCGTTGAGGTGGCGAATGACGTCCACGCGGTCGTTCTGACCAAGCGACGCTACATCCAGCCCGCGCGCGCTCAGCAACTCGGCAATGCTGCGGTCGATGAGCTCCTGGGTGGACTCCGAAAGGCTTTCGACCTCGATAGGGGCGGGCTCCGTGCGCGTCGGCGCTGCGTCGAAGCACGCCATGAGCTGCTGCGCCATGGCGTTGATGGAGCGTACGGTCGAGAGGTCGGTGTTGACGCAGAGCATACCGACGATCTCGTCATCCTCGCGGATAAAGAACGTCGCGGACTCCAACGTCTTGCCGCCGGCACCGCGCCCCTCGTAGCCCGTAATAAACGGCAGGTCGCGATACTTGGGGTCGTGCATGATCTTGAGCGCCAGATCGGTGGCGGGACCGCCGATCTTACGGCCGCTCACGATGCCGTTGCGAATATCGACGATGGCGTGGTCGGGATCCGAGAAATCGTGCAGCACGATTTCGCTGTTCTTACCGAGTATCTGCTCCAGGAAATCGACCATCGGCAAAAAGCGACGTACGGTCTCGTTCACGGGCAACTCCTTTGGGTGAAATCGGAAGGTTCATAACAATTTTTTCTCATGGTAACACGCTACTCTTCATCTCGTATATCCGCAGGTACATTGCGTAATACAGACGAACGGTAGGAATTTGGCGGTAAACGGTTGACCAAAAGAAAAGTTAGATGTTATTTTGACCAGACACTTTCCTGACCTGCGGAAATGCATTATCTCAGCTGAAGAATAGTCTGATAACAAAAAATTATTATTGAGAATGAGAATCATCTTTAATACGATATGCAACGAAGGCACAACCTCAACCCCGCACTGCGTCACAATAGAGCGTTAGATGCGAAACAACTATTTCGAGGATTGGTGGTCAAATGACCCAGGAGACGGTTACGAACGGCACTGAAGCCCTGTTCACTCGTGAAGGCATGCCTCCCGTTAAGGAAATGATCCCGTGTGCCCTTCAGCACGTACTGGCTTCGTTTGCCGGTATCATCACCCCGGCTGTCATCATGGCCGGCGTCTACGGCTTTAATAGCCAGCAGAGCACCGACATCATTCAGGTTGCGCTCATTCTTTCGGCGATCGACACGGCCCTTCAGGCCTTCGCTCCCTTCCGTCGCATCGGCGGCGGCCTGCCCATCGTCATGGGCGTTTCGTTCGCGTTCCTGCCGGCCCTGCAGGCCATGGGTGCCTCGGGCTTTAGCTTTGGTGCTCTGCTGGGCGGCGAGATCGTCGGCGGCGCCGTCGCGGTGCTCTTTGGTCTGGCCTACAGCAAGATTAAGTGGCTGTTCCCGCCCGTCGTGACCGGTACGGTCATCTTCTCCATTGGCGTCTCTCTCTATCCCACGGCCGTCAAGTATATGGCCGGTGGCATGGGTACGCCGCTGTGGGGCACTCCGCAGGCCTGGTGCGTTGCTCTTATCACCTTCGCCGTGGTCTTTGCGCTCGCCAACTTTGGCAA
The DNA here is from genome assembly GCA_048524725.1 of Collinsella sp. Lineage (GTDB taxonomy): Bacteria > Actinomycetota > Coriobacteriia > Coriobacteriales > Coriobacteriaceae > Collinsella. The sequence goes on along the minus strand of DBFVGT010000012.1, from coordinate 35,571 downwards.
GGGCACGCTCAAGCTGGGATCCGTGTTCTTTGGCATGATCGTTGGCATGATCGTCTCCATCCCCTTTGGCATGATCGACTTCTCAAGCGTCGCCACCGCTCAGGTCTTCGCCCTTCCCAAGCTCATGCCCTATGCGCTCGAGTTTGATCCCGAGGTCTGCATTACCCTCGCCGTCGTGTTCCCCATGGTTGCCATCCAGGTTATCGGCGACGTCTCCGCCGCCTGCCTGGGCTCCATCGACCGTATGCCCACCGAGCGCGAGCTCTCCGGCGCTATCGTGTCCCAGGGCCTCACCTCTATGGTCGGCGGCCTGCTGGGCGGTCTTCCCACCAGCGCCCTTGGCCAGAACGTGGGCATCATCTGCTCCAACAAGGTCGTCAACAAGTGGGTCTTTGTGATCATCGCGGCCGTCTTTGCCATCGCCGGTCTGTTCCCGCAGCTCTCTGCCGTCCTTTCCGCTATCCCGCAGCCCGTCATCGGCGGCGCGACCGTCGGCGTCTTTGGCACCATTACCATGAACGGCGTGCGCATGTTCACCCGCGAGGGCCTCACGCAGCGCACTACCACCATCGTCGGTACCTCCGTCGTCTTTGGCCTGGGTATCTGGATGGCCAGCGGTTGCCTTGCCGGCGAGGGTATGCCCGCCTGGGTGTCCACCGTCATCGGCTCCAATGCCGTAACCCCCACCGCCATCATGGCCATCGTCCTTAACCTGATTCTTCCGCAGACGCCGGTCGTGGCTCAGCACATCGATGCTGCCAAGGACGCTGCCGTGGATCTGGTCTTGCCCGAGAGCAAGAAGTAACCAATTCGGTGCTATTCGTCGGCGGACGCATCGCCTCGTCCGCCGACGTCATGCGGCGTCAAGCCGCACTTCAAAGGGTTTGTCCCTTTGGTGAAGCGTTGACGGGAGAGGGCCCGTTTCCGGTGTAGGCCGGCGCTTCGCACTCCGCCATGTCAGAGGTGTCAAACCCCGCCTCTGATGTTGAAGGGAGCATCCATGCTTCTGGTCGCTAACGGTTCCGTTTTTACCCGCAACGCTCAGACCCCGTTTATTCCAAACGGTGCGGTCGCCATTGACGGAGATACGATCGTCGAAGTGGGCCCCGAGTGCGAGCTCAAGGTCAAGTACCCGGATGCCGAGTACGTCGACGCCCAGGGCAACCTCATCATGCCCGGACTCATCAATTGCCACACCCACATCTACTCGGGTCTGGCTCGCGGCCTTGCCATTAAGGGCTGCAACCCCACCAACTTCCTGGAGAATCTTGAGCAGCAGTGGTGGAAGATCGATGACAACCTGACGCTCGACGGCACCAAGGCCAGCGCCTATGCCACGATTCTGGACTCCATCCGCGATGGCGTCACAACGATCTTCGATCACCACGCGAGCTTCTGCGAGATCCCAGGCAGCCTCTTTACCATTAAGGATGCAGCTCAGGAGCTGGGCATGCGTTCGTGCCTGTGCTACGAGGTCTCCGACCGCCGCGGCCAGGAAAAATGCGACCAGGCCATTGCCGAGAACGCCGAGTTTGCCCAGTGGGCCGCCAAGGAGCGTCGCGATAACGACAATCACATGATCGCCGCCATGTTTGGCGGTCACGCCACCTTTACGCTTTCGGACGAGACCATGGACAAGATGGCCGAGGCCAACAACGGCCTGACCGGCTTCCACATCCATGTGTGCGAGGGCATGAATGACGTGTGGGACTCCCGTCTCAACCGTGGTGGCATCAGCCCCGTCGAGCGCCTGCTGCAGCACAATCTGCTGGGTCCCGACACCATGCTCGGCCACTGCATCCACGTGACGCCCGCCGAGATGGATATCGTCAAGGAGTCCGGCACCTGGCTGGTCAACAACCCCGAATCCAATATGGGCAACGCCGTGGGCTGCGCTCCCGTGCTCGAGTTCTTCCGCCGCGGCATCCCCGTGTGCATGGGCACCGACGCCTACACCCACGATATGCTCGAGAGCCTCAAGGTCTTCCTGATCATTCAGCGCCACAACGCCGCCATGCCCAACGTGGGCTGGTGCGAGGCCATGACGATGCTCTTTGAGAACAACGCCAAGATGGCGAGCAAGTACTTCGATCGCAAGCTCGGTGTGCTCGAGGCCGGTGCTGCCGCCGACGTCATCGTTATGGACTACAAGCCCTTTACGCCGCTGAGCGAGGAGAACATTGACGGCCACATGCTCTTTGGCATGATGGGCAAAAATTGTCGCACCACCATCATCAACGGCCGCGTCCTGTACAAGGATCGCGAGTTCGTTGGCATTGATGAGGACAAGATCAACGCGTGGACCATGGCCGAGTCCAAGAAGCTCTGGAGCACGCTCAACGATCGCGCCTACTAATTACAAGTAGATTTGCGCGCGTCAGATGTTTCGCCGCATCCGACGCGCGTATAGGCGACCTCCGCGGGGTCGCCGGCGCTGTGCTAGCGCTACACCGTATTTGCGCCCGCCGCGCGGTCTCGCCGGGCGTTACAGAGAGGAGCTCACTATGAGCGACATCATGAGGCCGATCCCGTTTTCGCAGCTGATGAACTGGATCATCGAGGAGCACAAGACTCAGGGCGCCGTCTTTGGCGTGCGCAAGATGGCCACGACCAACCAGGAGGGCGCGCTTCCCATTTTTGACGAGCGCATCGAGACTCCGTTTGGCCCGGCCGCCGGCCCCAATACACAGCTTGCCCAGAACATCGTGGCCTCTTATGTGGCCGGTTCTCGCTTCTTTGAGCTCAAGACCGTCCAGGTTATGGACGGCGAGGAGCTTTCCCGTTGCGTCAACAAGCCCTGCATTGTGGCGCAGGACGAGTGCTACAACTGCGAGTGGTCGACCGAGCTCGAGGTTCCGCAGGCCTTTGCCGAGTACGTGAAGGCATGGTTCGCCTGCCACCTGATCGCTCGCGAGTACGGCCTGGGTAGCCCGGACGGCTTTGTCTTCAATATGTCCGTGGGCTATGACCTGGAGGGCATCAAGAGCCCCAAGGTCGACGCCTACATCGAGGGCATGAAGGACGCCAGCGGCTCCGAGGTTTGGAACGAGTGCCGCACATGGGCGCTTGCCAACCTGGACAAGTTTGAGCATGTCGATGCCGCGTTTGTCGAGTCCATCCCGGCGCGCGTCTCCAACTCCATCACCGAGTCTACCCTGCACGGCTGCCCGCCGGCGGAGATCGAGCGCATCGCGACCTATCTGATCACCGAGAAGGGCCTCAACACCTACATCAAGTGCAACCCCACGCTGCTGGGCTATGAGTTTGCCCGCCAGCGCCTGAACGAGCTGGGCTTTGACTACATCGTCTTCGATGACACGCACTTCCGCGAGGACCTGCAGTGGGTCGACGCCGTGCCCATGTTCGAGCGCCTGATTGCCCTGTGCGCCGAGCGCGGTCTGGAGTTTGGCGTCAAGCTGACCAACACGTTCCCCGTCGACGTGACGAGGAACGAGCTGCCCTCCACCGAGATGTACATGTCCGGCCGTTCGCTGTTCTCGCTGACCATCGAGGCCGCCCGTCGCATTACCGAGCAGTTCGATGGCAAGCTGCGCATCAGCTACTCCGGCGGCGCCACGGTCTACAACATCCGTGCCCTGTATGACGCCGGCATTTGGCCCGTCACCCTGGCGACTGACGTGCTCAAGCCCGGTGGCTACGAGCGCTTTAGCCAGATGGCCGGCGAGTTTGCCGACCTGGACGGCAAGCCGTTCGCGGGTGTCTCGCTCGAGGCCGTGACTGCGATCCAGACCGACTCGCTCGCCAACCCGCTCTACAAGAAGCCGCTGCGCCCGCTGCCCGACCGCAAGGTCGCTGGCAAGAGCCCGCTTTCCGACTGCTTTACCACGCCGTGCCGCACGAGCTGCCCCATCCAGCAGGATATTCCCGCCTACCTGGCGGCTGTTGACGAGGGCCGCTATGAGGACGCGCTCAACATCATCATCGAGCGCAACGCCCTGCCGTTCATTACTGGCACCATCTGCCCGCATCCCTGCGGCCGTGCCTGCGAGCGTGCATTCTACGAGCCCGAGGGCGCTCAGATTCGCGCTAGCAAGCTCAAGGCCGCCCGCGAGGCAATGACCGCCGTGCTGCCCAAGCTGCGCGCCCAGGCCATCGCCAACGACGGCGAGCACAATGTTGCCGTTATCGGCGGCGGCCCGGCCGGCCTGGCGACGGCGTTCTTCCTGACGCGCGCCGGCGTGCCCGTCACCATCTTTGAGGCCCGCGATTCGCTCGGCGGCGTGGTCCGTCACGTGATCCCCGAGTTCCGTATCGCCAGCGACGATATCTCCCACGATGCCGAGCTCTGCCTGGCCTTTGGCGCCAAGGTTCAGCTCAACGCCCACGTGGAGTCCATTGACGAGCTCAAGGCCCAGGGCTTTACCGACGTGGTCGTGGCCACCGGTGCCTGGATGCCCGGCTCTGCGGGCCTGGGCGAGGGCGCCGAGCTCGATGTGCTGGAGTTCCTCGAGGCAGCCAAGAAGGGCGAGAAGCTCGAGCTGGGCGAGGACGTCGTGGTCATTGGCGCCGGCAACACCGCCATGGACGCCGCCCGCGTGGCCAAGCGCCTGGCTGGCGTGAAGAACGTACGCCTGGTGTATCGCCGCACCAAGAAGCAGATGCCCGCCGACGAGGAAGAGCTCGATCTTGCTCTTGCCGACGGCGTTGAGTTCTGCGAGCTGCTGGCGCCCAAGGCACTCAACGGCGCCGTGCTGACCTGCGACGTTATGGAGCTTGGCGAGCCGGATGCAAGCGGCCGTCGCAGCCCCGTCGCCACGGGCGAGACCGTCGAGCTTTCCGCCACCACGGTGATCTGCGCCGTGGGCGAGGGCATCGATGCCAGCCTGTACGATGCCGCGGGCGTCGAGCATGACCGTCGTGGCCGTCTTGCCGCCACCTCCACCGGCGTCGAGGGCGTCTGGGCTGCCGGCGACTGCCGCCGCGGTCCGGCCACCGTGGTCGAGGCTATTGCCGACGCCGCCGAGGTCGCCCGTGCCATCGCCGGTGTGGACTTTAACAAGTACACCGACCAGAATGCTCAGGCCGGCCGCGAGGACACCTGCTATGAGCGCAAGGGGTCGCTGTGCCGCGACAAACGCAACTGCACCAAGACTCGCTGCCTGGGCTGCGGCTCGGTGTGTGAGGTCTGCTGCGACGTGTGCCCCAACCGCGCCAACGTTGCCATTAAGGTGCCGGGCCTGGCCAAGCATCAGGTCGTCCATGTCGATGGCATGTGCAACGAGTGCGGCAACTGCGCCGTGTTCTGCCCCTACCAGGAGGGTCGTCCCTACAAGGACAAGCTCACCCTGTTCTGGAGCGAGCAGGACATGGAGAACTCCGAGAACGAGGGCTTCCTGGCCGTGGACGAGGACCACTTTAAGGTCCGCGTTGCCGGCACGGTCCGTACCGTCTCGGTCGATGCCGTCAACACCGGTCTGCCCGAGGCCGTCCGCCTGACCATCAAGGCCGTGCGCGACAGCTATTCGTACCTCCTTAAGAAATAGGCGAGTCTCTTATGGCCAAATCCATTCAACATAACGTGGCCTACGTTGCCTGCGGAAGCGGTTGCGCCTCCGCAGGCGGCGACGCCCACTGCAGCGAAGGCTGCATTGGCTGTGGCGCCTGCGTCACGGCCTGCCCCCACGGCGCCATTGCGTTGGTCGACGGCGTCGCCCGCGTGGACCGCTCCAAGTGCACGGGCTGCGGCCTGTGCGGCATGGCGTGCCCGCAGCGCGTGATTGCCTTCGTTCCCGGCTACCAGAACATCCTGGTGCGCTGCAACAACACCGATAAGGGCGCCATTGCGCGCAAGATCTGCGACACGAGCTGCATCGGTTGCGGCATGTGCGCTAAAAAGTGCCCCGCCGGCGCTATCCGCATCGAGGACAACTGCGCCCATATCGACGGCGCGGACTGCCTGTCGTGCGGCATGTGCGCCGTCGTCTGCCCGCATGGCGCCATTCACGACCGCACCGGCATCGCCGCCGGCGTGTAGAAGGGAATCACCATGGCACAGGAATTCACTTTTACCGTTAACGGCGTCGAGCGCACGACAACACAGAACAAGCCGCTGCTGCGCTACCTGCGCGACGACCTGCACATTCACTCCGCCAAGGACGGCTGCTCCGAGGGCGCCTGCGGCACCTGCACCATCCACGTGGACGGTGCAGCCGTGAAGGCGTGCGTGCTGACCACTGCCCTTGCCGCCGGCCGCAACATCGTGACCGTCGAGGGCCTGCCCGAGGACGTGCGCGAGGCCTTTGTGTACGCCTTTGGCGCCGTGGGCGCCGTGCAGTGCGGTTTTTGCATCCCCGGCATGGTCATGGCGGGCGCGGCGCTCATCGCCGAGGACCCCGAGCCCACCGAGGAACAGATCAAGTACGCCATCCGCGGCAACGTCTGCCGCTGCACCGGCTACAAGAAGATTATCGAGGGCATTTCGCTGGCCGCTGCGGTGCTCCGCGGCGAAAAGCAGATCGACGAGGATCTGGAGCGCGGAGACGACTACGGCGTGGGCAAGCGCGCCTTCCGTATCGACGTGCGCAAGAAGGTGCTCGGTGAGGGCAAGTATCCCGACGACATCGACGAGCTCGATCAGCCGGGCCTGACCTACGCCAGCGCAGTGCGCTCCAAGTATCCGCGCGCCCGCGTGCTCTCCATCGATACCTCCAAGGCCGAGGCCCTGCCCGGCGTGGTGGGCATTCTGCGCGCCGAGGACGTGCCGGTCAACCAGGTCGGCCACCTTATCCAGGACTGGGATGTCATGATCGCGGCGGGCGATATCACCCGCTGCGTGGGCGATGCCATCGTGCTGGTGGTCGCCGAGGACGAGGCGACGCTCGAGAAGGCCAAGAAGCTCGTAAAGATCGATTACGAGCCGCTGGAGCCCGTGCGTAACATTGTCGAGGCTAGGGCTGCCGACGCCCCGCGCCTGCACGACAGCTTCTTTGCCTTTGGTAACACGGTGGAGCTCAAGGACAACGTGTGCCAGAGCCGTTACGTGACGCGCGGCGACGCCGCCAAGGCGCTGGCAGAGAGCGCGTTCACCGTGACGCAGCGCTTTACCACGCCTTTTACCGAGCATGCCTTCTTGGAGCCCGAGTGCGCCGTAGCCTTCCCGTACAAGAACGGCGTCAAGGTGCAGTCGACCGACCAGGGTGCCTACGACACGCGCAAAGAGTGTGCCCACATGTTTGGCTGGGATAACGAACCCGAGCGTGTGGTCGTTGAGACCATGCTCGTGGGCGGCGGCTTTGGCGGCAAGGAGGACGTGTCCATCCAACACCTGGCCGCGCTCGCCGCATATAAGTTCCAGCGTCCTGTGAAGTGCAAGCTCACGCGCGCTGAGTCGCTTGCGTTCCATCCCAAGCGTCATGCCATGGACGGCACCTTTACGCTGGGTTGCGACGCCGAAGGCAACTTTACCGGTCTGGACTGCGAGATCAACTTTGACACCGGCGCCTACGCGTCGCTGTGCGGCCCGGTGCTCGAGCGCGCCTGCACGCATGCCGTGGGCCCCTACAAGTACCAGAACACCGACATTCGCGGCTTTGGCTACTACACCAACAACCCGCCCGCCGGCGCGTACCGAGGCTTTGGCGTGTGCCAGTCCGAGTTTGCGCTCGAGAGCCTGATCGACTTGCTGGCAGAGAAGGTCGGCCTGGATCCGTGGGAGATCCGCTACCGTAACGCCATCGAGCCGGGCGAGGTTTTGCCCAACGGCCAGATTGCCGACTGCTCCACGGCGCTTAAGGAGACGCTGCTCGAGGTCAAGGATGCCTACTATGCGCATCCCGGACACGCCGGTATTGCCTGCGCCATGAAGAACGCCGGCGTGGGCGTGGGCCTGCCCGATGCCGGCCGCTGCAAGATTCGCATCGAGGACGGCGTGGCTGTGGTCTATGCCGCCACGTCCGACATCGGCCAGGGCTGCAACACCGTCTTTTTGCAGGACGTTGCCGAGGCCTGCGGTCTGCCGCTGAGCTGCATTGCCAACGGCGAGTGCTCCACCGAGAACGCTCCCGACTCCGGCACCACGTCTGGTTCGCGTCAGACGGTCGTGACCGGCGAGGCCGTGCGCGGCGCCGCCTTCCTACTGCGCGATGCCATGGTTGGCATCGAGGCTGGCAAGCCTGCGCCTACCGCCCCGGTGAGCGCCCATGGTGATGGCGTCAAGATCGAATACGATGACGGTCGCGCCTATCAGTTGCGCACGCAGGAGCTCGTCGCCGGCCAGGGCATGCATCCTCAGGATCCCGCGACCGCCATCAAGGCGCTCGAGGGCTGCGAGTTTGGCTACGTGTACCTGGAGCCGACCGACAAACTGGGCGCCGACGTCCCCAACCCCAAGAGTCACATCTGCTACGGCTTTGCCACGCATGTGGTCATTCTGGATGATGACGGCCGCGTGAGCGAGGTCTATGCCGCGCACGATTCCGGCAAGGTGGTCAACCCCATCTCCATCCAGGGTCAGATCGAAGGCGGCGTGCTCATGGGTATGGGCTATGCGCTTACCGAGGACTGGCCGCTCAAGGACTGCGTGCCCCAGGCAAGGTACGGTACGCTCGGGCTGTTCCGTGCGCCCGAGATTCCGGATATCCACGCCATCTACGTGGAGAAGGACGAACTGCTGCCCGTGGCATACGGCGGCAAGGGCATCGGCGAGATCGCAACGATCCCCACGGCGCCCGCCGTGCAGAATGCCTACCGCGCGTTTGACGGCAAGCTGCGTCCAAATCTGCCCATGGTGGATACGCCGTACAGCCGCGCTCGTCACCGCGGGTAGAGTAGAGCGCGGACAGCCATTGCTGACGGGCTGTTCGCGCTCAACATCAACTGTATATGCTGCGCCTTTGGCCCCAGCTCCATCGCGAGCCGGGGCCTTTTGTTTGGAGTGGAGGCAGCATCCCGGAATTGGCGCTCAGAACGGGATGCGCTTTCCTTTTTGGGCCCTCGGCGGAAACTACGTCCCGGATTCGATGTTCAGAATGGGATGCATTTTCCCTTTGAGTCTCTAGCGGAAAGCGTGTCCCGGAATTCGGTTCCAGAGTGGGATGCGCTTTCCGGTTGGAGCTTCAAACGGAAAGTGCATCCCGGAATCCGCACCTGGAATGGGACGCACTTTCCGGAACAGCCCTCAACCGGAAACTGCGACCCGGAATTCGATGCCAGAACGGGATATGCTTTCCGAATCGCCTTCAGGCGGAAATTGCATCCCATTCTGAGTCTTCATTCTGGGACACGCTTTCCGCAAGGAGCTTCATCAGGAAAGCGCATCCCGTTCCGAGCTCCTATTCCGGGACGCACTTTCCGGTTGTCATTCACTTGGAAACTGCATCCCAGTTTGAGCGTCTATTCCGGGATGCAGTTTCCGCTGGGCGTTCAACCGGAAAGCGTGTCCCGTTCTAGGCCTTGATTCCGGGACACGGTTTCCGCTAGGCATGCCATCTGGAAAGCGCATCCCGTTTTGAGCACTCAGTCTGGGACATGGTTTCCGCGGGAGCTTCCGACCGGAAAGCGTATCCCGGTTTGGTAGGCAGGCGGGCATAAGCTCAGCAGCTCCTACAGGTCTACCTCGTTGAGCCATGTCGGCAGCGCGGTCTGCCGGATGCCTGCCGTCTGCAGCTTTTTGGCGAGCATTCCTGCCGAGCGGACCTCGTTCATGGTAAAGCGCAGCAGAGGGTGACCGTAGAGCGATAGATGCGCCTCGCGCTGTCGTTCGGCAACGAGCGCCTCGGCGGTGGTGCGTCCGGCCAGCATGGTCTGGTCGGTATATTTGATGAGCCCGTCGAGTTCGCCCAGCGTGAGCTCCCGCGCCTGGCGCTCCCAGGCAAAGTCCGTTCGTATGGGCTTGGCCGAATCGAAGGGGTCCGTTAGCTCGTATTGAAGCCCATCGGGTGCAAAGCCCGTTTCGATCATGACGGCTCGGGCGACCGATTCCCCGCCGCTCTCGGCGCGAGCGTCGGCATATCGAAGCGTTGTGAGGGCGGTGCGAATCGCGAGACCATTGCGGACAGTCGCTCGTTGCTCAACGGCCTCCATCAGCTGTTCCGGCGCAAGGCCGAGCTTTGAGATCGCCGAATCGGCAATGGGCATGCCGTCGGCAAAACCAGTTTGCAGCAGGCAATCTGTGGCCGTTTGGATGGGCGGTGTTACCGATACGCCGGCTCTGCGTATTGCTCCGGCCGGCTCAATCTGGTGTCGCTGAATATGTGCGCCCGGACGAGCCGACGGCTTTGTCGAGCTGCAAACATGCACGACGTTCAGGTGTCGCCACGAGACCTCGAGCCCCAGCAGGCAAGCTGCCGAAAACGAGCAGAACGTCCAATCGGGACGGATGATCGCAAGGGCGCGAATAATCTCGCAATGGCGTTGCGCTCGGTTGAGTTCATCCCAGCGCGTTTTTCGCGCAAACAACCCCGGCATGGGCGAGACAACCGTGCCGCCGGTGCGCCGAAGGAGCGCTTTTCGGATCGCCGTGCTCGGGGGAATCAGACAGCGCCCCTCTTGTTCGGCTTGAGTGAGCAGTTGGTCGATGAGCTGGTCATTGCAATGGGTCATGAGCTACCGCCTCCTTTTGGGTAGCAAAAACGTATCAGCTGGAACTTGCCGCTCAGCTGACCAAAAGCTGACCAAAATCTAACCATGCAGGTAAATGGCCTGTTTTCGGCGACATTTTTACATCCGAATCGGTGGGCGGTAATCGGCGACCTTGAACGGTAGCGAGTTATGAAGACTGGGTAAGTTTCGGGACGTGTACTTTTTTGAAAAAGAGCATTCTATCCGCTGTTTTGCGTTTCTGGATCGCATGTTTGAAGGCCTGTGATAAGGGCGACGGATTGTCGTCTTGTATCTGCGGAAACAGTGATCCGGAATTGACGTTCGGAATGGGACGCGCTTTCCGGATCAGCCCTCAAACGGAAATTGCATCCCGGAACGAGCTCTCAGAGTGGGATGAACTTTCCCCAGCGGGGCTGCAGACGGAAAATGCGTCCCGGATTCGACGCTCAGAATGGGATTCGTTTTCCGGTAGAAGTTTCAGCGGAAAGTGCATCCCAGAATTCAGGCTCAGGACGGGACGCGCTTTCCGGATGGCATGCTTGGCGGAAACTACGGCCCAGTTTCTGGCTCCAGAACGGGGTACATTTTCCGGAACGGTCCACGTGCGGTGGTGTACCGCCCCTTTTGCGTGCGCCGCTTGTCGAATTACGTTATAGCTAGCTATATTATAGGAAGGTATAATATAGCTAGCTATAACGTAAAGGAAGGATGGCCCTATGTTTATCGGAAGAACAGCGGAAATATCCGAGCTCAATCGACTGTATGGCACGGGCTCCTTTGAGATGCCTGTGATTTACGGCCGCCGTCGTGTGGGTAAAACGCGTCTTATCACAGAGTTCATCCAAGGCAAGAAGGCAATTTACTTTCAAGCTCGTCGTACCAATGCGGAGGCAAATCTGCACGGCTTTAGCCAGGCGATACTTGCGGGTTCGGTTGGTGCTGCAGGCGTGTCGTTTCGTAGTTTTGACGAGGCGTTCGATGCATTGGCCACCATGGCTCGCACGGAACGTTTGATTGTCGTGATTGACGAGTACCCCTATCTCGCCCAATCGAATCCCGAGATCAGCTCGTTGCTGCAAGACAAGATCGATCACCTGTACAAAGAGACCAAGCTCATGCTGATTCTATGCGGCTCGTCTCTTTCGTTTATGGAGGAACAGGTGTTGGGCTACGAGAGCCCACTATACGGTAGGCGTACGGCCCAGTTTAAGATCATGCCGCTTGATTTTACGACGACCCTCGGCCTGTGGCAGAGCATGAGTCGCGAAGACGCTGCAGTTTGCTATGGTATGACGGGCGGCATTCCTGCTTATATCGAGAAAGTCGATCCTGCCGCACCGCTCAAGGACAACATCAAACGTCTTTTTCTTACTCCTACGGGCTATCTCTTTGAGGAGCCGAGTAACCTGCTAATGCAAGAGTGCCGCAATCCCGAGCAATATGATGCGATCGTGCAAGCAATTGCTCAGGGGCGCTCGAAGATCTCGGAGATTGCGAGCTCTACGGGAATCCCTGCGAGCAACGTAAAGAGCTATGTGGATAAGCTGGCGTCGCTTGGGATTGTCGAGCGCGAGCTGCCCCTAAACGAGACGAGCAATAAGCGGGCCGTGTATCTACTGAGCGACCAGATGTTTAGGTTCTGGTACAAGTTTGTTCCGCAGAACATCGGGCTGATTCAAAACGATATGGCCGAGATGGCGTATAAGCGCATTGAGCCGCACATATCGGATTACATGGGCACGGTCTTTGAGCTTATATGCAGACAGTATGTGTACGAACTCGCGCGCGCGGGCCAGCTCGATGTGGTTCCGGCGAGCGTCGGGCGCTGGTGGGGGACGGATAATCGCACGCATACGCAGGAAGAAATCGACTTGATTGTTGACGATGGCGAGGGCGCTGCACTGTTTGCGGAGTGCAAATGGCGCAATGAACCGGCGGGCGAAGACGTGCTGCAAAAGCTCGTGCATCGAAGCGAGCTCTTTAGGCGGCAGCATAAAAGCTACGTGATCTTCTCGAAGCGTGGCTTTACGCAGGGATGTCGGGATGCCGCAGAGAGTAGGGGAGATACCAAGCTGATTTCGTTTGCCGAGATGTGCGAGCGGAGATAACCAAGCGCGCTCTGATGTAATGCTCGGAATGGGTTGCGCTTTCCTTTTGCGACCTTTGGCGGAAAGTGCGTTCCAGATTTCGGCTTCAGAATGGGATGCCGTTTCCGGATCGGCCCTCAGGCGGAAACTACGACTCGGAATTTGGCTCCAAACCGGGATGTGCTTTCCCGGCGGTGTCTCTGGCGGAAATTGCACCCCGGAATGAGCGCTCAGAGTGGAACATGCTTTCCTAACGAAGCCGCATGCGGAAACTACGTCCCGGATTCGATGCTCAGGACGGGATGCCGTTTCCGATAGAGGCATGGGGTGGAAAGTCTCCCATTTCTAATGTTCAAGAAATGGGAGGCAGCTCATCGCGAGCTGGGCCTTTTGTTTGGAGCGGAGGCAGCATCCCGGAATTCGGGCAATCCGGTGGTCAGGGGTTGAGCGAGCGTCGCGCTAAGGATGCCAAGCGTAAAACCTTCAATGAACATAGCGTAAAAACTACATCCGCAACGGCGTAAAAACTACATTGGAAGTAGCGTAAAATCCGCATTGAGAATGGCGTAATTTCGTATATCGCATGATCGCCCGAGCTTGCACACGGCCTTTTGCGAGCTCTTGCCATGAACGAGAGCCAGGCCGTCACGTACAAGACGCTCATAAAGGACGCCTCGTACGGTGAGGCGGGCCCCGACGAGAGGACCATCGCTGCGTACTTGGACCTCTTCAACAGGCTCAAGCTGACCGAGGACCTGTGCGGATGGGAGCCGCCCATGCGCTCGAAGGCCCGCGTTCGCGTGCGCCCCAAGCGCTACTTCTGTGACCCGTCACTTGCGGCGGCGTTGCTGGGGGCTACCCCCGAGCGGCTGCTTGGCGATATGCAAACGCTGGGGATGCTCTTTGAGAACCTCGTTCTGCGCGACGTGCGCGTGTTCCTTTCCACCTACGGCGGTGTTGACAACAGAGTCCATTATTTCCGAGATGAGAAGGGCCTTGAGGTTGATCTGATCGTTGAGCACGACGGGCGCTGGGGAGCCATCGAGGTCAAGCTGAGTGATGCGAAAGCAGACGATGGAGCGAGAAATCTCAAGGCGCTGGAGAGGAAAGTGCTCTCCAATCCTGCCGCCCAGAATGCCGCGCCGGCGTTTTTGGCGGTCGTGGTTGGAAAGGGGAGCATTGCCTACACACGCGACGACGGCGTGGCGGTGATCCCCATGACGGCACTTGGGGCGTAGTGGTTTTGCGGGCGTGCCGTGCTTCCTTTACCGAAAATCCATTTGGTAAACCAGATGCTCGCGGATAGAATAAAGTCGACGGCAGCCCAAGTGGTGAAGAGCTGGGCAGCGCCGTTGCTTGGTCAAGAGGTCAGTGCCTTAATGGCAGCGACTTGTTAGGCTTCGAATGCTGCTTGAGTGCCTCGGAAAGTTCGATAAGCGCCGTGAAGAGCAAGACCAAAGCAACCAAGAGCTCTACGAGCTCTGATGGGCCCGGGATGACCGCTGATTCAAGTCACCGGGCCTCAATCTTTTTCATGCATTTGAATAGAGCGGGCGACTCCCTTGGGGCCGTCTGTGTGGCGAGTGCCTGGCGCATGGCATTGCGTCCCGCTTTCATGTCCGCGCGAGCGCCTATCCTTACGGCAATGTAGCCGCCTATGTAGCAAGCGGCAGGCAACGGAGAAAGGCCCTAACCGTGTCAGCTGAAAAGACGCCGGGTATCTTGGCTATCGATACGACGAACTTTGCGCGCCAGATTGTGCTGGACTTTGAGTTTGCGCCGGTGCCAAAGCAGCGCCAGCGCCGTGGACTGCGCAATGAGATCATCGAGGTCGGCGCCGTCAAGCTCGATTACCATGGCAACGTTATGGGCGAGTTCTCGCAGTTTGTGCAGACGGAATATGCCGAAGGCGTTGCGTTTCCCGTCCGCGAGCTTACGGGGATATCGGCCGTGGACACCGCGATGGCCGATCCGCTCTACACGGTGATCAAAAGGCTCAGCGATTGGATTGGTCGCTACTCCGCCCAGATAGTTTGCTGGGGCGGGACGGACCGTCGACAGCTTTTGACCGAGTGCCAGGCAAAACACATCGACCTTGCCGCATTTCCTACGGACTGGGCCGACCTGCAGGCGTTTTATACCTCGATTATGGACGTGGGCAGCCACGGGTGCGTCTCTTTGAGTGATGCGGCAATGTGGTTTGGCATCGAGTTTGACGAGTCGACGGGCCACGCCCACAGCGCCTTAGCCGATGCGCGCGTGACCGCCAAGCTGCTCAAGCAGGTGATGGACGGGGACTACCGCGTGAGCCCGCACGCCCAGGAAGTCCGCCAGCGGTGGGGGATGGGCGAGCGAACCCAGACGCGCCTTTCCAAGAAGTGCCCCGAGCTGGGTGACCTGCTGCTGAAGCTGAAGGCGGAGGGGAGGTAGGGGGCGACTATAACTGATGGGCGAGGTGTGCGGGGCGGTCGCTGCTATCAATGTCAATTTGATAGAACCAACGCATGCAGATCGACTGCCTACGGCGCCCCTGGAATGACCTCAAATCCAAGTCATCGGGGCTCAATTTGTCGCATGGGTTTAGGCGTAAGCGTGCGTTTGCTTTATACATTCCATTGAGGTGGGCTACTCCATTGACTTTGATCGGTGTCCGGAGCGGCAGAAGCGGCTCCAAAAAGCCCTGTCAGTCAATTTAGAGGGCCCGGGCAATCCCGGGGAAATGGCTGCGGGACCTATAATGTTTGAAATAAGTAAAAAACGCTTTTTGCAATTACGCAGATAGGTTTTGCCATGGTTTTCGATAAAGAAGCTTCGTTCGAAGAAGCGGTTATCGCTGTGTTGAAGCAGCACGGTTGGGACGATGCGGAAGGTGTTCTTCGCTACCCTACCGAACAGGACCTTATCTGCAACTGGGCGAAGATCCTGTTTAACAACAATGCCGGCATAGACCGCCTGAATGGCTGTCCACTCACGCAGGGTGAAATGGCACAGGTCATCGAACAGATCGAAACGCTTAAGACCCCGCTGGCGCTCAACGGGTTCATCAACGGCAAAACCATTGCCATCACCCGCGACAACCCTGATGACGTCCTTCACCTGGGCAAGGAAGTCAGCCTGAAAATCTACGACCGTCAAGAGATTGCTGCAGGTCAAAGCCGGTACCAAATCGCCCAACAGCCAATCTATCCCGCAAAAAGCAAAATCCTTAACGATCGTCGCGGTGATCTATGCCTGCTCATCAACGGCATGCCCGTCATCCATATCGAGCTTAAGCGCAGCGGCGTGCCCGTAAGCCAGGCAACCGGCCAGATTGAAAAATACGCGCACGAAGGTGTGTTCACGGGACTCTTCCGCCTGGTGCAGATCTTCGTGGGAATGACCCCTGACGAGGCGCGGTACTTCGCCAACCCCGGAACGGGTGCGTTTAACCCCAACTTCTTCTTCCACTGGGAAGACTTCAACAACGAGCCCGTCTGCGCGGGCGACAAGCCCGGTACTGACGAGTGGAAGCGCTTCACCTCGACGCTGCTCTCCATTCCCATGGCACATCAGCTCATTGGGTTCTATACCGTGGCCGACAGCTCGGATGGCTGCCTAAAAGTCATGCGTAGCTACCAGTACTATGCCGCCGCGGCCATCTCGGATAAGGTTCGCAGATGCAAATGGGACGAGCCGCGGCACAGCAGCACGCCCGGTCGTCCCGGCGGCTATATCTGGCACACCACCGGCTCCGGTAAAACCATGACCAGCTTTAAATCGGCCCAACTTGTCGCTGACTCCCATGATGCCGACAAGGTCGTGTTCCTAATGGACCGCATCGAGTTGGGCACGCAGTCGCTCTTGGAGTACCGCTCCTTCGCTGACGACGCCGACGACGTGCAGGGCACTGAGAATACGCAGGTCCTCAAGTCCAAGCTCGCTAGTGACGACCCCAAGAATCGCCTTATCGTCACCTCTATCCAAAAGATGAGCAACTTGAAGGCCGGCGAGACGGGGATCACCCAAGCCGAGCTCGACCGCCTGGCTGGCAAACGTATCGTATTTATCATTGACGAGTGCCACCGATCTACCTTCGGTGACATGCTCCAGGACATACGCCGCGCCTTCTCCAATGCCCTCTTCTTCGGTTTCACGGGAACGCCAATCCTCGACGAGAATCAGAAGAAGGGATCGACCACAGCCATGGTGTTTGGCGAATGCCTGCACCGATACAGCATCGCCGACGGCATCCGCGACGGCAACGTGCTGGGCTTCGACCCCTACATGGTGACGACGTTCGATGACTATGACGTGCGCGAAGCGGTTGCCCTAGAGCAGGCGAAAGCCGCAACCGTCGCCGAAGCCATTTCCGACGACCGAAAGAGCAAAGTTTTCTACTACTATAAGGACTCGGCAAAGGTTCCCATGGGGCCGATGGTCGATGGCGCCGGTAACCATATCAAGGGAATCGAGGATTTCCTTACTCGCGCCCAATACTGGCCCGACACCCCGCATCACGGAAAGGTTGTCGAGGACATCCTGCGCCGCTTTCCGGTGCTCTCCCACGGCAACAAGTTCCATGCAATCCTGGCGACGAGCTCCATCCCAGAGGCGATCGACTACTACCGAGCCTTCAAGGAGCGCGCCCTGCAGATGAGGGTGACTGCTCTTTTCGACCCGAGCGTCGACAACAACGCCGGCTCCACGGTAAAGGAAGACGCTCTGGTTGAGCTCATAGAAGACTATATCAAGGCATACAGTCAGGAATTCACTATCCCCACATGGCCCGCCATGAAGAAGGATATCTCGGCTCGTCTGTCCCACAAGAAACCCTACGTCAACGTCGACACCAACCGTGATTCCCGCATCGACCTGCTCATCGTGGTTGATCAGATGCTCACGGGCTTCGACTCCAAATGGCTTAACACGCTCTATCTCGACAAGGTAATCGACTACGAGAGCATCATCCAGGCGTTCAGCCGCACGAACCGCCTGTTTGGGCCCGACAAGCCTTTCGGCACGATTCGCTATTACCGTCGACCCCATACTATGAAGGGCTATATCGAAGCGGCGGTGAAGCTGTATTCGGGAGACCGCCCGCTCGATATGTTCGTCCAGAAGCTGCCGGAGAATATTGCGTTGATGGATACGCGCCTCCAGGAAATACTCATGGTTTTCGAGGCCGCTGGCGTGGGAGATCTCTCGAAGCTTCCCGCATCGCAGGAGGCCAGGCGCAAGTTCGCGAAGGAATTCGTCGAGCTTAACGAGTTCCTTGAGGCCGCGAAGGTACAGGGCTTCACATGGGAACAGGATACCTACGAGTTCAGGGAAGAACCGAAAGAGGGCTCGCAACTCAGCGAGTCCGTTCTCGTCCAACCCGTCATCGACGAGCGAACCTATCTTGTCCTCGTGCAGCGCTACAAAGAGCTCTTCTCTGGCGGTACCCCGGGCGATGCTCCCGATGCACCCTACGAGTTGGACGGGCACATTACGGAAATCGACACAGGCCTCATTGACAGCGATTACATGAACTCGAACTTTGAGAAATGGCTAAAGTGCCTAGAACAGGATGATGAGGGCCTCGCGGCGGCGCGCGAGGAGCTCCACCGTTCTTTTGCGTCTTTGAGCCAAGACGACCAGCGCTTCGCGGAGCTGTTTCTGCACGACGTGGAGCGCGGCGATGCAACCCTTGAGGAGGGCATGACGCTGAGGGACTACATTACGTCATATGCCTGCAAGGCCAAAAATGCTCAGGTCCAGCGCGTTGTCGAAGCTCTCGGCATAGATGGCGACCTTCTCACCGCCATGGTGGCACTTGACTTGACTGAATCGAACATAAACGAATTCGGACGCTTCGACGACCTGAAAGACTCGGTTGACAAAGTCCGCGCCAAAGCTTTCTTCGAGCAGAAGGAAGGCAAGAGCCTGCCGCCATTCAAGGTGAACACCCGGGCTGCGGCGCTTCTCAAGAGATTTATCCTGAAAGGCGGCTTCGACATCGACGAGTGAGCGGCATCATCATCCTTCATCAGCGTGAGCCGCCACACATGATGAAGGAGGCAAATAATGCTCATTGCCATCACCGAAGACTCTCTTTTTTGCGATTACTACTCGCAATGGGTTAGCGTCTATAAAGAAGGGGCCATCCGCGAAGTCACGATGGGGAAATATCGGCTCACCCAATCTTGGCTAGCCAAGCTTGTTCCTAACCTCAGGATCAAGGATTTGGACCGAACCTCGTACCAGCGGCTCATAAATGGCTATGCTGAGCATCACGAGCGGCAAACGACCATGGATTTTCACCATCAGCTGAAAGGAGCGATCCTAGACGCTGTCGACGAGGGACTCATTCCGCGCGATCCTACGCGAAAGGCAATCATCAAGGGTAAGCAACCGCGGGCAAAGAAGATTAAATACCTCAACCAGTTCGAACTCCATGCCATGCTCGGCGATCTTGACTTGTCAACAAGCGAGCCAAGTTGGGACTGGCTCATCCTTATCGTCGCCAAAACAGGCCTGCGCTTCTCCGAGGCGCTAGGCCTTACCCCCGAGGATTTCGATTTCGCCCATCAAACGCTTTCCGTAAACAAAACCTGGGACTACAAGAATGGCGGCGGCTTTGTCCCCACAAAAAACGCCTCGTCAGTGCGGAAAGTTCAGCTCGATTGGCAACTAATCATGCAACTCTCCGGTCTACTGAGGAACCTCCCCCCGTCTGAGCCAATATTCGTTAAGGGCAAGGTATATAACTCAACAGCAAACAGTGTTCTAGCGCGTCACTGCAAAAACGTCGGGGTACCAGTTATATCCGTCCATGGCTTGCGCCACACACATGCATCACTTCTCTTGTTTGCTGGCGTATCCATAGCGAGCGTATCAAGAAGGCTCGGCCATGCAAGCATGACTACCACCCAGGAAACTTATCTTCACGTCATTCAAGAGCTTGAAAACAAGGACATCGACATTGTTATGAGAGCCCTTTCTACTCTCATATAACCCATATCAGTAAATTGTGGCTCACGCTGATGAAGGGTGATGAGGGTGTCGATCTCACTCAGCACCACGCCTATGGCAGATTGCTCCGACAAGCTAGGAAATCTAACTTGCGTATCTTGCAGAGCGGCCTTTGAAACGGAAATCACCTTGATCCCCTGCATTAAGGGAAGAAGCTGTCTGTGGTATGCATCGGAATTAAGGTAGTGCCCCAAGTAGCCCGTCCCAAAGGGGAACCGAGGCCGCGCCGGTATCGTATGCAACCCGGAGATAGTTGGCTCTTTGGGTAGTTTCCGCAGTTCAATACACTTGCCAGCCGCTTCGTCCTCTGCCGTGTCAGCGAAGATGACATCGCCTTCGCTAAGTATCGACCCAGCAAATTTGGGAAGCACGGTATCGTCGGTAATGAACGGCAAGTCGCTTTGTTCACCATCCAGGCAATCACCGAACTTGATAAGAATATCTCCGTAATGAACATTACGAGCAATGCCATTCTCGCCATTCAAGTCGGCACGTGAAAGAGTATTGTTCTTCAAGAAGTCGAAGCAATCTCCCAACTTACGCTGTTCCCAAGCGGTAATTTGAGCCAGCCAACTTCATCTTGGGAACAGCGTAAGCTTGGCGACGTGGCCGCAGTCTATGATGGAGTCCATCAAACTCCTGACTATCAGGACGAAGGTGTTATGTTCTTATCAGTCGAGAATATAGCGACACTTACATCGCAGAAATTCATCTCACGGGAAGCTTTTGCCAGAGATTATCCAGTGTATCCAAAGCGCGGCGATGTCCTGATGACTCGCATTGGCGATATCGGTACATCCAACGTTGTGGAAACCGATGACAAGCTGGCGTTTTACGTTAGCCTCGCATTGCTCAAGCCGTTTAACGTTGATTCCTACTACCTCGACAAAAGCCTACAGTCTCCAAGCGCCAAAATGGAGCTGTATAGAAGAACGCTTCACATCGCATTTCCTAAGAAGATCAACAAGAACCAAATTGCCGAAGTGATGTTGCCGATACCGAGGAGCCGTCAGGAACAGGAGCAAATCGGTGCTCTTTTCCGCAACCTCGACACCCTCATCACCCTTCATCAACGTAAGCGTCGTAAGCGGCTATTCACGCATCTTCTCGTCTGGGAACAGCGTAAGTTGGGAGATGTCGCCACTATTGTGGGCGGCGGCACGCCGAGCACCAATAACGATGCGTACTGGGATGGCGATATAGACTGGTATTCGCCCGCCGAATTAGGCGAGCAGGTGTACGCCAACAGGAGTGTTCGAAGGATAACCCAGGCTGGGTACGATAGCTGCTCGGCAACATTGCTTCCAGCTGGTAAAACAATTCTCTTTACAAGCCGTGCGGGCATTGGCAATACAGCGATCCTTCGCAGGTCAGCATGTACAAACCAAGGCTTCCAGTCTTTAGTCGTGAACGATGATACCGATGTGTATTTCGTCTACTCCATGACCGATCGAATCAAGAAGTTCGCTGAACAAAAAGCTTCTGGATCAACCTTCCTAGAGATATCTGGAAAGGGTCTGGCGGCCGGAGAATTCGCCTTTCCTTCAAAGGATGAGCAGACTGCAATAGGGTCCATGTTCAAGCAACTTGACCATCTCATCACCCTTCATCAGTGACAGCCCAACAGCAAGTCGCACGACATTATTTTCCTCGCTGGAGCGAAAAACCGCCGACTCGACATGGCGAAATCGGCGGTTCTGGAGCTCGAAACAAGAAGCAACTCGCGAAAGTTATTAGACGAACATCCTTTCCAACAGCGATTTCTTAGTATTCCTCAGCAGTTCAAGCTTACGCTGATGAAGGGTGATGAGGGAGTCAAGCTCGGCTAAGCTCTTCGCAATTGCTTTCTGCTCGGCGTGATCGGCAGGCACGGCGAAGAACGATTGCGAAATCAGTTTCCAATCTGCACGAGGCATCTTAGAGCCCGAAGATACATTTGCGAGCCTTTGGAAGCTATTCGTTTGAATCAGCCGATACAAAAATGAACTGTCACACTCTGTAGCCCTAAGGACCCAAAAATCACCAACAGCTACACCATTGAACTGCGGGTATAGCCAATTCATCAAATAAGGACGAAGCTTCCCGTACAGAACATCTCCGGCGTAGAACTTAATTCCTGTTTTGCCGCCATCTTTGTCGCGCAAATCTTTGTTCAGCGTGCCCTCGCCGGGAATGATGTCCTCGTATTCAACCTGAGGCAAATCGGAATCGCTTGACTGAATGGAAACCCTATCGGTCAGATCGGAGAACTTACGCTGTTCCCAAGGGTCCGTAAAACCGGCGAAGCGTATTTCGGGCTCAGTTTCACCCGGCTTGGGGAACATCTTATCAAGCATCGATTTCTTCAGCTGAACGAGCTTGTCATGCTTACGCTGATGAAGGGTGATGAGGGAATCGAGACGAGTCAGGCAGCTCGCAATTGCCTCTTGCTCCTTCTTATTAGGGAGCGTAAATGAGTATTCGAGCATCGTTCCAACATTCAGCGTTTTGTTCCTACCTGCACCGCTGGGGGATGCAAGCCATAAATGCCTTTCAAAGGAATCATTCAGAATTGCGTATCTAAAATAATCTGGGTGCATGTCGTCGTGAAATAGGAACTGCGGAAACCGGTGAGATACCAGGGCTTTTTCGTCTTCCGTACTAGTTATGGCTATTGCTTGTTCCCACGCAAAAACGATATTAACAACAAGGCAATGAGCCTTGACCCTGCTGAGCTCCTTTTCTTCGATTTCCGCTCCGGGCTTAACCATCGTTAGGAAGGTTCCTTTTGCATGGCTGCGAACGCCCATTCGAACGTATCCGTCCTTCGGGGTGGGAACCATTTCTTTGTGCCGTTCGCAAATGTCTCTCAACTTACGCTGTTCCCAAGGGTCCGTAAAACCGGCAAAACGAATTTCGGGTACATTAGTCTTTTCCGTCACGCTATTCACCTCCCAACAGTTTCCGCAGTTCAGCAATGCCCGCCATATCGAATTCATTGCCCGTGAGCTGGCCCAACATCGCTGCCAACTCGTTTTCCGCCTCATTAATCTGATTGCACACGTCCGAATAGGTTGTCGCGTACTTTGCGTTCAACGCCACAATCTTCGCAATGAAGTCGCCTATAACGGCATTGGGCAGTTCGAGCAAATCAGACTGCAGCGGCTCAATCCATTTCGCAGCCAGCAATTCGTCACACTGGACATCAGTCAAGCCCTCAATAACCTTTTTTGTCGTCTCTTCGAGCGCGACAAGCGCCTTTTTGCTTGCCTTTTTGAGGTCCTTCTCCTCATCGAGCAGAGTCTGAGCACGAACAAGCGCCATCTCAAAGTCGCCATTCGGATGCTCGCCGATGCTCTTCGCGGCTTTCTTGAGGGATGCCGCCACAAGCATGCCGTCATCGTCAAAAACATCGCTCGAGCCTTTCTCCTCCTCATCAAGATTCTCAAGAATCTCGTCAAGCTCTTGAGATATTTCATTCAAACGGGATTCGCGCGCGGTAATTTCTTTGACATCATCAGCGAGCAGCTGCTCTTGGACAAGCGCAAACGGCAAAATGCGGCCTGTCCAGCCATCCTGCACCTCAACGTCTTTGCCACTCTTCTTCTTAATCACCATATTTGGATCGACTTTACGCACGGCTTCCCTGCCTTCGACTTGAATAACCTCGAGGTCACCGGAAATGCCCGCCCATGCATCATCAAGAGCCTGATAGGCATCGTATTCGTCAACAAGCGCGATACCGGAAAGGGCATCGTGAAGTTGCGCCGCAATATGCTCTTCTTCGGCCACGGCGTCGATCTGCGACGCACCGTCCACCAACCTTTTCTGCAGCTCAGCAGGCAGATGCGACAGTGCATCCCGATAGCCGCCCAGAAATGAGACGACGTTGGCGTTGGTCTTTACCGTTGCCGCCACGTCGTCTGCCACGACCGCAAAGCACGACCCGCCGCCATCGCCGTAAAGCTGGCCCTTCAGGCTCGGCCACACCTTCCAGTAGCGGTCGAGAGCGTCGATCTCGGCCTTCGGAACTCCGCCGAACATAGTGGCGTACACGTCCCAGCTTTCAGCAGCTTTGGACGAATCAACATAGCGCGGAATGTTGAGGTTGTAATCGTTGGCGCGTATCTCGTCGATGGTCACCAGGCGACTGAACTTGTCGATGGTCGCTCCAGTCGTGACTGCGTCCACGATGCGGCGTATATCGCTTGCGCGCAGTTTGTTGTTTTTGCCTTCCTTCACAAAGTGCTTCGACGCATCCACGACCAGCACGTCGCTGCTCTCGCGCTGCTTGCGGAGTACCATGACGATTGTCGGGATGCCGGTGCCGAAGAAAATGTTGGCGGGAAGCCCGATAATTGCCTGAATATGGCGGTTCTCCACCAGGTTCTTGCGGATGGTGCCCTCCTCGCCGCCGCGGAACAGCACGCCATGGGGCAGAACGATGCACATGATGCCGTCGGGGCGCAAGTGGTACAAATCATGCAAGAGGAAGGCATAGTCTGCTTTGGATTTGGGGGCAACGCCGAACTTGAAGCGCGGATCGAGTTCTTTGTCTTCCGGATCCCAGTTTTGGGAGTAGGGCGGATTCGACACCACGGCATCGACGAACAGTGGATTGTAGGTCTCATCTTTGTTCTCGACCGTATCGAACCAGGGCCAATCGTCTTCGAGCGTATCGCCATTGCGCGCCACGATGTTGTCGGGGAGTATTCCGCGCATGACCAGATTCATGCGCGTGAGGTTGTACGTGTTCTCCTTAAGCTCCTGCGCATAATACTTGATGGAGTTCGGGTCGCCGTTGCGTCGCGCCACTGCCTTGCCGATATTGATAAGCAGCGAGCCCGATCCGCTCGTGGGATCGTAGATGGTGATGTTCTCGCGTCCGGCCAGGTGCCACGAGACAATCTCGCTCATGAGCATGGACACCTCGTGCGGCGTGTAGAACTCGCCGGCTTTCTTACCGGCGTTGGCGGCGAAGTTGCTGATGAGGTACTCGTAGATGAAGCCGAGCACGTCGTAGTCCTGACGACCGTCCATCGGGATGTCCTTGATGAGGTAGATGAGGTCGCGAGCGGCCTTGGACTGGCTCCGTGCGTCGGTGCCGAGCTTGGAGAGGCCGGTCTGCAACGTGTCGAAGATGCCGTCGAAGACGCGCTTGCGGGCAGGGTCGATATTGCGGCTAAAGGCGGAGAGGGCGTCACGAACATTCGAAATCTCGAAGTCGCCGCTCTTGGCGACCCAGGTGGAGAAGAGGTTCTCGTAGGCGATGAAGTAGCCGCACTCGCCCTTGACGAACTCGACTGTCTCCTCGTCGTCTTCCACCAGACTGGGCAGGTCCTCCTCTGCGAAGTCGCGCGCCTTCAGGCGGGCGACCTCAGTCTCGGACAGGAACTTGTAGAAGATGAATCCCAGAATGTAATCCTTGTACTCGTTAGCCTCGATCTTGGATCGCATCTTGTTGGCGGACTCCCATATCTTGGAGGCCAGCTGCTGCTTGTTCATCTAGTTTTCCTCGCTTCTATAGACTTGGTTGAGCGTTTCTCCGTCGTCGCTTACCCATTCGGCCCAGCCGTTCTGGCTGCCGCCGAGCACGAACACTGCCGCGGCGCTGGGCGTCGGAAACTCGAGATCGTCGGCGAGCTCTGCGATACCGTCCGAATCGCCGAAGATCTCCCTGCGAGCGGCCGCGACGGCCGCGTTTTTCAGCACGGGTCTCGAGAGGTTCACTTTCGAGCCAGCGAGCACGGTGAAGTGCCCGGTGGCCTTGTCGTAGTGCCCCGCCCCGCGTATGCCGTTCTTCTTCGTGTGGAAGACCGCCGGCGCACCCGCCGGACCCTGGTCGACTCTGTCGAGGTCGTACCCCAGAGCTACCATCCTGAAGAGGATCCTATCGTGCAGGCGTTCGACGGCCTCTTCCTTGTACGGGTCGACGTAGGGCTTGGGCGTCGCCGAGTTGTCGGTCTCGTACGAGCCGTGGGTACGCACGTAGTCGATGGCCTTCGCCTCGAGAACGTCCAGTGCGTCCCTGCTGATGTTCTGGTCGTCATCGAGAAACATAACGGCCTTGTTCCAGAACTCCTTCTTCGCCTTGTGCGCGTCGAGCCGGGCGATGCCCTGGGTCGTCTGCCCCGTGTAGACGCGGCTCACGTTGCCGTGGTCCTCGTCGAGCAGGTAGTAGACGCCGCGCTGTGGGATGTTCGGCAGCGACTTCGCCTCGGCGAGGTCTTCCCTCGGAATGACGACGGTCACAAGCGACTCGCCGTCGATGCGACAGATGCGGATGCGATCCGGTTGCGCGTCTATGAGCTGGACGGTGAGAGTCTTGACCCGAATCACGCTCACACCCCCTTCTTCGCGAGCTCTTCGATCATGCAGGTGCGCACGAAGGCGGAGAAGCTCATGCCCCGCAGGGCCGCCTCCTCCTTCGCCGCATCGCGCAGGGTGTCGGGGATGCGCAGAGTCACGGAGACTTGATTACCGTTCACCAGGAAGCTCCTGATCTCGGTTTCGTCAGGGTTGCTCTTAATGAGTTCCTTGTAGTTATCAGGCATCTGTGCTCCCGTCACTCGAAATGCAATACAAATGCGTTTACAGAATTATAGCGTTGCATTGCTGGTGACTGTTGAGGCGAACGGGTGAACGGTCAGGCGTGGAATCAAAGAGTCAGGCAGGGACAATCCTGCCAACAACGCTGTCGCGGTCTCTCGTGGCGGGTGCTTTCGTCTACGCCCCCGCGATCCCGCGCGCGGCACTCAGCAGCTCGTACTCCCTCTGGCTCCACTGGTACAGCTCGGCCGCGTTGACGGCATCGCGACACAGATCCAGGAACACCTCGGCGCCCTCGCAGAAGCACTCGCGGGCAAAGGCGCCGGATCCGTCCGCAACGCACACGCCGTCGGCGAAGAGCTTCCAGCTGGATGGCTCGCGCGAGTCGTCTCCAAGCAGCTTGATCTGCAGTACGTGCGGGTCGCCGGCAACACAGAGCTCTTCCTCGAGCTTCTGTACCGTAAAGCGCATCTGATAGGAGAGGCTGCTCTTGACCATGGCCGAGGCATAGCCGCTCGGCTCGTCTAGAAGATGCATTCGTTTTGGCTTGGTTGCTAGGTTGTGGAAATTGCGCTCACTGCGCACGGAGAAACTGTCCATACGGACTCCTTTCATCGATGTTGGCAGGGCCACCGTGCCTCTTGGCCGGTTGGCGTCGGGATCGTGGAGCCAACTCTCTACCCCGACTCTGGATAAAACGCGCCCGCTCCTTGCGGGCACGATGGAGTCTATCAGCGCGCGCGGACAAAAATCAAGCGCGCCTGCGAAATGACGCGCGGGCGACGTTTGTTTTCGCCAGCTGCTGTTAGGCTTAAATCCGAAAAAGTGTCGAAATATCCCGTGTAAAAGTACGGAAAAGTGTCGTAATACACACTTCAAAAACTCGAAAAAGTGTCGAAATGAGCATCTAGCAACCACGGAAAAGTGTATCCTAGTGCTAAAACAGCACGTAATAAGGGGTACGCTTATGCTACAGAGAAAAGCGAAAGCACAGTTTGAATCTTGGCTTGCCTCGTCGCCTAACAAGGCTCTTTTGGTCAAGGGCGCCCGACAGGTAGGAAAGTCATATTTGGTCAACGTCTTTGCAAGCGAATCGTTCGAAAATGTCGTGACGTTCGACCTTATCGCCGACGCGTCCGTGCGCGATTCGTTTTTGGCGGCAAAAAGCGCGGATGACCTGCTTATGCGCATGTCTATTGCTGCAACGCAGCCGATGGTTGCGAACAAGACCGTTGTGGTTATCGACGAGGTGCAGCGATGCCCCAACGTAGTGACGTTTATCAAATACCTGGTCCAGCGCGGCGACTTTCGATACATCCTTACCGGATCGCTCCTTGGCGTTGAGCTCGAGGGCATCGATTCCCTGCCGGTGGGGTATGTCGAGCAGGTCCAGATGTACCCGCTCGACTTTGAGGAGTTCTGCTGGGCAAGCGGCGTTGCTGCCGGAGCGTTTGACATGCTCAGGGGTTGTCTAAAGGACGAAAAGGAGCTCCCCGGCTATCTGTATGACCGCTTGCTCAATCTGTTCCATCAGTATGTGGCGGTGGGGGGCATGCCCGACGCGGTCAATTCCTTCTTGGCGACGCGCAATGTCGACGAGGTTCGAAACATCCATCGCGATCTTCACGCCCTGTATCGCGATGACATCGCAAAGTACGCTCCGCCTGAGCTACGCTTGGTTATTCGCGATATCTATGATCTGATTCCCAGCGAGGCCGGCTCCAAAAACAAGCGATTCAAACTGTCATCGATTAACGGTGTCAAACGTTTTTCGCAGGTGACAGATCATTTTCTCTGGCTATCGGAGGCGGGTGTCGCGCTTCCCGTGTATAACGTAACGGCGCCCGTGGCACCCCTTTTATTGGGGGAGCAACGAAATCTGTTCAAGCTGTTTTACTTGGACACCGGAATGCTCATGTCGTCGTATTCCAAAAGGGTCGCCCAAGGCGTTTTTGATGGGGAGGCGGAAGACGCCTTTGGCATGAACATGGGGGCGGCGTTTGAGGGCTTCGTTGCCCAAGAGCTCAAAGCCCACGGATTCAGATTGCGCTACTTTACGTCTAAAATAGTCGGCGAGATCGATTTTGTGGAGGAGACGCTCGATGGGGAGGTCCTTGCCATCGAGGTCAAGTCGGGCAAGAGCTTTAAGTCCCATGCGGCGCTCGACAACGCGCTCGCGACGAAGGGCTACGGAATCGATCGCGCCCTGGTACTTGCGGAATGTAATCTTCACCGCGATGGTGACGTGCTGTATCTGCCCATCTTTATGGCAGGGCTTTTGGAGCCGTAACATGCCGCCGGCTCTTCCGGCCCTCCCTTAACCCTCGCTACTCGTCGTCCCCGTCGTTGGGGTCGCCCTTGAGGGTGTTGATGTCCAGGTACTGGTTGTCGTCCTCTTTTTGCTGGGTCTCCGACTCCGCTTGGGTGGGGCCGGAGAACAGCTGGAATCCCTCAAACGCAATGACGCCGAGCAGGGCAATGACAATGGCGATAAAGGCAACCTTGACTGCCTGCGGAAATTCCGAGAAACGCAGCGCCTTTTCTGTGGTGTAATAATCGGCGAAGCGCTCTTCGCCCGTGCTTTTGGTATACGCCGGCGCGGACGCGGCCTCCTGGTCATATTCCGGTGCAGGCGTGGCAGCGTACGGATCGTTGAGATAATCGCTCGATGCGGTGCCATAATCTTCGGTCTCGATGCGACCGGTGCCAGCGTAACCATCGGAATAATCGGAATATGCCGTACCGCCCTCAGAGTCCGCGGCGCTCGTGTTGGCGGCAAAAAGCGGGTTAACTGGAACGTCGAGCGCCGGCATGTCGGTTGAGGTCTCATCCAGATCGGCTGCAGCCCAGGAATCGTAGGCAACCTGATGGGCAACGGGCTCATCGAGCCTTGTGACCGGAGGCTTGCGTGCCGCAGGAACAGGCAACTGCCGGGCGCTGTACATAACGGTGCTGTCGGCCGATTTGCCCTGCGTCGCTGCAGCGAGAAACGCCGCCGTCTCGGACGGGTCGCTTGCGGGGCGGGGAGTGGGCGTGGGCGCCGAAGTGGGTGTGGGCGCAGACGCGGGCGTCGAAACAGGCGACTGCGCAGGAGCCGGCGCAGATGCGGGCTTAGGCGCAAGTGCGGGATTGGGGCTTGACGGGCGAGCCCCGCCGCCCATGAGTTCGTCGGCGGTCCACGGGCGATCATCCATCACGTCGTCAAGGCTCAGCGAAAACAGGTCGTCTTCACCCTCATCGAACATGCGGTGCACATGTCCACCAATTGCCGGAATCAATCCGCGACCGGTGCATGATGCCTTGCTCAACGCCATTCTGTTCCACCCTTTCGAAATACTAATGACATCGATTATATGGAACTTCCCAAGCGGCTCGGTCTTGGATTCGAGCTTTCCAGAACTCGCGCCCAAAAGGGGAGGGGCAATCTAGGCGAGTGCCTACTTGTCGTCGGCCGCCGCCTTGGCCTCATTGAGGTAGCTATAGAAGCTGTACTTGGAGATGCCAAAGAACTCGCAGGCGCGTTCGCTCGACTTGGAAATGAGGAAGGCGCCGCGACGGTCGAGGTAGCCAATGGCACGAATGCGCTCGTCTTTGGTCATGAGTGCCGCGGGCTTGCCCACAAACTGTTCGCACTCGTGCAGCAGGTCCTCGAGCAGGTCGCCGATGTTCTTGGTAATGGGCTCGGGCTCGGTGTAGCCCGTGCCGCCGGTGCCGGTAAAGGCGTCGAGCGAACGCTCAAAAGCCTTCATAAGCGTAATGTCAAAGTT
The DNA here is from genome assembly GCA_048524725.1 of Collinsella sp. Taxonomy (GTDB): domain Bacteria; phylum Actinomycetota; class Coriobacteriia; order Coriobacteriales; family Coriobacteriaceae; genus Collinsella. The sequence goes on along the minus strand of DBFVGT010000012.1, from coordinate 5,636 downwards.
GATGCCCAAAATGCCGACGGGCTTGCCCTCATCGTTGCGGATAAAGATGGTCGAGGACTTGAGCAGCTTGCCATCGGCGGTTTTGGTGAGGTACGGCTCGCGGTCGTGCACGTCGGCGGTGCCCTCGTGCATGGATTCAAGCACAATATGGCTGGGGCCGTCACCCAGTTTGCGCCCGCTGACGTGGCCGTTTTCGATCACTACGATGGAGCGGTCCACGTCCTCGGTCTCCAGGTCGTGGACGACGACTTCGCAGTTGGGGCCAAATTGGAGCGCCAGGCCGTGTGCAAGGCGCTTGTAGAACTCAATCTGTGCGGGGGTCATGGGTGCCTTCCTAAAAATTAGTTTGGGCTCACTGTGCCATAAACCCCACTTGTTCGCAAATAACGAAAGCGTCGCTGTGTTATGTGACCGTTCGGCGGCGAAAAGGTACCGATTACGGCAACAAACAATTTGTTAGGTTTTCCAATCAAAAAGTGTGATAGAACAGTGCTAACAAACTTTTTGTTTGGCATCCACATAAAAGTTCAGCCGTGTGAATGGGATCGGGCTGAAACGCGTATGCGGGGGCCGGCAAGAGAGGACTTAAGGAGTTCACCGTATGGCCGATAAGATCCAGTGGGCGGGCAACACGATGCCCAAGAGCGATGACAAGCACTTGGGAATCATGAGCCTCGACCACGTGAAGAAGGCCCGCGCCTTCCACCAGTCGTTCCCCCAGTACACCGTCACTCCGCTTGCCCGCCTGGATGGCCAGGCCGCACGCCTGGGCCTGTCCAACCTGTGCGTTAAGGACGAGAGCTATCGCTTTGGCCTCAACGCCTTTAAGGTCCTGGGCGGTTCGTTTGCCATGGCCAACTACATTGCCGACGAGACCGGCAAGGACGTTGCCGAGTGCACCTTCGATTACCTGACCTCCGATCAGCTTGCCAAGGACTTTGGCCAGGCTACCTTCTTTACCGCCACCGACGGCAACCATGGCCGCGGCGTGGCATGGGCTGCCAACAAGCTGGGCCAGAAGGCCGTCGTGCACATGCCCAAGGGTTCCACCAAGCCCCGCTTCGATAACATTGCCGCCGAGGGCGCCACGGTGACCATCGAAGAGGTCAACTACGACGAGTGCGTGCGCATGGCCGCCGCCGAGGCCGACGCCTGCGAGCGCGGCGTCATCGTTCAGGACACCGCCTGGGAGGGCTACGAGAAGATTCCGTCCTGGATCATGGAGGGTTACGGCACCATGGCTTCCGAGGCTGCCGAGCAGCTGCGCGAGATGGCTATCAACCGCCCGACGCACGTCTTTGTCCAGGCTGGCGTAGGCTCGCTCGCCGGCGCCGTGGTGGGCTACTTCACCAACCTGTATCCCGATAACCCGCCCACCTTCGTCGTGGTTGAGTGCGCACCGGCCGCCTGCCTGTACAAGGGCGCTGCCGCCGGCGACGGCGACCCGCGTATCGTGGACGGCGACATGCCCTCCATCATGGCCGGCCTGTGCTGCGGCGAGCCCAACATCCTTGGCTGGGATATCCTGCGCAACCACACCACCGCCTTCGTGTCCTGCCCCGACTGGGTCACCGCTCGCGGCATGCGCACCCTGGGCGCTCCCGAGAAGGGCGACCCGCGCGTCATCTCCGGCGAGTCCGGCGCCGTGACCACCGGCCTGGTCGAGACCCTCATGCTCGATCCCGAGTACGCCGAGCTCAAGGAGCTCATCGGCCTGGACAAGACGAGCTCCGTGCTCTGCTTCTCCACGGAAGGTGACACGGACCCCGACCAGTATCGCCGCATTGTTTGGGAAGGCGAATATCCGACCTGCTAATCGTTGGGCGGCGCAACGCGCCGCGCCAAATTCCTATTAGACCCCCCTATGTCCTGCAGATGCATGAACCCGGGAGGCGGAGCGATACCTATTTGCTCCGTCGCGAGTTCCGCACGCAAAGGAAAGCACTTAATGTGCTTTCCGTCTTGCGCAGGACTGTCCGAGCAGCGGAGTAAATAGGTATCGCTCCGCCACCTCACAGGTAGATTCCTTCGTTTGAAAGGTTATGAACAATGGCTAAAGAACTCGATTTCGACGCTATCAAGGCTGCTGCGGAGTCCCATCGTGCTGATATGACTCGCTTCCTGCGCGCTATGATCTCTCACCCCTCTGAGTCCTGCGAGGAGGGTGAGGTTGTTGCCTGCATCAAGGCCGAGATGGAGAGCCTTGGCTATGACGAGGTCAAGGTCGACGGCCTGGGCAACGTTATGGGCTTTATGGGCGAGGGCGACAAGATCATCGCCATCGACTCCCATATCGACACCGTCGGCATCGGCAACATCGAGAACTGGGATGCCGATCCCTATGAGGGCTACGAGACCGACGAGATCATCTACGGCCGCGGCGGCTCCGACCAGGAGGGTGGCATGGCTTCTGCTACCTACGCTGCCAAGATGATGAAGGACATGGGCCTCATCCCCGAGGGCTACAGGATCATGGTCGTCGGCACCGTCCAGGAAGAGGACTGCGACGGCATGTGCTGGCAGTACATCTACAACAAGGACGGCATTAAGCCCGAGTTCGTCATTTCCACCGAGCCCACCGACGGCGGCATCTATCGTGGTCACCGCGGCCGCATGGAGATCCGCGTCGACGTTCACGGCACCTCCTGCCACGGCTCCGCTCCCGACCGCGGCGACAACGCCATCTACAAGATGGCCGACATCATCGCCGACGTCCGCGCCCTCAACAACAACGGCTGTGACGAGTCGACCGACATCAAGGGCCTCGTCAAGATGCTCGACCCCAAGTACAACCCCGAGCACTTCGAGGACGCCCGCTTCCTGGGCCGCGGCACCTGCACCGTCAGCCAGATCTTCTACACCAGCCCCAGCCGCTGCGCTGTCGCTGACTCCTGCGCCATCTCCATCGACCGTCGCATGACCGCCGGTGAGACCTGGGAGTCCTGCCTGGACGAGATCCGTAACCTGCCGGCCGCCAAGAAGTACGGCGACGACGTGAAGGTCTCCATGTACATGTACGACCGTCCGTCCTGGACCGGCGAGGTCTACGAGACCGAGGCTTACTTCCCCACGTGGATCAACAAGGAGACCGCTCCGCACGTCAAGGCCCTCGTCGACGCCCACAAGGCCATGTTCGGTGACGAGCGCATCGGCTGCGAGCCCAGCATGGACAAGCGCACCGGTCGCCCGCTGTGCGACAAGTGGACCTTCTCCACGAACTGCGTTTCCATCCAGGGCCGCTATGGCATCCCCTGCGTCGGCTTCGGCCCGGGTGCCGAGTCTCAGGCTCACGCTCCCAACGAGGTCACCTACAAGGACGACCTGGTCACCGCTGCCGCCATGTATGTGGCTGCCCTGAACCTCTACGATCCGAGCCAGGCCGATGGCGACGCCACCGTGTTCCGCGCCGGTCTGACCAACAACAAGATCGATTAGTCCCATTCCTCGATCTTGTTGAGCCGGGGACAGCTCGTGTCCCCGGCACCCCCTGTTGACTTGGGGCCCGCGGTCGTTATCTCCCATGCTTCCTCGACGGTAGCGGGTCCTCGTCATAGTGCTCTGCATGTTCTAGCCACACGCGCATGCCGGAGCACATCTACTCATTGCAATCGTTTCATCTTTGGAAAGGATATTTACATGGACGCCAAGTTTACCGAGCTCGTCGAGCAGCTGAACGGCCTCGATTTTAAGGGCATGTACGGCAGCGACTTCCTGCACACCTGGGACAAGACCACCGATGAGCTCAAGGCGCTCTACATCGTCGCCGACGCCCTGCGCGAGCTGCGCGAGAACAACGTTTCGTCCAAGATCTTCGATTCGGGTCTGGCCGTCTCCCTGTTCCGTGACAACTCCACCCGTACGCGCTTCTCCTTCTCTAAGGCAGCCAACCTGCTCGGTCTTGAGCTGCAGGACCTGGACGAGAAGAAGTCCCAGATCGCTCACGGCGAGACCGTCCGCGAGACCGCTACCATGATCTCCTTCATGGCCGACGTCATCGGCATCCGTGACGACATGTACATCGGCAAGGGCGACGCCTACATGGCCGAGGTCTCCGAGTCTGTCCAGCAGGCCTACGAGGACGGCGTTCTGGATCACCGTCCCACGCTCATCTCCTTGCAGTCCGACTCCGATCACCCCACGCAGTCCTCTGCCGACATGCTCTACCTCATCAACGAGTTTGGCGGCCTCGAGAACCTCAAGGGCAAGAAGGTTGCCGTCACCTGGGCCTACTCGCCCTCTTACGGCAAGCCGCTGTCCTGTCCGCAGTCGCTGATCAGCCTGCTGCCCCGTTTTGGCATGGACGTCACTTTGGCCCACCCCGAGGGCTACGACCTCATGCCCGAGGTCGTCGAGCGCGCCAAGGGCTACGCCGCCGAGTCCGGCACCACCTTTAAGCAGGTCAACACCATGGCCGAGGCCTTCGAGGGCGCCGACATCGTGATCCCGAAGAGCTGGGCTCCGTTTGCCGCCATGGAGAAGCGCACCAACCTGTACGCCGAGGGCGACGACGCCGGCATCGCTGCACTCGAGAAGGAGCTGCTCGCTCAGAACGCTACGCATCAGGATTGGTGCTCCACGACCGAGCTCATGGAGAAGACCGCCAACGGCCAGGACACCATCTTTATGCATCCGCTGCCCGCCGACATCTCTGGTGTCTCTTGCGAGCACGGCGAGGTCAACGCCGACGTCTTCGACATGCACCGCGTGGGCATGTACAAGGAGGCCAGCTACAAGCCGTACGCCATCGCAGCCATGATGTTCCTGCAGAAGGTTGCCGATCCCGCCGCTACCCTCAAGGCCCTCGACGAGCGCAACACCGCCCGTTGGTTCCAGGCCTAAAGCTGGGTTGAGGTAAGCCATGTAAAGGGGGCGCTCTGCCAACCGGCGGGGTGCCCCTTTTTGCATCGTGGGCGTGCGGGATAAGCGCTTTCGATGTAGATGCCCCGCGACGCGAGTTATGGGTACGATGGTTTCAGGGGAGGTATCGCCATGAAACTTGGTTGCGTGATTATGGCTTCGGGCGAGGGCAAGCGATTTGGCTCTAACAAGATGCTCGCCGATATCTATGACGAGCCGCTGATTGCCCGGACCATTGATTCGGTTCCCCGGGGCTTTGACGTTGTGGTTTCGACGCGTTGGCCCGAGGTCGCTCGGATTTGCGAGGATAAGCATTGCCCGTGTGTGCTGCACGATGGCGAGCTGCGCAGCGAAAGCGTCCGTGCGGGGCTTTCGTGGGGAGTCGAACGCAACTGGAAAGGTTGCCTCTTTTTGCCGGGCGACCAGCCGCTCGTGAGTTCGGATTCTTTTGAGGCTATGGTTCGTGCATTTGACGAGCGTGGCCGCAAGCATCCGGTGCGCCTTGCGTGCAACGGTGAGCCTTCGAGCCCGGTGATCTTTCCGGCGGAACTGTTCGATGCACTTATGTGTCTTGAGGGTAAGGACGGCGGCGGTTCGATTCTCAAGGACCGTACCGACGTGGTGCTGGTCGAGGCGCGTGCCTACGAGCTGTGGGACGTCGATACCGTCAAGGGACAGCGACGCATAACGGAGCATATCGCCGCCTGCTCGTATTTTGATCGCGTGGCCAACTGCATCAATCAATAAGGAGCAATTATGATCATCATCAAAAACGGCGC
>DBFVGT010000011.1:0-14493 GCA_048524725.1 Collinsella sp. | reverse complement strand
ATGGGTCGCGTCGAGGGCGGAGCGCAGATCGTGGCGCTGCCGGCACGCTTCGACGGCGTTAAGCTCGCCGACGGAACCTTTGTGAAGGGCGACGACGTCAAAAAGCAGTTTGAGCATGCGTTTAAGGGCAAGGGCACGTCGCTGTGGCTGCCGCCGGAGCTCATGGAGGACGTCTGTGCGACGGGTTCTCCCGCCGAGGCATTCGTTCGCCTGCGCAACGATGACCTGCGGCTCTCGCTCGAGGAGCGGGCCCGCTTGCTCTACGTCGCCATGACGCGAGCGCGCGAGTTGGTCATTCTGGCGATGGATGCCGGCGTGAGCCGCGGCAAGCTGTGTGCGCCGACCTTCGATGTCGAGATGGATCTGACCTACGACGTGCTGCGCCGCATCCTGCCGACCGACAGTCTGGACATGCCGCAGCTCGATGCCGACCACCTGGTGTTCGACAACTCCCAGCCGGGCGACTACGAGCTCATCTCGCTGGCGGACTTTTCCTTTGGCGAGCAGGCGTCTGAGGCCAACGCTTCGCTGGATGCCGAGGGCAGGCTTGTCCGCGGCGATGCGGAGCCGGAGGGTGCCGGTGCAGATGCCCGCGCCGCCGTTCCCGGTCCTGCCGACCCCGAGCCCGATTCGTTTGAGCTTGTGTATCCCCAGGCAGTGGGCGTGCGCATGGGCACCTGTCCGTATCCGGAGCGCGATTCGTACAGCTACTCGTCAATTGCCGCGGCGCTGCATGCCGAGTCCGAGGACCGTGCCGCCGAGGCGCATGTGCCCATGGACGAGGCTGGCGATGATGCGGAGTCGGATGGTTCCGAGATGACGGATGCAGACGTGGCCGCCGTTGAGCCCGCCGGCAACCCCATGGCGCTGGGCTCGGCGTTCCATGCTGCCTGCCAGTGGCTGATCGAGATGGGTGCCGACGCGTTGCCCGCTGCGCGCGCCGATGCGCTGGCACGCTTGTGGCGCCTGACGCCGGAGCAGCGCGAACGCTTCGACGTTGCCCTGGACCGCTGGCTCAAGTCGGCTGTTCGTGCCGACCTGCTCGCGTGGCCGTGCGTTCGCGCCGAGGTGCCGTTCTTTTCGTTGGGCTGTGAGGACAAGGACATTGCCCGCTACGGTGCATATGCCGAGGGCGCCATCGACGCTTTGGCAACCGACCCGGCCGATCCGTCGCGCGCGCTGGTCATCGACTACAAGACGGGCGGCACACCGGACGAGACGCCGGATCAGCTGCAGGAGAAGCACGCCCTGCAGGCGCGCGTCTACGCTGATGTTCTGCACAAGGCGGGCTTTGAGGCCGTGGCGGTCAAGTTCGTCCGCGTGGAGCAAGTCGACCCCGCCAACCCGTGCGAGCCTCAGGTGGTCACCTACAGCCTCTAGCCACCTCAGGCTTTATGGTGCTATTTGGTTGGTTTTGCGGCCGTAAGGCCCTCAATCGTCCAAATGGCACCGCAACGCATGGGAGAGCTTGGGGCGGTACAATGGCCCGAACGGTTCAAACGGATAAGGGGCCATCATGCAGCTCACCCAAACGCTTAAGGTGACGCCGGAGGAGCTTTTTGACGCTCTGGCGGGGTCCATCATGCAGGATATCGAGAACGCCACGGGCAAGTGTCCCAGCCGCAACAAGCTCAGCGGCTATAAGTACGAGAAGCGCCCATACCGCAAAAGGTAAGGTGACTCTTCATCGGAAACCGTGAACGCTTCGGGTTTCGAGTCAGTAGCGAACAGCCCGACAAAAAATGTTGTTGGAAGTGCCAAATGAATAAGAATGCCGCTACGCAGCTGCACATCTATTCCGCCTTTTTCGTTCTCGCGGGATTTGTTTTAAATCGGGGAGTGTTTCTACTTTTCCTTGCGGAGAAAGGAATGTCTGTCACGGAAATCGCGCTTTATCAAGCTCTGTTTAACATTGCAACGGTCGTCCTCGAGCTGCCAACAGGGCTGATAGGCGATTTCTTTGGAAAGAAGTTTTCGATTCAAGTGGGCGTGCTGCTGCTTTTCTTCCATACGGCTGGCATGCTGTTGCTCTCAGGCCCCTTTCTTGTCGTACTTTCCCTTGTTGAGGCACTCGCCTACTCCCTTCAATCGGGATCCGAACAAGCACTTTTATATGAAATTGCCCGGAATGCCGGTCAAGGAGAGCGCTTCCTCACCATCAATGCTCGGCTGCTTGCCGCACAATCAATCGCTACGGGAGTGGCAATCGTACTTGGATCATTCATTGCCCAAGTATCTTGGAGCGCCCTCTACGTATGTGTCTCCGTTTTCTATCTCCTGCAGCTTTTCCTTCTGTATCCCATTGAGAGGACGGAAGCGACCCGTTCTGAAAGCTCTGAAAAGGGAAGGTTTGACGTAGCCAAGATGTTCAGACGCGAAACCTGGCGTGTTGGAGAATCCGCTTTTGCGGTATTGCTTCTTCTAATCGGCACAAGCATGCTCGATGGATTCTATGGGAGTTATTACAACTTGAATCAGTTGGTATTCGACGCATTTGATGCTCCCGTCTCCATAATAGGAATCTTTTTCGGTGCATCCTATGCAGTAAATGCGACGGCCTACATTGCAGCAGATTTCTTCTCATTGCGTTTCGGGAAAAGAAATACCATGCTCGGCTCGATGCTAATCGAGGCTGGCCTTTTCATGATTCTTCCGTGGTTCGCTTCAAATCCGCTGTGTTTGTTTGGCCTTAGCATGGTGCTTTGTTTTCTCCCAGAAGTGGTGTACATCACTTCGGAAAACTTAATCCAAGACGCGATAGCGGACGATCTCCGCGCGACGATCCTTTCCGTCGCGTCTCTGGTAAGGGCTCTCTTTTCTGCAGTGTTTTTCTCCATATTTGGACATGTGTTGGGGTTATATCCCATTCAGATAGCGCTCGGTATTATTGGTGCAATCGCGATAGCAATTACCGCCGTTGTTTCATTAAAAATGGTTGGAATACAGGTCTCCAAGAATTGATATATCGATTGACGAGCTATCCGAAGCGTCGAGCCTTCTTGATGGACATGACTATTCGTCACAAATCATTCCGCGCATCGCCGGGGTTCCAGTAATACTCGATATATCTGGATGCCCTCATTCCCCTTTTTGAAGGTCCCAAATTGACTACCCGTGTTGGTTTGGCTAGGTTCGGGTGCTATCCGCGCCGTGCGGTAAAATCGTTCAGTCAGAACACGAACCCGCATCGGAGCTCATCACATGGCATTCGTCCATCTGCACAACCACACCGTTTTCTCCATGCTCGACGGCGCAACCCGTATCCAGGATATGGTCAATCGCGCCGTAGAGCTGGGCATGCCCGCCGTCGCCATTACCGACCACGGCTACATGTATGGCGTGCCCGACCTGGCGCTGGCCTGCGACGCCGTCAACCACAACACGCCTGAGTACAAAACCTGGAGTCACGACAAGGCCTTTTTGGAAAAGGATCGCCGCGACGAGCTGGTGGAGCCCGATCCCGAGGAAAACCCGCGCGAGCATGCCCAGTATGTGAAGGACATGGCCATGTGGGACGAGAAGGGCAACATCGACGAGCTCAAGCCGCCCCTGGTCATCAAACCCATCTTTGGCTGCGAGGTCTACTTTACGCCGGACGAGACGCTCGCCCGCGACCACAAGCCCGAGCTCTACCACATGATCCTTCTGGCCAAGGACCAGGAGGGCTACGTCAACCTGATGCAGACGGTTTCCGAGGCAGCCGTGCAGGGCTTTTACTACAAGCCGCGCGTGACGCTCGACAACCTGCGCCGCCACGCCAAGGGCATGATCTGCACGAGCGCCTGCATCGCGGGCATCATCCCCAAATACATCGACCGCGGCGACATGGAAGGCGCCATCAAGTGGGCCGAGACCTTCCGCGATACCTTTGACCCCGACGACTTTTACATCGAGATTCAGGAACACGGCATCACCACCGACAACGGCCTGACCGATGAGCAGATGGACCGCACGCTCATCGACATCGCCAAGCAGGTAGGCGTCAAGGTCATTGCCACCAACGACTTCCACTACCTGCGCCGCGAGGACGCTCCCGTGCAGGACGTCATCATGTGCATCGGCATGAACGCCAAGGTCGACGACCCCAACCGCATGCGCATGACTGGCTCGGAGTTTTACATGAAGACCGAGGAGGAGATGCGGGCGATGTTCCCGTATTGCCCCGAGGCCTGCGACAACACGCTCGAGATCGCCGACAAGTGCTACGTCGAGCTGGACTGGGACTCCATCATCCTGCCGCGCTTCCCGTTGCTCGACCCCGGCGAGACGCACGAGAGTCAGTTCCGCCGCGAGTGCGAGAAGGGCCTGCGCCAGCACTACGGCGACGACTGGGCCACGCGCGAGATCGGTGGCGTCAACATCAAAGAGCGCTTTGAGTACGAATACAAGGTCATTTGCGACAAGGGCTTTGCCGCCTACTTTTTGATCGTCGCCGAGTACGTGCAATGGGCCAAGGACAACGGCATCGGCGTCGGCCCCGGCCGTGGTTCGGCTGCCGGCGCTATCGTCGCCTACGCCATGAACATCACCGCGTTCGATCCGCTCGAGAACGGCTTGATGTTCGAGAGGTTCCTGTCCCCGCAGCGTACCGAGATGCCCGATATCGATATGGACTTCGACGATGAGCGGCGCCTCGAGGTCGTGGAGCACGTTCGCCAGCTCTACGGCCCCGAGAAGGTCACCCACGTCATCACCTACTCGACCATTAAGGCCAAGCAGGCCATCAACGACGCCGCTCGCGTCCTGGACTACCCGGTCTACATGGGCCAGCGTCTGTCCAAGATGGTCTCGAGCGACCCCAAGGTCAAGCTCAAGCAGGTGCTCGAAAAGCAACCCGGCAAAGAGGACCTGTTTAACCCCGATTTTGCCGAGGCATATAAAAAGGACGACGACGCCCGCCGCATCATCGACACGGCGCTCTCAATCGAGGGCCTCACCCGTGGCGAGGGCGTGCACGCGTGCGCCGTTCTGATCTGCCGCGACCCCGTCAACGAGCACGTGCCCACCAAGCTCGACACCAAGGGCGGCGTCGAGATTACCCAGTACGAGGGCCATACCGTTGCCGACATGGGCCTGCTCAAGATGGACTTCCTGGGCCTGCGCACGCTGACGGTTATCTCTAAGGCCAAGGCCAACATCAAAAAGAACTTCGGCATCGACATCAAAGAGGAAGAGATTCCCTTTGACGATCCCGAGATCTTTAAGCTCATGGGTTCCGGCCACACCGCCGGCGTCTTCCAGGTCGAGTCCGCAGGCATGACGGCCACGATCAAGAACATGAAGCCCACCGAGTACAAGCACGTCGTAGCATTGATCGCCCTGTACCGCCCGGGCCCGCTGGGCGCCGGCATGGTTTCGTCCTACATCAACCGTATGAACGGCAAGGAGCCGGCGGTCTCCTACGACGACCGCCTGGACGACATCCTGGGCGAAACCTACGGCACCATGGTCTACCAGGAGCAGGTTATGCTCATCTCCGTCGAGATGTGCGGCTTCTCCAAGGGCGAATCGGACTCGCGTATCCGTAAGCCCGTGGCTAAGAAGAAAATCAAGCTGCTCACGTCGACGGTGCTCCACTGGGAGGATGGCTCCGACGAGACCACCTACGACCACTGGATGAACGGCGCCATCAAGAACAACTATACGCGCGAGGTCGCCCAGAAGATTTGGGACGATGTTCTCGAGTTCGCGTCCTACGCCTTCAACAAGTCGCACTCCGCCGGCTACGCCATTCTGGTTATGCAGACGGCGTGGCTCAAGGCGCACTATCCGCACGAGTACATGGCGGCCGTTCTGACGTCCTATACGGGCAAGACCGACAAGATCGTGCACTACGTCTCGGCATGCCGTCACGACGGCATCCCCGTGCTGTCGCCAGATGTCAACGAGTCCGGTACCGAGTTCACGGCTACCAAGGAGGGCGTGCGCTTTGGTCTGGCCGGCATCCGCGGCGTGGGCACCGGCGTGGCGCAGGCGATTATCGCCGAGCGCGAGGCGGGCGGCCCGTTTAAGACGCTGCACGACTTTGTCGAGCGCGTGGACTCGAGCCAGGCCAACCGCCGCGTGATCGAATCGCTCATCAAGGCAGGCGCCTTCGACTCCACGGGGTATCCGCGTCGCCAGATGATGCACTTTGTGGACAAGAACAACCCCGAGAACATCATCGATGCCGCGGTAAAGCGCCAGAAGGATCGCGCGAGCGGCCAGACGTCGTTCTTCGATATGTTTGGCGACGTTGAGGGCTCGGGCTTTGAGGTGAGCGTGCCCGATCCGGATGGCCAGGAATGGGACCGCCACCTCAAGTTGAGTCAGGAGAAGGAGGTTCTGGGCATCTATGTCTCGGACCACCCGCTGCGCCCGTTTGAGTATGCACTAGCCAAGGCGCGTGACTTCTCGTTCTCGCAGATCGACACCGGCTACGAAGTTCAGAATCCTACGGGCGGCACCATCAACCAGGAAATTCCCGAGGGCAAGGCGCTGTGGTGGGCCGGCATGGTCTCGAGCGTGTCCAAGCGCGTGACCAAAAACGGTGACCCCATGGGCATCGTGCAGCTCGAGGACATGGAAGGCGAGGCCACCGTCGTCGTGTTCCCCAAGACCTACAAGGAGGCCGAGGGGTACCTGTACGGCGAGGTCGATCCCGAGACCGGCGCGCAGCTGTCCGATGCCTTTGTGCGCATTAAGGGCAAGCTCGAGCGCTCGGACCGCGGCGACCAGATCATCGCGCAGGAGATCGTGCCGCTCGAGCTTAACGAGGAGAACAACAAGCCCAAGGTGTTTGAGGTCATGGTGCCCAACAGCCGCTTTAGCCAGGGCAATATGGCGCGTCTTGCCACGGTGCTTACCGCCAACCCGGGCGGCGACCGCGTGGAGATCTTTATCGAGCAGGTGGACGGGCGCGTGCTACGTGCCGAGGTGCCGGCCAAGGTCAACGCGCGCTCGATTCCGCTGCTGGCCGAGGCAAAGGCGATTGTGGGTAACCAGGGTCGCGTGACGGTTATCTAAGCTACCCCGGGTGAGATTGGAGGAAGTGATGGCGCAGGGGACGTTTGTGCAGGCGCTTCGCAAAGAGGCGGCGTTGAGCGGCACCTTTATGAAGGGCCGCTCGCTCATGCTCAACGGCGCCGTGCTGTCGATTGAGGACAGCGGCTCGCGCTTCTCCAAAAACGTGACGGTTGAGGGCTCGGTGCGCGGCTCGCGCGGCGACCTGTACAAGACGCACGTGGCGCTCGATATGGACGAGCACGAGGTTATCGACTACGACTGCGACTGCCCCGCCGCATACCGCTATCCCGGTATGTGCAAGCACGCCATCGCCACAGCGCTGGCGTACCTGGACACCAGCGGCATTGAGCCTGTTGAGGGGCTGCGCACGCCGGTTCGCACGTTTACGGCGCAGCCGAAACAGCCCGCGCGCGCCGCGTCCGCCGCGCCGGCCGTCAACCCCAACTTTCCCTTCCCGGCGCCCGTCCCCACGAGCCCGAGCCTTGTGGCGGCGCTTTCCGATCTTTCGGACGCGCGCATGGATGAGCTGGCGAGCATGCGCCGCAAACTTGCCGGTGCCGTTGATCCCGACGCCCCCAAAGCGGCGTTGGAGCCCTCGTTGGTGCCGTACTACAATCCGCTGTTCGCTGACCGCTTTAGCTGGGCGCTCGAGTTCCGCATTCGCTGTGGATCGGTCTCCTACGTGGTCAAGGACATCGACGGCATGGCCGATGCCTACGTGCGCGGCGGCACGTTCTCCTATGGCAAGAAGCTCACGTTTGTCCATTCACCTGAGGCCTTTGACGAAACATCGGCAAAGCTGCTCAACCTTGTTGTGACGACAGTTGCCTATCTCGATGACATCACAAGCTCGCGTTCGGCGTCGTACGACTTTGCCCGCAGCGGTTTTGTTGCCGAGCGTCAGTTGCCGCTGTCCGAGCATAGCATCGTATATGTGCTGGACCTGCTGCGCGGCCAGACCATCTCCTTTGAGCCCGCCTGGTCGCGGGGGATGACGACGCATCGCACCTACGACGTGGCGGTTGAGCTGTCTCCGCAAGGGGAGGACGGGGCGTCCGCTAAGCGCCCACCACTTCTTGCCGCCAAAATCGCGCCGGCGGCTGGTGGTAGCTATGACCTGCGCCTGCCCGCCGATATGTACTGCTTTGCGTCGGGCGATGCCGCCTACTTGGTTGACACGCGCCGCGCGCGCCGTACCGACGCTGCATTTGCTCAGCATGCCGCACCTTTTTTGTCGCGCTTGCTGCCGTGCCGCACGCCCGCCCATATTGCCGCCGAGCAGGTGGGTGAGTTCTGCCGTATGGCGCTGCCCATTTTGCGCGACTATACCGACCTCACCGCGCCCGCCGCGCTCGATACCGTGGCGCCCGAGCCGAGCTTTGCCATGGCAATCGGCGTCGACGATGGGCTCGTGACCTGCAAGATTACGGTTACCTACGGCGACTGGTCGGCGGATCTCTTTAGCCTGGGCGCTCCGGGCAGTCCCTTTGAAGAGCAGCGCCCCGGCGTGCCGCCCCGCGACGAGGTGGCGGAGTTTCGCGTTATGGATACGGCGGCCCTGTACTTCGATTTCTACGAGGGCGGTCTGGCGTTTGAGGAGCGCGATGATGAGAGCTTGTTCTGCCTGCTGACCGAGGGTCTGTCCGCCCTGTCCGAGCTGGGTGAGGTCATGCTCAGCGACCGTCTGCGCCAGATTTCGGTGCGCCCCGCGCCCAAGCTCTCGGTTCGTGCGACCGTCAAGAGCAATCTGCTCGATGTCGAGCTGGGCGCGAGCGCGCTTTCGGCCGCGGACCTTGCCGTCTATCTCGATTCGTACAAGCGCCATCAAACGTTTGCGCGCCTTACGTCCGGCGACATCATTCGCCTGGACGAGGGGGCGCGCGCCGCGTTTGGCCTTGCCGAGGACCTGGGTGTCGATGCCGTCGACCTGCTCGACGGCGTGTCGCTTCCCGCGTCGAGCACCCTCTTCGTCGACAGCATGCTCGCACGCACGCCGGCGCTCGAGGCCGATCGCGACGCTGCGTTCCGCCGTACCGTCGAGCGCCTGGACACGCTCGGCAAGATGGACTTTACGGTGCCGGCATCGCTCAAGGCAACGATGCGCGGCTACCAGGTCGACGGATACCAGTGGCTCGGCTCGCTCGAACACCTGGGCCTTGGCGGCATCTTGGCCGACGACATGGGCCTGGGCAAAACGCTCCAGATGATTGCGCATATTCTGGCGCGCGTGGAGGCGGGGGACACCAAGCCCACGCTCGTGGTATGCCCGGCCTCACTCGTGTACAGCTGGACTGCCGAGCTGGAGCGCTTTGCCCCGTCGCTCGATGTGTGCGCCATTGTGGGCGCCAAGGCTCAACGCCGCGTGCAGATCGCCGGCGTGGCCGAGCATAGCGTGTTCGTGACGTCGTATGACCTTATGCGGCGCGATATCGACGAGTACGTCGAGCAGGATTTTGCCCGCGTGGTGCTCGATGAGGCACAGTACATTAAAAATCCGCTCACGCAGGTGGCGCGCGCCGCCAAGCGCCTGCCTGCCGGCGTGCGCTTTGCCCTGACGGGCACGCCCATCGAAAACCGCCTGTCCGAGCTCTGGAGCATCTTCGACTTTTTGATGCCGGGCCTGCTGGGCACGCGTGAATCGTTTGCAAAGCGATTCGAAAGCCCCGTCGAGCATGCCGAGGGCGATAGCGCCGCTCGCCTGCAGGCGCTCGTGTCGCCGTTTGTGCTGCGCCGTGTTAAGGAAGACGTGGTGGCCGACCTGCCCGAGAAGATCGAAGACACCGTCATGGCGCAGCTTACCGGCGTGCAGCGCAAGCTCTACCTGGCCAACCAGGACCGCATCGCCCAGCAGGTGCAGCACCGCGAGGCTGGGGAGTTTAAGAAGGACAAACTCAAGGTGCTCGCCGAGCTCACCAAGCTGCGCCAGATCTGCTGCGACCCGCGTCTACACTACGAGGATTACAAGGCGGGGAGCGCCAAGCTCGATACGTGTATGGAGCTCGTGCACGGCGCACTCGACGGCGGGCATCGCATCCTGTTGTTCAGCCAGTTCACGGGTATGCTCGATATCATCGGTAAGCGCTTGGCCAGGGAGGACATCGCCTTCCTTAAGCTCACGGGCGCTTCGTCTAAGGAGAGCCGCGCCAAGATGGTCGCGCAGTTCCAAGCGGGCGAGGTTCCGGTCTTTTTGATTTCGCTCAAGGCGGGCGGCGTGGGCCTTAACCTGACGGCGGCCGACGTGGTCATCCACTACGACCCGTGGTGGAACGTGGCAGCGCAGGACCAGGCGACCGACCGCGCGCACCGTATTGGCCAGCAACATACCGTGACCGTGTACAAGCTCATCGCCAAGGACACGATCGAGGAGCGCATTATGCAGATGCAGGAGTCCAAGCGCGACCTGGTCAACAGCGTGCTCGGCGGCGACGGCATCTCGTCGGCGCTGTTTACCCGCGAAGATGTTCTGGCGCTGCTGGGCGGCGACGGGCGCTAACCCGCTCGGGTGGGGCCGCCAGGGCGGATAGCGCACGCTGCCCCATCGTCCCCGCCCGTTATGTGTTCATTTGCAATGCCGTGGATGGTTTGTCTGCCTTTGGGCATAAGAACCATCAAGAACATTGGCGCGTCAGCAAAGGAGAACATCATGGCGAAATTCTTTAAGGACCCCGACGGTAAGCTCATTGCCGCCCTTGGCAACGACGTTGCAACCCCTGCCGGTTGCACGGAACTGACCGCAAACACTGAGGACGCGGCGCACGAGAAGCACGTGCCTGTTGTCGAGACCGAGCGCGACGGTCACGTGATTCGCGCACGCGTTGGCTCGGTCGAGCACCCCAGCCTGCCCGAGCACTATATTGAGTGGATCGCCCTTGAGGCCGAGGGCCGCTTAGAGGTCCATTACCTTGAGCCCGGCATGAAGCCCGCGACGTTTTTTGCCGGCGGTTCCAAGACCGGTACCGTCTATGCCTACTGCAACCTGCATGGGCTGTGGTCCGCGACGTTCTAGGAGCGCGCCCCCGCTCGGGGTATCATAGCTAGCATATGCACATGCGAGCGCCGACTGCATCATGCGGCCGGCGCTTTTACTACGATTTCGATGGTTTACGACGGAAAGGGCTGAGCCATGAAGCTCGCGCTTGCACAGATCGATATGCGCCTGGGTGATATTGAGGGCATTTGCGGCCGCATCGAGGACCAGGCTCGTCTGGCCCACGAGCGCGGGGCGCGCGTGCTGTGCGTTCCGGCTCCGCTCTTTATGGGCGCCATGCCCGGTGGCCTGGTGGGCGCTGCCGACTTTGAGCACGACATGCTTGCCGGCTTGACTGGTGTCGCCGAGCGCATCCAGGAGCTTGACATGATCTGCATCGTGCCCGCGGCGGTTTCGTTTGAGGGTCAGCCGCTGCTCGACTACATGATGCTCAAGGACGGTCATGTGGTGCCGGCGCGTTCGAGCATTGCCCTGCAGCGTGGCGAGAACAACGACACGCGTTGGGCGCCGCCGGTGTTCGACGTGGACGGCGTGCGCATCGCCGTGATTTTTGACTTGGACCGCGAACTCGAGATGTTGCCGACCGGTGTTGACCTCATTGCGTATTTCCAATTCAATGCGTTTGACATGACCGACCGCGAGACTGCCGCCATTGCCGCCGTTCGCAGCGGTGCCTACCGTAAGATCGCGTCCAAGCGCAGCGTATGGTTTGCCTGCATGGCGCCGGTCGGTGCCTATGACGAGTCGGTGTATACCGGCGGGTCGTTTGTGCTCGACGACTGCGGGCGCGTAGTGGCCCAAGCGCCGTGCTTTGAGGAGAGCCTGCTGGTTCAGGAGATTCAGCGCGGCGTAATGCTCGATGCCTTGGAGGACCACGAGCTGCCCGAGTTTCGTTCCGAGGAGTGGTTGTGGCAGGCGCTGATGCTCGCTGTGCGCGATAACGCCCGTGCCCATGGTACGTCGCGCGCCGTGGTGGCGCTCGAGGGCGATCTGCCGTCGTCCTTGCTTGCGGCGCTGGCTGTCGATGCATTGGGTTCGCGCAATGTGATTGGCCTGGTGCTGGGGCGCAACCGTATCTTTACGTCGGCGCAGGAAGAGGCCGAGGCTGCCCGCTGTGCCGCCGTCCGCGCCATCGCCGAGCGTCTGCACATTCGCACCGTCGAGCGCGATGCACCGGATGCGGCGCGTGTGCTCGATCGCGACGTGTCGGCGGGTGATGCCGAGCGTCTGCGCTCGCGCACGCTGGGCCTCATGCTGGAGGACACGGCGCTCGAGCTGGGTGCGATGGCGCTGAGCCCGCTTTCCAAGACCGAGTACGCGCTGGCGGCGCCCGCCCTTTCCGGCGGCTACCAGGGCGACTTTGCGCCCTTTGGCGATGTGTATCTGTCAACGCTTGAGTTTGTGGCACGTGTGCGCAACCGCACGTCTGCCGTGGTGCCCCAAGAGCTCGTGACGCTCAACGCGGTGGAGGATTGCATGGAGCGCGTGCTGGCGCAAGCGCTCTCGACGCTCGACGGTCCGGTCGACATGCTCGACCGCGCGGCGCAGCTGCTCGGTGGGCTCGAACCGGGTGAGGTCGATGGCGCGCTCGAGGCGCACGTGGACCGCAATCGATCTTTCGACGACATCCCGATGGCCGCTGGCAAGCCTGAGGCCTGCTCGCTGCTGCTGATGCTCGTTCGACAGGGTGAGGCTGCCCGCCGTATATTGCCGACGGCACCGATCGTCTCATCCCGCTCGTTTGCCGAGCGCTCTTGGCCGTACATGCTCGCCTGGTCCGACCTGGGGCTTAATGGCAAGGAGCGTATGTCGGTCGATTCGCTGGCGCGCGCCGAGGTGCGCCGTTTTGCTGACGAGGATACGAGCGAGCGCATGCGAAACGAGATGATGGGCGTGCTGGGCGAGCTACTGGGTATTTCGCCCGAGCAGATGGAGGAGCTGCGCTCCGAGGACGGTCAGCGTCGTTTGCACGAGGGAATGAAGAAGTTCGAGGGCGAGGTTCAGGACGCCATCGATAAGATGATGGGCGGCCAGGGTGGCCCGCAGGGTGGACCCCAGGGCACGCCGATGCCGCATCCGCCGGTTGACCCGAGGCAGTTTCCGTTCTTCTCGCAGAATTAAGCTGGGGACGGGATTTGCTCCCAACGCCGACACTTCAACTAAGCACTTTGGCCCCGTTGTGTTATTCTAGAACAGACGTTCGTGAATGATGCGCGGGGCCTTGTCTTGCGCTGTGCTTGTGACGAGGGGAGGTTGGCTTGGTTATCTTGGGTATCGATCCCGGTTTGGCCCACACGGGTTGGGGGATTATCGAGGAGCGGCGCGGCGAGGTTCGCTGTCGCGCCTACGGTTGTATCGAGACCAGCGCGGGCAGTCCGCTCGCGGTGCGCCTGTCGCATATCGCCCGTGACCTCAAGGGCGTTGTCGAACGCTATCGACCCGATACCGCTGCTATCGAGAGCATTTACTTTGGCGCCAACGTTCGCTCGGCCATCCCTACGGCGCATGCCCGCGGTGCTGCACTCGTGGCGCTTTCGGAATGCGCGCTCGAGATTGGCGAGTACACGCCTATGCAGATTAAGCAGGCGGTTGTGGGCACCGGCGCTGCGGACAAACGGCAGGTCGCCTACATGGTGCGTACGCTCACACAGCTCGACCATGACCCGCATCCCGACCATGCCGCCGATGCCCTGGCCTGCGCCATCTGCCACGTTAACCTCAGCCGCACCCGGGCGCTTACCGGTGGCGAGTTCTATCAACAGAGAGGAACCGGATACTGATGATCTCCCAGCTCCATGGAACGCTTGTCGAGGCCACGATGAGCTCGGCCGTTGTCGATGTATCGGGCGTGGGCTTTGAGCTCGGTATCTCGGGCAGCACTGCCGCCACGCTGCCTACGCCCGGCGGCGAGATCCGCCTCTATACCCGTATGCAGGTGCGTGAGGACGCCATGACGCTCTTTGGCTTTGCCTCCAAGGACGAGCGCACGATGTTCGATCGGCTCGTATCCGTCTCGGGCGTCGGTCCGCGCCTGGCGCTTGCCGTGCTTTCCACCTATACCGTGGGACAGCTGTATTCGCTGGTGATGGCCGAGGACGACAAAGGCATGGCCAAGGTGCCCGGTGTGGGCAAAAAGACAGCGCAGCGTCTGATTCTGGAGCTCAAGAGCACCTTTGCCAAGGACAAGGGCTTTGTTCCGGTCGACGTGATTCCCGGACAGGTTGCGATGCCCGTGCCCGCCGCCGCTCCTTCGGCGATCGATGACGCCCGTGTGGCACTCCTTTCCATGGGCTTTAGCCCGCAGGAGACCGATGTCGCTCTGAGCGGGTATGATGGGCAGGATATGCGTGTCGAGGATTTGCTCGGCGCGGCGCTTAAGCGACTCGGAATGGATGCGTGATGTGGGAAGCCGATGACTCTCAGGACCTGTGGGCGACGCCCGGCAACTCGCCGGCGGCATCCATGGCGCACGGCGAGCGCATGGTGGGCTCGGAGCTGAC
>DBFVGT010000010.1:0-72486 GCA_048524725.1 Collinsella sp. | reverse complement strand
AGAACCGCAGATAGCCAGGATGTAGTCACCGTCGATCTCATTGCCCTCGCCGTCGACGAACAGCACGCGGTCGGCGTCGCCGTCGTGGGCCAGGCCGATATCGGCGTGGGTGCGCAGCACGAGCTCGCGCAGGGGCTCAAGGTGAGTGGAGCCGCACTCAACGTTAATGTCGGTGCCGCAGTAATCAGTGTTGATGGCATGGACCGTGGCGCCCAGGCGCTGCAGCGCAGCGGGCGTGGTCTGGCAGGAAGCACCGTGGCCGCAGTCGACGGCAACAACCAGGCCATCGAGCTTAAGGCCGTCGAGCGTGCTGATGGCATGATCGACATAGGCCTTGCGGGCGTCTTTCATCTTGATGATGTGACCCACACCGGCGCCGGTCGGCAGCGTGTCGGCAGCCATGGCCTCCTCGGACATGACCCAGGCGCTGATCTCTTCCTCGACAGCATCGGGAAGCTTCATGCCCTTGCGGCTAAAGAACTTGATGCCGTTGAACTCCGGCGGATTGTGCGAAGCGGAGATGACGATGCCACCGTCGAGCTCGTTTTGGACGGTGAGCAGCGCCACGGCCGGCGTAGGGATAACGCCGCAGCAATGCGGACGGCCGCCCTCTGCCATAATGCCAGCGGTCAGAGCACTCTCGAGCATGGTACCCGAAAGGCGCGTGTCGCGGCCGATGCAGATGTCCGGGCCAAGGAACTTGGTCGCCGCGCGGCCCAGGCGAAACGCGAGGTCGCACGAGAGGTCGGCATTGGCGACGCCACGGACGCCGTCGGTACCGAAGATGTTCTGGGGCATAGGATCGCTCCTTCCCTAGCAGGCGATATACAACCGCCCGCCCTAGTCGAAAAAGAAAAGCGGGACCCGCCGAGGAATCGGCAGGCCCCGCTTGTACATTGTATCTCGAAAGGAGATAAAACCTTAGCGCTTGGAGAACTGGGGAGCGCGGCGGGCCTTCTTGAGGCCGTACTTCTTGCGCTCGACCACGCGAGCATCGCGCGTAAGGAAACCGGCCTTCTTGAGGTCAGCACGGTAGTCGCCAGCGTTCAGAAGAGCGCGAGCGATGCCCAGACGCAGAGCGCCGGACTGACCGGAGATGCCGCCGCCATCGCACAGAGCGATAACGTCGAACTGACCGGCGGTGTCGGTCACCTTGAAGGGAGCAAGGGCGTTCTCAACGAGCTGATGACGGCCGAAATACTGCTCGGCGTCACGCTTGTTGATGGTCACCTTGCCGGTGCCGGGGACGAGACGGACGCGGGCGACGGCGTTCTTACGACGGCCGGTACCCTGGTAGACAACGGTGTTCTCAGCCATCTTTAAGCCTCCAGCTCAATCTTCGTGGGGTTCTGGGCAGCATGCGGATGCTCGGCACCAGCGTAGACCTTAAGCTTGGTCATCTGGGCACGGCCGAGGGTGGTCTTGGGCAGCATACCGCGAACGGCGCGCTCGATGACCTTCTCCGGGTGCTTCTCCATAGCCTGGCGGAAGCTCTCAGCCTTGAGGCCGCCGTTGTAGCCGCTGTGGCGATAATAGGTCTTCGTGTCGGCCTTGTTACCGGTAAGCTGGACCTTATCGGCGTTGATGACGACAACGAAGTCGCCGCAGTCGCTGTTGGGCGTGAACTGGGGCTTGTTCTTACCGCGCAGGATCATTGCGATCTGGGTGGCAAGACGGCCCAGGACAGCACCATCGGCGTCGACGAGAACCCAGTTGCGCTGGACCTCGCCCTGCTTGGCGTAGTGAGTCGATTTCGAAATCACTTAGACTCCTCCATGTACAGTACGTGTTGTTACAGAGATTCACGGGGCTCTGCAAGTAACCCGTCCATATTACCCCGCTCGCCGTACGAGTCAACAGGTATTTTGGCTCCGACCAGAGTTTCTGCACATGTCATCCACGAGCCGTGATGTCGCAGCGTTGACGCTCGACAAACGCCTCGATATCTCCCAGCAAGCGCTTTGCCTCCTGACGGCCCTGGATATACAGGTCCAAAAGCTTTGCCGGATCGTGCTCGACATGGCCGACCTCGACCGGCTTTTGCGGAGCAATGACCAGCGCGCGGCCCTCGCGCTCATACTTCCACAGGTGCATGCGCTGGAGGTTATAGCGGTCGTGGCGCGTCTCGATAGCCTCGAGCAGATAGGGGTAGTCGACATAGCGGGCGCGCGCGGCAGGCATAAACTCGTAGGGCTTTTTCTCGTACGAGCGGTCCTGCGTGACAATGACAACCGCGCGATCGAAGCCCGCCTCCTCCAGCACGTGCTCGATGGGGACCGAATCGGCTACGCCGCCGTCGACGTATTTGTGCCCGTCGATCTCGACCGGCGGCGTCACCAGCGGCAGCGACGTCGAGGCACGCACGGCATCGAGGTCGAGCACGGCGCTTTTGACCGGCAGGTAGGCAGCGGTTCCAAACAGCATGTCCGTCGCGACGGCGTACATCTCGATAGGGCTGGCGTCGAACGTCTCGTTATCAAAGGGATCCAGGCGGTCCTGGATATCGTTGAAGATAAAGTCGTAACCCACGATGGAGCCCGTGGATGCGAAGGATGCGGCACCCATGTAGCGGTTGTCATTGCAGAAGGTCAGGTTGATGCGATTGACGCGACCGATCTGGTGCGACTTGTAGTTGACGCCGTTGAGCGCACCGGCCGAAACGCCGTACACCGCCGGAATTTCGACACCGGCCTCCATGAGAACGTCGAGCACGCCGGCGGTAAACTGCCCACGAAAACTGCCACCCTCCAAGACGAGCGCGACCTTGCCGGCGTTCTTTGCCTTATCTTCTGCAGTCATATTGACCTCCTGCGATTGCGTTTTGGCTTTCTTCTACCCAGTTTTGGAATGGAGGGCGCATGGGTTTTGGAGTTGAGGGGGCGGCTGGCGGAAAGCACGTCCCGTTCTGAGGGGCGATTCCGGGATGCGCTTTCCGCCTGGGTTGCCATGGGGAAAGCATGTCCCACTCTACGGCTCGATTCCGGGTCGCAGCTTCCACTTGAGGCGTCATCCGGAAAATGAATCCCATTCCGAACGTCGATTCCGGGATGCAGTTTCCGCTTGAAACGTCATCCGGAAACCGCATCCCAGTCTGAGCCGGAATTCTGGGATGGATTTTCCGCCTTGGGCGACGTTGATGCGGGGCATGGCAGGCTGCAGTCCGATCGGTATCGCATCTGCATAGGGTTGAAGCTTTGCGCGGAGAATCCGCGTATTTGCTTCGCAAATCCGCACCGGCTTCGGCCGCCTGCCGGCGTCCTCGCCCGCTCGCTACAAACGCTCCGCGTTTGCTTAACGCTCGCGCCCTGCGCAGAGTTCGATTCTCCGCGGTATCTGTAAGTAATAAAAAGGCAGGTAGAGACACTTCTCTACCTGCCTGTTACATATGGTGGAGCTTATGAGAAAAACGGCGAACTCCACCAGTACCGCCAACCGCGCGGCTATCCAGCTTGATACTTGCATCGTTAGAGTATCGAAAAACTGGTTTGTTGTCGTTGGCACGTGTCAAAAATAGCAATTTCTGGTGTTTGCAAAACACCAGATGGGCGGCTTGCTGTAAGCCCGTCTAACGCCAGAAAGCGGGGCACCCCTTGTCAGGGTACCCCGCTTGAACACTAATAAGAAAGCTTCTGGCCGGGGTAAATCGTATAAGGTGCCCCAATGCCGTTCTTGCTTGCGATGGTGCGCCAGTCGATACCGAGCGAAGCGCCAATCTCGCTGAGCGTGTCGCCGCTCTTGACGGTGTAGACGCGCGCAGTGCCAACGCCCGCCCTCTGGTTGACGAGTGCCTGAACCTCGCTGAAGCGGTCGCCCAGAACGTCGCTGCGCGTCGAAACAACGCCGAACATTCCGCGCTCCACATCGTCTGCGAGCTGAGAAGCGGAAGCGCCATCAATGTAGTTGATGAGGTCTTGCACCTCTTGGTAACGGTCGCCGAGCTTTTCGCGGCGCTCATCGTCAACGCCATACTCGCCGCGCATGACAGCAGCCGCGAGGTCAAGCGTCGTGCCCTCCGGCGAAGACTCGGCGACCTCTGCGGGCGGAACGTCGGGCGCTGCCGCGCCGGACGGGTTGGCAAACTTGCCCCACGCTTCGCGCGTCATATAGGCGATATCGAGATCAAGCGGCGCGTTGAAACCATCGAGACGGCCATTCGACGTGTACTGGTGGATTGCGCAGCTACCCCAAGCGCCAAAGCCGCCATCGGGAAGCCACGGCGAAGACTGGTAGCCGGTGCGGTTGTTGTTGGCGTACTGCGCAACCCAGAGCTCGTGATTCGGCGCAATCTTCGACCAATCCTCTTCGGTGCAAACGCTACGGCTCATGTAGACGATGCAGCGAACGCCGGTCTGATCGTAGACGTAATCGAGGAACTGCTTTGCCTTGTCGGTGCCGATGCGCCCGTACATCTCATAATCGAGAACGGGAATGCCGTTGCCGAAGTAGTTACGGCAGCTTGCGACGAAGTGCTTAGCCTGAGCGATAGGGTCTTCTCCGTTCATGAAGTGATAGAAGCCCCAGAGCTTGCCGAGCTTGATAGCCTGCTGAATCCACGGGTCGCAGGTGTTGTGAACGATGGTGGTTCCCTCGGTCGCCTTGCAGATAACGAAATCGCAAGGCACCTGCGCGAGGTCAAGCCCTCGCTGGTAGTTAGAAATATCAATGCCGTTGAGTGCCATAGAAGCCCCCTCTGATGCAGTAGAAGTAATGAAAATCGACCTGCTCTAGCTCTTCGAGCGTGAAGGCGCGCGCGGAGTTCCCAGCGCTCGCCGGGTCGCGTATCCAATAGCCGTCATCGTCGGCGCGCCAGATCAGCACGACATGCCCGCCGTAGTCCCTATCGCCGAGCGTTCCGCTCATGCCAGCGAAGGCAAGCCACCCATCAGACACGTTCTGAAGGACGGGTGCGAGATCGTAAGAAATCGGCGTGCTCTCGATGCCGTATTCCGGGTAATGCTCGGCAATCCACGCGCAGAACTTGCCGGGGTCGTTAACTCCATCAGTAAGGCACGTGTCGCCAACGAACGATGCGAGCGTGAGCGGCGTAATGTCCTGAAGCGTCATGTATTTGACAGCCATAGCCGCGCATGCAAGGCCGCATCCGTGGTCGCCGATGGTGCCGCCCGCATAGGGTATGTAGTCCCATTGCGGGTCTGTCTGAAGCCATAGCGGCATGCTGTTACCCTCGGCAATCGGTCTATCGACAACGATTGCTAGGCGGTCTTCCTCAGCCGCCGCGTAGCCCTCTTCGCGTGCTTCAGCGAGCGCGCCCGCGTCGCTCTCGATATGGCCGACGATGAGCCAGCCGCAGAAGAGCATTGACGCGAGCGCGCCGGAAAGCACGAGGGCGACAGCCTTTAGCCTACTCATCGCGCTTCGGCTCGGTGTAGGTGAGCGCTTGCGCGGAATCGCCAACGCCCGCCGTGGTCGGGTCGGTCACGATGCCAAGAATCGCGAGCACGGCGAAAAGCGCGTTGATGATCGCGGCCAGCTGCTCGTTCAGAACGCCGAAATCCCACTGGTAGCCGAACGGCGCGGCGACCACCTGCCCGAGCAGCAGGACAGCGGGAATGAGGGTCAGCCAAAAAGTCTTGTTCTTGATTCGTGCGGTGAAGTTAATCATTTCAACTCTCCTTGTCGTTAGTCGGATGCGTGCGCATCCATAAGCTCTTTCCATAGGTGGGTGCCAACGCCGTTGCCGCCAAGTCCCGCGTACACCTCATGAACGCTGTTGGCTTGCTCTTTGATATCGAGCGGAACGGGCTTGCCCGTCTGCACGTACTCCGCATGCAGCCTGAAAAGCTCTGACTTCATGAGGGCACGCATGCCCTGAAGCAGCAAATCGTGCTCAGCGTCGAACTTCGCATCGGCCTTGCGCTCTCGCTCCTTGTGCATCTTGACCGCAGCGCCGAGCGCGCCGACAACCGCTGTCATCACGACGGAGAACAGCGCTAGAAATACCTCCGATGCTTCCACGTCAGCCCTCCGTCACCTCTCGCCAAACGGTTTCGGTTCCGACAGCCCCAGGCTCCCAGACGTTGTTAGCAACGAGGGATTCCCAGACCTTGCCGTTGTGTTTCACGCGGGCACCGAGCGGGTAGGGATTCGTAGAATCGGGCTGCACCCATTCGGGCACTTCCTCTGTCGGCGTGTCGGGCGTGCCCGCTTCAAGCACCTTTGCCCAAAGGCTCGGCGCTGCCGTGGGCGACCAATCGGGCTGCGACGCGTGAGCCTGAAGGCACGTGTAAAGCACGCCCTCGAAGCGCACGCGCTCGCCCTCGGCGTAGGCGTGGCCGTTGCCGTCCCACTCCGCGAAAAGCGCGGGGCACTTCGCCGCAACGTCGCTAGAGAGCGACGGCGCTTGACCGTCGAAAATGGCGATGATCGCGCGAAGCTTGCCCTCTTCCTCTTCGGTGAATGCCATGTGTTCCCCTTTCTCTCGCAACAAAAAAGCCCCCGCGAATGCGAGGGCTTCGATACCTTGCTATGTCGGCTGCTCTCAGCCGAAAAGCTCCTTGTATAGCGCGTCCATGCGCTTTACCGTCTCGTGCGCGCAAAGGCGCTTCATGCTGCCGCGCCACGACTGGTAGGATTGGTTGACCTGCTCGACGGTCATAATCCCTTGGGCGACCAGCGCGGCTTGCTTCTTCAGCTTTCGCCGCTGCCGCGTCACGGAGGAACGGCACGGGCGAACGACAACCTTTCCGCCCTCGCCATATGAAAACCTCTTCTTCAGGAACACGAAGCCGCGCGTCAGCTTCACAACGCGCGTCTTCTTGCGGTTGATGATGATTCCCAGATCGTCGCAGAGCGCTTCGATGCGCGAAAGAGCGTCCCAAAGCGTCTGCTTTTCAAGCGCTATGCAATAGCTATCGTCCATGTATCGCCCGCTCGCCAAGATGCCCGGAAGGGACAGCATCAGATGGTCAACGGGCGACGGCAGGGCGACGGCTAGAATCTGGTTCGGCTCGCTGCCAAGACCCAAGCCGCGTGAGCCGTGAGCGTCTATCTGGTCGCTCATGACGCGCTTAACGCGCTCATCGTCAATGGCGCGGTCGATAAGGCGCTTGCAAGCGTCGTGGTCGATGTTTGCGAAGTAGTCCGCGAAATCGACCTGCAAGATGTAGCCTTCTGAGCCGTGCTTTCTGTGATGCTCGACAAGCTGGCGCTTCATGCGCCGAATCGCGTAGTCGGTGCCGCGTCCCTTGACGTTCGCGGTGCATCCCTCGGTTAGGGTAGGCCAGATCGCGGGCGCGAGGGCGTGACGGCTCAAAGACTTCTGTATCACGCGCTCTGAGAAGTGGACAGAACAGATGTGACGAAGCTTGCCGCGCTCGAACAAGTCAAACTCAATGAAGCCGCGCCGGAAGTCAGCGCCCGTGAGAAGGTCGCGCCTAGCTCTCATGATGTTTGGGATGACGCGCGCCATGTAGCGCTGAACGCTCGATTTCCAGCGCACGCCAGCGGCAGCGCCGTTGGCGGCATCGTATAGGTTATCGAGATCGGCGACGGCTTCCAGCGTGCAGCCCTCGATGCGCTTAGCCCGGTTCTCCGCGCGCTTGGCATCGCGCCTTGCGCGCCGCGCAGCCCTGCGCTCTTCAGAGTTCATGAGGGCACCCCGCGCGGCTCGCAATCGGCATCCAGCAGCCGCTTGACGGTTGACCATGAAACGCGGTCGAACGCCGAGAACCGCGCCATGCAAGCAGCGAACGGCAACCGTCGCGGGGTGCATATTTACGGGCTTTCGCCCGATGGTCGCCCCTTCCTTCCTCAAATGCACGGCGCGCGGCGCTTCCGGCCGCACGGTCTGGCAATGCTTGGGAATCACGGCAGCGGGCGCACCCAGTCGTTCGTCGGAGCATTGTTGTTGGCATTGCCGTTGCTGTTGACATTGCACGCGCTAGACGAAGACCCGCCCATGACCGACCGCAGCCACCAATTGACGCGATGATTTCCAAGGGACAACGCGCGAACATTCTACCCCTTTCCAATGAGCTTCACGCCCGCGCGAGCGCCCTTTATGAGCTTTATATCGTTCTCTATGCTCTCTGAGATCTCTTCGAACTTAGCCACCTTGACGGGTAGCTTCATCGCCAGAAGGCATTGCAGGTCTTGGTAAAGCTGGTTTAGGTCTGCCAAGGCAAGCGTCATGTAATGCTTGCGTTCCTCGACGTTCCGCTGTGTGTTCGGGTAGAAGGCATCAGCCTTCACGAGGTTGAACACCACGCTTCGCGCCGTCTCCGCCATGGGGACGGCGAAGATGAAGCGATAGGATTTGGGCACCGCGCCCGAAGTGACAAGCCGCGTCACTTCGTTTCGAATCGAAACCGCAGTGTTGAAATACTCGAACGTGCTTAGGTTGCGGTTCCGCACATATACGCCGCTCAATTTGCAACATCCCCCCCCCTCCGTGATTTTCAAAAAAATACTTCGCCCGCGCTTCGTGCGGGGAAGTATAGGCGCATGCGCAAGGCATGCGCCAGACCTGTACCATGTACGGCTGATTTTATCAGCCTAGGAGGAAGCACGGCAGCGGGCGCACCCAGTCGCTCGTCGGAGCAGTGTAGTTGGCAGTGCCGCTGCCGCTGACATGGCACGCGCCAGACGAAGACCCGCCCATGACCGACCGCAGCCACCAACGGACGCGACCGCCCACGATGCGGCTTGCGGTGTCCGTGAAGATGGGGAACTGCGAATCGAAGCCGACAGAGTAGCCCTTGCTTCCCCAGACCGGGCACCCGTAAACCTCCATCTCTGAGGGCGACCAAATCTTGCCCAAGTCCGCCCAGCTCCAACCGCTCGCTTCGGTGAGCTTTCCCGAAGACGAATAGCGCTCTTCGAGAAGCACGCGCTGCGCGAGAATGGCGCTCTGAAGCGTGGACGGCAGCGCGGGCAAGAAATCGTTGATCTCCCAATCGTGGAGCTTCGAGCACAAGTATGGGTGCTTCTCTTCGGCGGTGCCGTTGTTGTCGTTCGTCTCGCGCCACTGAAGGTAGCTCGTGTTGGATGCCTTGTCGCCCTTCACGGTGACGGGCGCTTTCGGCACCATCACGATATGATGCCCCTTCGCGGTGTCGCCGCACTGGTAATACTGGTCGATAGCGCCGATGCGGTAGCGCACCGTCTGCGCGGGCACGTTAGCGCCCTCGGCAACGGGAACGTCGATGTAGTCGCCGATGCGCAGACCGGCGAAGTTGGCGTTTCGCGCGCGGTTTCGAAGCCACGTGTAAATATCGGTGCTTCCGATCTCGTTAGCGAAGACCGAAGCGAGCGAGCGCCCCGCGTAAGCGTTGATGTTGTGCTGGCGGTCGTATTCCTCGGCGGTCGTGACAGAATCGGCCTTGCTCTGCGCTGAAGTGTCCTTCAGGTTGTACGCTGTGCCATTGATAGAAAACTTCGACAAATCAGCCATTGATAGTCTCCCTTCTTAGTTGAGCGTCGCCGTCTCGCCGCTCACGGTGGCTTGCGCAACCGTGATCGTCTCGCCGGATAGGGCGCTTCGTCTGTTTGTGGGCATGTACGCCGTTTCTCCAAGGACTATGTAGCCGTCCTGAAGCTCGACAAGGGCTGTCGCAAGCGTCGCGTTCTCGTCGCGCAGCTCTTGCACCTCGTCATCTGACGGCGGTTCGATAGCCGCGATAGAGTTTGCGATGTTAAGCGCGTTCTGCGCTGCGGCGGTGGCATCCTCTGCCGCGCCGTTTGCAGTCGCCGCAGCGGCGTTCGCGCTCGCGGCAGCGGTGTTAGCCGCACTCGCGGCGGCGTTGGCGCTTGCGGTCGCCTTGTCGGCGTTCTGCTTAGCCGTGTTGGCGGCAGATGCGGCGGTGTTCGCAGCCGTGGTCGCAGCGTCGGCGTTCTGCTTAGCCGTGTTGGCGGCAGATGCGGCGGTGTTGGCGGCATCAGCCGCGTTGTTCGCGTTCGTAGCCGCGCTGTTCGCGGTGCTAGCCGCCGTGTTGGCCTTGCCAGCGGCGCTGCTCGCCGCGCTCGCCGCGCTGTTTGCGTTCTTTACCGCCGTCTCTCCACGGTCGATGAGGTCTTGAACGGCATCGTCCCAGTTCTGCGCGGGCTGCTGCCCGTCAAGAGCGCTGCGCAGGATTTCTATTGCGAAGCGCTCAGTCGAATAGGTCTTGCCGCTCTTCGTGATAGTGAAATAGGCTTCGTCGGTGTAGCCGGACACGCTGCAAAGCTTCGATTCGTCAACCGTGATCGTGGCGGCGTTTCCGCTCACCGAGCATTGGCCGCGATAGTAGTTGCGTTTGTTAGGAAGCAGCACGACAAGCCATGCCGTAGCGCCGGACAGCGAGAACTCAGCGCCGTTGTCATAGATAAGCGCCTTGATGGTGGTTCCGCCATCGTCGCCCTGACCAACCTTGATGCAAGTTCCCGCGCCCTCCTTCGAGATATCGAGTTCAAGCGTCCGTGTGTTGCTCATCACTCGCCGCCTTCCTCGCCGGTTCCGTAAGCGAGCGCGCGGAGGGCTTCGAGCGCGTCGGCGAAGCTCATAGCAGATCGCGCCTTGCTAGACACGGGCTGCACGTCCGCGCTCGCGGCGACGGCTGGCACGCTCGCGGCCAGAGCGTCGAACACATCGACAACCGCCTTCATGCGGTCATCGACGTACAAGGGCTGAACGAGCGTGAAGGGCTGATCGTCGTTGATTGGCTCCTTCACGTCTTCCGGCTGCACGACGGTTCGGTTTCCGTCTTCGTCAACTGCAATGAAAATCATTCCGTTGTTCGCAGCTCGGTTGATAAGCTCTTCGTCGTATTCGGTCACCATCGCTTCGCAGTTGCCTATCGGGTCGTGCAGCATGTGATAAAGGGTCTTGCTCATCGTTCCTCCTAGTCGAAGTTGCATACCGTGCAGAAGCCGTCTACAAAGTCGATGCTTCGCGTTGCGTTCCACCATGTAATCGTGCCGTCGCCGTCATCCTGAATCTTGCTGATGTAGTGCAGCGTGCAATCTTTCGTGATTGCATGCGTTGTCGTGGTGCTCTCGCTGCTAGATGCAGCGGCGGAAATAAGCGGCGTGGTGATTCGTATATGCTGGTTTCCCGTCAACTGAAGGCCGGTTGTTAGCTTGCCGGTGCTCACGTTTCGCATATGTGCCGAAAAGTCAATGCACCCAATCTGTGTGCCGTCCTCATGGCCTGTAATCTCACCACTTGTGAGACGTATAAGGTTGGAAGCCGAGCCGCATTCGAACGTACCGTTAGCGTCGATGTTGTTTGCCGTCATGTAGTTTGTCGTGAGCGAACCGGTATTGAGGTTCCACGTGCTGCGACCGTATCTGTCGCTGATGATGCCCGTTTCAATGTAGGTGGCATTGATATAGACTTTGCCCCCGCTGAGATAGATTCCCTGTGTCTGACCGTTGTTGGTCAGCTTGTTGAATATGTCGCGTTGCGTCTGAGCATCAACGGCTGAGCTTGCCGCATCGTCGGCGATTTCCTGAACGGTCTTGCCGCCAACCTCGGCGCTTGCGGAAAGCGAGAACTCGCCGCTGGTCAAGTCCCAGAAGTTGTTTCCCTTCTCGTCGGTCAGAAGACCGGCGCGCACGCGCTCGGCTCTCATGGTACCCGTGTTGATCGCGTCGGCGCTCACCATAGAGCCGGTCAGGAAGGTTCGCCAGTCCCATTGACCGTCAGAGGTGAGGTTCGCGGCAAGTCGCATGCCCATACCGTTAATGTTGACAGCCCACATGCCCGAAGTCGCTTTGACCGGCAAGCCCGTTTCAGCGTCGATGGGTACGTTGCTCCACATCGTGCCAAGCTCGAATGTCTCGACCTTGTAGGTTCCAACAGCGTTGAACTGAGCGTTTAGCGCGGCCTGAAGCTGCTGAAGCCACGAAACCGACGTGCCCGCCGCAGCGTCATAGATTGCGTTCTGTTGGCTGTTGCTCTTTAACGCGTTGCTCACGCTCTGCCACATGTCGGCCATGTTGTCAGTAAGGGTGCCGAACGTCACGGTCGCGTCGCCGGTGAGCAAGTCTCGCTCAATCTGAGACACGCGGCCATGAAGTCGCACACCCTCGGAAGAAAAGCCCTTGTCGATGATCGCTACGTCATCGCCAACGCCCACGCCCTCCCACGAGCGCCCGAACGCGTATAGGTCGATAACCGAAGCGGTGTAGGTTACTTTCGGCTCCTTCACCTTCTCTAGGTAGTCTTGCGTTTCCTGCAAGAGCTGCGCCGCATCTTCGCACTGCTCGTTGACGTATGACGCGACGGCGGGAAGAATGCCGCCCTCGCCGTCAGGGTGCCCCCAAACGGTAGTAGCTTCGGCATCCTCCACGTAGTCTTTGCCGCCGTTTATGTCGCCGAATGTGAGACGGCGACCGTAGCCGCCGCCCTCAGTCTCAACGCCCTTGCCGTATCCGTAGACGCGAGTTTTCGGGTTGTCGCTCGCAACGGAGCGCTTGACGGAAACGAGGTCTTTAGTCCACGTGAACCGCTTAGCGCTGTTCTGGTTGCCGCGCTTCGCGCGCACGCCAACGCGGCGGCTAACGATTCCCGCGCCGTCGTGGACGATGAGCGTTTCAAGCTCGCCGCCCCACGTCTCGATGATACCGGCCAGCCCCTCGCGCACGCTCTCATGGTAGAAGGTGCGCGAAGCGGTGCCGCCCTGATCGCACGTGCCAACCTCCCAGCGCGTGTCTGCGAGAATGGACGCGAGGGCTACCGACACGCTGCCAGAAGGCCGCTTATCGTCCAGCCAGTCATCCCACGTCTCGTTAACGGAGTTGATGCAGACTGCTTGCGTCTCTGGCGCGCCGTCATCGTCGTGTACGCGGTCGATAGTGTCAACGATGTGTTCGTGGCACACGCCCTGAAGGTCAATCCAGACTACGCGGTCGCCCTTCACGAGGTCTTCGGCGCACGTGATGTTCAGTTCGTCGGTTCCGTCCAGCGCGTCGGTGTGCGTCGCTGCGCTCACCGTGAGCCGCCCCAGATTGTCGCCCCAGCGGTTGAAGCGGGTGAAGCCGATACGTCTAATTAAAGCCATCGTTCCACCCACTCAAGAATCGCTGTTCCGTTGGTGATGTTCAGGTGGCATCGCCCGTTGATCTCGAAGTAATCCGAATCAATCGTTACCGGCGCGGTCTGGTTGTTGACCGTCGCGTGCTCGGTCGCCATGTCAAGCCTGATGGTGCTTGAAGACGTGAGTACCGTATTGATAGCCACGAACTCGCCGGTATCGACGTTCGTAATCCGCCACGTGCTGCCAGCGGCGGGCTTCGCCGTCACCTTCAGATGAGCCGGTCGGTTGCCGCCAGCGTTGACGTAGACGTTGCCCGCCGAAACCTCCATGCGGCGCTTCTGGCCGTAAAAGTCGGGGTCGCCTATGTGGAACGTAACGGTAGTTGTAGGGCAATCGTCCGTGATCTCGTCTAGGTCGGTGCTGCCGCTCACGATTGCGAGCAGGTAGCGCGTCGGGTCATCGGGAAGGTAGAGCGGAGCGGGTGCGTCAGTCCAGAGAGCCGCCGCGAGCTTGTGCCGCATCTCCGCGACCTCGCGGCGGTCTTCAGTCCTAAGCCAAATCTCAACGGGAAGGTCGTAGCCGCCACGGTAGGCGCTCTTGAAGACCTCGCCATGCCGCCCCGGCACGCTCTCGAACGTCGCGTTGACGGTCGCCATGATGGGGCGGCGCACCTTGCAGTAAACCAGCTTCGATAGGTCGGTGCCGTTGAAGATGATTCGGTCGTGCTGGTTCCTAGTCCGTCTAAGTTGCAACTGGCACCCCCCTTTGCTTCAGCTTGCTTGCGATGCCCGCGCCGATCTGCTGGCCTGTCTCGTATGCGTCCACGCCGTCAGCGACCGTGGCGTAAACCGTCACGGCGACGTTAACGGGCTGGCTCGGCGCGTCGGCGAAACGCGAGAACGCGCGGTTGACCGACGTTTCGATGAAGCCTTGCAACTGCTTCTCAGGCGCGATGAACTCGCCGCCAGCTTCGCCAACGCCGACGATTGAAGGCTCATCGAAGTAGCCGCCGCGCGCGTACCAACTGATGCTCACGCTCGGTAGCGAAATCGGGCCAAACTCGTTCCAACTGACGTTGAAGTGCGGAAGCTTCGGCTTCGGAATGCTGATCTTGATTCCGCCAAAGGCGTTCATGATCTTCTGCGGAATGCCAGAAATCGCGTTCCACGCGCTTTCAATCGGGTTCTCTATGAAGCCCCTGATGCCGTCGAACACGCCCTGCACCTTAGCGCCAAGGCCGGGAAATCCCAGCTTGTCGCCGATGCGGTCTGCGACGCTAACCGCCGTGCTCTCGGCAGCGTCAAGCTTCGAGCCGATGTTGTCTTTTATAGCGTTGAAGGCGTTTGCCGCTTGGCTCTTCGCCGTCTCCCAGTCGCCGTTCATCGCTGCTTGCAGAGCGCCAGCCGCAGAGCTTCCAACGGTCTTCGCGGTGTTCATGTCGTTCTGAACCGTGGAAGCGATTTGCCCGAAGGCCGAATCGGTGTTGCCGGTTAGGTTGTTCCACCAGTTAGACACGGTATCAACCGCGCCTTGCGCGAGGTTCCCGACGTTGGTTTTAAGATCGTTCCAAGCGTTCGAAGCGCCGGTTTTGATGTTCTCCCAAGTGTCGGAAGCGCCTTGCTTCAACTGCTCCCACTTCTCGCCAACGCCTGTGCAGAAATCCGAAACGCCGGTGCTGACCTGCTCCCAGATTCCGCCCCAGAACTCAGGCACGCCAGCGAAGAAATCCTGCACGGCTTGCCACTTCTCAGAAATCCAGCCGGTGAAGTCAGACCACATCTGCTTGCCCGTCTCGGTCTGCGTGAAGAACCACGTAAGGCCAGCGACGGCGGCGGACACGGCGGCAACGCCAAGGCCGATAGGATGGGCGGCGATAAGGCCGGTAAAGCCCGTCCATCCGCTAGAGAGCGTGCCGGTGAGCATGCTTCCAAGACCGCCCGCCTTGGTGACGATGTTAGAGAAGCCGGTTCCGATCTTGCTTAGAAAGCCCGTATCGCCCATGAGCTTCTTAGCGCCGCCCCAAAGCTCGCCAGCGGTCTTGAAGGCGCTTCCCACGCCCTCTGCGGCTTCCATCGTCTTACCTGCGGCGGTAGCCACTCCGCCGAATGCGACGGCTCCTAGAGCGAGGTTGTTAACAAGCGTCTGCTGCTCTGGCGACAGGTTCTTGTACCATCCCGTGACGGCTTCGAGCGCGGGCGCGAGCGTGTTAAGAAGGCTCGTGCCGATCTCGGTAACGGCGGTCTTGACGGGCAAGGCCGCTTCGCCGAGTTCCTGCATGCTCTGGTTCATCTCGTTCTGCGCGTCGCGCGAAGCGAGAAGGTCTTTGTTCGTCTCTTGGTACTGCTGTCCAGCTTCGCCGAGAAGCCCGTTGAGCGTTTCGGTGATGAGCGTAGACCGCTCTTGCTGGTCACTGCACGACGCGAGGGCGGCGTTGAACGCGTCTTCTTTCGTCTGACCCTCTGCTATCGCTTGGTTGAACGCTGCTTGCGCGTCAGAGTTGCCGGAAAGCGCCGCGCTCCACTGGTCGGCGGAAATCTTCGACCAATTGAGGGCATCGGATAGGCCAGAAACGGCCTGTCCGGTGGAAGCGGCTTCTTGGGCACCCTCGGCAAGATTGGTGATAGGTAGGGCGTCACCGAACACCGCAAAAGCGCCAGCGGCAATGTCTGTCCACTGTTGAAGCTCTTGCTCGTTTGTGGTCAGGCGCGCCAAGTTCTGCGCCGCTTCTGTCGCGGTGTCTTCCTCGCCAAGGATGCGGTAGAAACTCGAATAGACGCTTTGCGCCGTCTCGGCGGTGCTACCCGCCTGAGTGAACGCAACTTCGAGCTGACCGCTGCGCTGTATCGCTTCCTCTTGGCTAGACGCAAGGCCGGTAAGCGCGCCAGCAGCGCCGATGATGCCGCCAGAGAGCGCCGTTCCCGCGCTCGAAATCTTAGACCCGGCGTTTGAAAGCTTGTCGGCGTTGTCCTCGATGGTCTGGCCGACCTTGTAAAGCGCCGTGCGCGATGCGTCCGCTTCGCGCGCCGTGTCCGCAAGCTCGCTGCCGTAGCTGTCAAGCTGGCGCTCGCACTGCATGATCGCGCGCTTCAGGCTGTCGTACTGCCGTTCTTCATGAGCCGTGAGCTGCGCGCCGCTCTGCTTCTTGCTCTCCAACTGCGCGAGCGCTTGCTTGTAAGCGTCAAGCTTCTGCTTCGTCTCGCCGTAGGCAGAGTTGAGCGCCTTTACTTTCTGCTCTAGCAGCTCGGTGTTTCCGGGGTCGAACTTCAGCGCCTTGTTGATATCGCGCAAGTCGCTTTGGGTGTCGCGCGATGCTTGCTGAACCTTCTTCAGGGCGCTTTGCAGCTCGGTAGTGTCGCCGCCGAACTTGATAACAAGCCCCTTGTAAGTGACCGCCACGTAATCACCCCTCTTCGGTTGTCAAAGTCCCATGAGTGCTTGAAGCAACGCGCCCTCGCGGGTGCGCTGCCGTCAAGAACTCACTTCATGTCATGACCAGAACGCGGCTTCTGCCTTGCGCGCCTTCTCGTCTTCGTCGTAGTGCGCCGCAGCGTCGGCGTAAAACGCGTTGATCTCCAACAGGTCTTGAACCTGCCGGTAGCTCATCATCTGAAGGTCTGAAAGCGTCAGGCCGCATTGCTGGCAGTTGTAGATGTATCGCGCGTCGCACGCGTCTTGCAGGTTACTTGGAAGCGGCGGGGCTGGCCTTTTCGGCTCCCTCGGCTTCCACTGCATCTTTCGCGGCGCTTGGAAAAAAGTTGTCCTCGACAATGCGCATCACGTCGGAAGCCCAACCGTCCCTGCGCTCCAAGTTGTACGCGTCCGACGGGAAGGAAGAAACCCACTCATCGAATCCGGTATCGAACTTCGGCGTTGCGGTCTTGATGCACGCGTAGAAGATTTCGAGCAGCGGGACGATAGCGGGCACGTCGCTAGTCATGAGAGAACCGGCGATCTTAGAAACCGCATCCGCAATGTCCTTCGGGCGCTTCCTTCCGCCCTCGACAACCTCATTAAAGCATCGAGAATAGGCAATCGGCGTGAACGCGTTGAAGGTCGCTTCGTAGCTCTTTTCGCCAACCTTGATAAGCATTCGCCACCTCCTAGGCCGTCGGCTCGGTCTTGTGCGCAAGCTCGATGTTCACCGCATCGAAGAACGTTGCATAGTCGGCAAGTCCGGTAAAGCTGTCGTAACCGCTCGTGCGAATGTCGGTGCTCGGGATAGTGACCGGTCGCCACGTGAATGGATAATCAAGCTGCGTGATCTCGGGCGTGTCCTGCACGGTGTTAAGCTCCTGCGTCGGCTTCGAGAGCTGGCACATGAGAAGGCAGCGGCGGCGACCGAGCACGTGCCCCGGCTGCTCGCACATAAAGGCGAACTTCTTAGGCGTGCGGTCGGCGCTCAGGATGGTTCGCCCGTCCTGCGCGATCTCGTAGCCCACGAGGTCTGCGATAAGCTGCCGCAGCTCTGCGGTGCTCTCGGTATCGTAGAAGCTCATCGTTCCAGAGCCGCCGTTGTCCTGCTGCTTGTCAAGCCACGGCTCGTTGTCGGCGTAGCTAGTTGCCGTCTCAACGGTAGGCTCCATGCTGATAGCTACGGTTCCCGCGACATGCACGGGGTCTTCGTAGGTAAGTGCGTCTTCGTCGGTGCAGATCGCAAAGTGCGAGTTCTTCACGCCGAAGAATCCGTTTCGTGCCATTTGTTTTCTCCTAACTCTCGGCGACGTTCACGGTGAACGCCGCTTCGGTAAGCTCTTCTGAATCAATGTTCGTGATGCTCAGCGTGAACGGGCACTCTGCGGCTTCGAGCGCATCGCGTATGCGCTTCTCGGTCGCGTAGTCGCGGTGCCGCGTGTAGAGCGCGATATCGTAGGGCATCCACGAAAGATAGGTGCCGTTGTCCGCGTAGGCAGCTTCGTTGTAGCCCGCGACAAGGCAGATGAAGGGCGGCGCGGGTTCCTCGCCGTCAGCGAATCGCTGATTAGCCCACGGGATGCCGAGCGAATCGAGAACGCCGCAAAGCGCCTTTAGCTCAATCATCGTCCGTCGCCCCCCATCTCCGCGAACTCTCGCGCCACTTGGTCTGCAACCTTCCTGATAACGCCGTCGCCGGGAACGGTGCCGTAATCCTCGCCAGTCTGGTTCGTGATCTGGTGACCGTTCTCCAACAGGTGCGTTAGCTGGTATCGCCGGTTGTGCACGGTACATTCGGTGCCCGTCTCATCGGTCTTAACGTCGGCCTTCCAGCCCTTCTTGTAAGCACCGGTGCGCACCTTGCTTTCCTGCTTCAACAGCTTCACGGCGCGCCTTCCGGCTTCGCCCGCGTTCTCAGCGAGCGCGGAAACGTTATCGTCCACGCACTCTTTCATGCAGCTGCGTATGAACCGCTCGATGCTCTGCTCAGCCACGGTCGCCCACCACCTCTGAGAGCGTCAGGCGCACGAAGTCGGGGCTTGACCTGTCAACGCGCGCGACCGTGAGCCGCGCACCGTCGAACTCGACTAGCCGCTCCCCGTTGTAGGCGCTCTTCCGAATCTGCAACACGGCTTCGGGGTGGATGCCAGCGGCGGCGGCTGCGTAGTATGCCGCGTCGCCCATGCTGAACACGTTGCAGAAGACCTTGCGCTTCGTCTCCTGCACCTGCTGCACGCCGTATTCGTCCTTCTTGACGGTCTTAGCGATGAGCTGGCACGTGCCAGCCCACATGCTCATGACGCGCCCCCGAACTCCGAGCTGCCGCCCATCATGGTTAGCAGATCATCGAAGCTCTGAGTAAGGCGGTCGGCATCGGGATTGTCCATGCCGAAGTTAGCCTTGCAGTAGACCTTCACCGCAAGCCGAACCGTGCTGTTCGAATCGTCGGCGGCTACGGCATCGGCAACGCCGCCCGCGCGCATAGCGGCGCGGGCGGCTTCGATGAGGTCTTCGATCTCAGCGTCAAAGTCGGTGCATTCGGCGGGAATCCTCAGCGCTTCGCGGCACGCGTCAAGCAGCTTCGGCTTCTCTGCCATCTGTCACCACCTCGTTACTTTGCGGCGGCGCCGATGGTGAGCTGGCCGAAAGCCTTGGGAACGACAAGGCCGCCGTCAAAGAGCAGGTAGCCGTCAAAGCAGCGCTTCTGCGTACCCG
The DNA here is from genome assembly GCA_048524725.1 of Collinsella sp. GTDB lineage: Bacteria > Actinomycetota > Coriobacteriia > Coriobacteriales > Coriobacteriaceae > Collinsella. Next base: position 53,383 of record DBFVGT010000010.1, on the reverse strand, counting down.
GCTCGACGTAGGGCGTAACGTCCACGCCGTCGAAGATGTTTCCACGGAACAGGTCGGGATAACCGGCCTTGATGATGCCATCGGCCATAGAATCGTCTCGCTTAACGAGCTTGCCGAAGATATGACCCTCAACGGCGGGGTCTTCGGTCTTCTCGTCCACGAAGTAAGAGCGCCCGTTGGCATCCTCGACCATCGCAATATAGTTCCAGATGGTGTTGCCGTTGGCGTAGATAATGCAGCCCTTCGGCGCGGGGTTGCCGTAGGTGTAGAGCATGCCCAGAAGCTTGGTGATATCAGCCTTCTTCAGGGTGCCAGCGGTGGCGCAGTTGATCTTGTTGCCGGAATCCATGCCAAGCTTGGTGTCAACGGTCTTCGCGTGGGCACGAGCGTTGGCGGCGACGGCAAGGCGCGCGCCAGTCTCGTTGACGATGTACTGCTCAAAGCCGTTAATGGTCTGAACCGCCATCTTGCGGCTCATCTTGACGGTCTTCTTGATCTCCTCGCCCGTAAGGGTGATGGTGTCGAACTCGTTCTGCTCCTCATCGGTGGGCGCTGCGCCCTCATCGGTCTTCGCAGCGTCGCCAGCCTTGATGCTCTTATGGCGGATAAGCTCGAACTGGTGCGGGAAGTTGTCCTTGTGGATGTCGCCGTAGAGAACAGCCGTGTTGTCAATCAGCGTGAAAATCTGCGTCTGAAGCTCGACGGGGATAACCGCGTCGGTGTTGCTGGTCAGATGCGTAAACGCAGTGCGCTGCTCGATAAGGTGGTTGTATGCGTCGCGCTCAACCTGCGTAAGCTCGGTGCCACCGATGAGCTGCACGCCGGAACGGCTTGCAATGTCCTTCACCCACGCGCGGCGGGCGGCGGCGTTGTAGTCGGTGGTGTCGCGCACCTGCGGAAGGGCACCGCGAGCGCTCGCGGAGGTGCCCAGCGGCACGGAATCGACACGGCGGGCGGTGCCGTTCTCGATAGCGGCGCGGGCGGCGGCAACGGTCGCGGTGTGGCTGTCGCGGCGCTGAGCGGCGGCGGCGTTGCGCTTCTCGATCTCGGCGGTAAGCGCGCTCATGCGCTCTGCGTCCTGCTCGGTAGGCTCGGTGTCGGTGCCGTCATCGGCCTTGTACTTATCGACAAGACCCTGAAGCTCGTTAAGCAGGTCATCCATAGTCATTTCGTCCATTGTTCTAAACCTTTCTGCTCTTGGCGATTGCCAGCGTCGCCCTCGCAACGGCAAGGGCACTCTTACGGCGCGCAAGCTCCTTGCGCGACTGCTCAATCGCTCCGTTGAGCAGATTTCTTGCTGATATCTCGGTGTTCGGGTCAGCCGGAAGACTGACGGCGGACACGTCGAAAACCTTTTTGACGCGCGTAATGGTCGTGGTGTGCGTCTCGCGGTCGTATTCGTCTGCCGCGACCGTGAACGCCCACGACATGCGCGTGATAAGACCGGCCTTTATCTCTTCGAAGAGATCGCGCGCGCCCTGAGAGCGCGACAGGTCGGCGGCAATGAAAAGCCCGTGCTCGTCCGGCTCCACAACGAGCGTCCCGTTGCTCATGCGGGCGTACACCCTGCCCGCATGGTCGAACTGAAGGATAACGTCGCTCATGTCCGCTTCGCGGAAGGCATCGGGGCTGATAACCTCGATGTACTTTGTTCCGTCGAAATCCTCGAACAGAACGTATGGGTCGTTGAAAGTAGAAGCGTATCCCTCAACGTAGTATTCCGTGTCGAAACGCTTCTTTATTGCGCCGTCAGCCGCCCTCACGTTGAGCGGCACGGCAAGGGAACGGTATTGCCGCTCACTCGGTTTCGCTGGCATCGTCTACCTCCTTCTTGTCGCCGTAGCCGCTGCTCGCGTCGATTGCGGCTATGTTCGCGTTCGTCTCTGCGGCTTGCGCCGCCTGTTCCGCCGTATGCTCGCTGATAAGTTCTAGGTCGATGTACTCGCCGCGTATCACGTGGCGCTCTCCGCCCTCGTAGTGCGGGGATTGGAAAACATCGGCTACCTGATTGCCGTTCCAGATGCCACGGTCGAAAAGCGCGACGGAAACGTTAAGCTTCGTCGTGTTGCTGGCGAACTCTAGGCGGTTCGCGCTGAACATGATTGAGTTTCCGTGCGCGATCTCGTTTGCCGTGTACGTCATGGACGTGATAACGAAGCCGAGCTGAACAGCGAACGGCTCGATGCGGCCTTCGTAGTAGCTGTTGAAGGTGTCTTCGTCCGCGCAGTTCGTGACGATATCCTCATTGGAGCCAAAGAAGCGATAAGCGCTCTTCTCGATTCGCTCCATCTGCGCCGCATCGACCGTGTAGCTTGTCGGCGTGATCTGCTCAACATCCGAAAACAGCTTGTCATAGACCGCGATTCCTCCCGCGTTGTCGGCGGAAAGCTGAGCGTTGAACGCCTTTCGCGCCCGCTCTTGGTCGCCTTCGTTGCGGTTCTGACTGAGCTTGCCGATGAAGCGGATTGCCGCGCCCTGATTGATAGCCGATTGCTCGGCTTCGTTCTGAGCGTGCATAAGCTCTAGCGTCGGCTGAAGAACGTTCGTGCCGTCGCCGAACAAATCGCTTTGGTACTGGTGGCGCGTCATCACGCCAACGCGCGACCACTCGACAAGCACGCTGTCGCCTGTCGGAAACGTGAGCTTTAGCCAAAGCTCACCGTCAACGTCGTATGCTTCGCACTGGCTCGGAAGCACGGGATAGTACCCGGTGATCGTAATACCGTCGCCAGCGTCGATAGGCACGATAAGCGCCGTGTCGTTGACCTGAAGAATCGTCCAAATGCGCTTGATGAACTGCGGCGTGGTCATCCACGGGTTAGGCTGCTGCCTGAGAGCACGCGCGGCGACAGGCTGAGCAGAGCCGGAAACCTCCGGTTTCAGCTTACTTGCGTGGTCTGCGCCGCTCTCGATGATGCTTCGCGTAAGCTCTGCTTCGTAAAGCCCGCCCTGCCACGTCGTGAACGACGGGGCATAGGCCGTGAACGTAGAGAAATAGCCGTTTACCGCTTGCATCTGCGGACGGTGGAACACCGCATCGAAGAGCGAGCGCAGAAACGGTTGTGATCTGCTCAACTCTAACCTCCTATCATCGCGCGGTAATCGTCCGCAATGTTCTTCATCGCAATGAACGCGTCGCACTCAGCCGCCCACGCGTCTATGCGGTTGCGCGGGTCTTGGTTCTTCTTGTCCGGCTGAATGTTTCCGTTCACGTCAGTTCGAATGGCGACGTTCGAACGGCACCATTCGGCAATCGGGTTGGCGTTGTCCACGATGCGCCCTTCCTTGTAGAGCGCTCGAAGCTCCTTCATCGGCATTGACAGCGTTTGCGCGCCCTGAATGACCTTTTGCAGGTTGTCAGCGCCGAAATAGTCTTCGTATGCTTCCACGGTCGGAACGTCGCGCATGTGCCACGGGTCGTAGCCGCAAGAGACGGCATAGATGCCGTACTTGTCCTGAACCTCGGCCACCCAATCCAGAACGTCGCGCTTGTCCATGATGGGCGTTTCGCACGTCCGCATAAGCCCGCGCGCAATCCACGCGTCGTAAGGCACGCCGTCGCGCCCTCCGCGCCGCCCCTCCTTCTCCGCTTGCTCCAACGCGCGAAGCGGAATCCACGCCATGTGCAGCGCGTAGAAGTTCGGATCGTTAGGCCGCTGCATGAGAAGACAGGCGGCGGTAAGGTCGGTCGTGTCCGCCGCGTCAACGCCTAGAACGGCATACGTAAACGTCCCGTCGCCGGGGTCGAAAGTAGCTTCGTTGTGAATCTCAGACCACGTAAGCCACGCCTGAGACTGGTTCTCAATGAGGTTGAAGTCCTTAACAAGCAGGGTTGGAAGGTATGTCGCATCGTCCTTCGCCTTGGAAACGTTCTGACGGAGGGCGGAAAGCGATTTGATGGTGCCAAGGCCGGGGTTTGCCTTTACCCAAGCTCCTTCGTCCTGCCATTCCTCGCGCTCGTCAAGCTCGAAGATGAACGCTATGAAGCGCTCCGCCTTCTCTCCGGTCGCCTTGCCGTCAAGCCATTTTGTCGCGTACTCGTATTGCGCATCGAAGATGCCGTTTCGCACGAAGCCGTTAGTCGTGATCTCCAAAACTAGCGGCTGGCGGCGAGCGGACGTTCCCTGCATCGTCAGGTCGTAAAGGTCGCGGTTCTTCATCGCGGCCAGCTCGTCAACGATAGCGCCGGAAATGTCCAGACCGTCTAGGTGGTTCGTGTTGGCGCTCAGCGCCTTGATGGTGCCCATGTTCAGATCGCAGTAAAGGTCTGACACGCGCTTTCTTATGTGCTTCGCCAGCGCGGGGCTGGTGAGCACCATGCGCCACGCGTTGTTGAATCCCTTTGCCGCCTGGTCGTGGGCGGTGGCGACGTTGTACACCTCCGGCGCGCCCTCATCGTCGTTAACGAGCAAATCAAGCTCTATCGCAGACGCAAGCGCGGTCTTTCCGTTCTTGCGCCCCATAATCCAGAGCACTTCTCGGTACTGGCGCACGCCCTCAGCGTCAACGAAGCCGAAAACCACCGACAGAATGGCGCGTTGGAAAAGCTCTAGCTTGAAATCGTGACCCAAGCGCCCGGACGGTAGGCGGCAGAAGCTTTCGATGAACCGAACGTGCTTCTGCGCGAACTCTTCGCGGTAGTGGTACGGATAGAGCGGGTCGGTGTTGTCCATGTCGCGCAGGACATGAGCGGCAACCTGCTTCATCTTCTCGCACGCTATGATCTCGCCGCTCAGTATGCCGCCGAAGTATTCGCGTATCGCGCGCTCGCACGAGCCGCCCTTAGACTTCGCCCTAGCCGTACCGCGTTTCATTGATGAAGTCAATGAGCGCGTCGGCAGCGGCGGTGCCGTTCGGCATCATGTCGGTAAGCTGCTTCACGCCGCGCGAAAACGTAGTGAACAGCTTGTTGTATGCACTGAATCCGGGATGCTCGCGCAGCCCGGTTTGCCCGCCGCCGTTGTCATACTCGGTGAAGATATCTTCGTAGAGCAGATCGGCGCGGGCATCGTCAAGCTTGACCTTCAGAAAAGCGAGGTTCGCAAGCAGCGGCATGACGGTTTTTCGCTTCTCGTCGGGGATAGCGCCCTTGGTGATCTCGCGCAGCTTCTTAAGCTCGCTCTCTACGCGCTTCTGCTTGGAAGTCGGGCGCTTCGGCGGGCTGCTTCCCGAAACCTCGGCTGAAATCTTCGAAGTATTGCCTACTTTTCCCTTTTGCACAAGACCACCCCCTTTCGAAAATCCGTCGCGCGCAAGAAATTACCTCCCGGCGTTGGTGCCCTAGGCACCACCCGCGTTTTTCAGACCGGGGGGATTGTCACGCGGGTTCACCTGCGGTTTTGCGTCCGCTTTCCCGCGCTTGCGTCGCGTTGTGTCGTGTTTTTGAATCAATCGCCAAGCGATATCAGATTCCCGTCGCTATCGAAGGCAAGCCCTTGCCTTGTCGCCCCTTGCCTTATCCAACCATGCACCTTCTTATGGCATCGGTCGCAAAGGCTAACGAGGTTGTCTAGGTTGGTCGCAACGTTCGGGTCATTGACGTTCGCTGGTGTCAGCTCCGTGATGTGATGCACCATGACGGCGGGCGTGATCTCTCCTTGCTGCAAGCAGTGCTGGCATAGGTGAGCGTCACGCGTCAGCGCCGCGTCTCTGGCGTGTTCCCAGTCGGCGGATGAGTAGAAGGCGCGCGAGAAGTCCTTAGCCACGGCGCACCCCCTGAGATGTGGCGGAGCGTGTAGGATTCGAACCTACGGGCGCTGGCGCGCCACACGGTTAGCAACCGTGCGCAATAAGCCACTCTGCCAACGCTCCAAACAAAAAGGCCACGAGCGCGATTGCCCGTGGCCTTGACCTAATCCACCGTACCGAATTCTAGCAGAAGTAGTGAACTGATGTGAACAACGATTTATCAGGCGTTTTTCACATGCGCCCATCCAACTTCGTCAATGTACGCAAAACCTACATCGCAAAGCGCGTGGCACCACCGCACCGAACCTTGCATGATTTCGGCAATCTCACTCCATGGCTGCGCTTGCAGATACCCCATGCAGATAGCGTCTGCGTATCGCGTGCCCTTCAGCTTCGCAAGCCCTCCGCGACCGTCAGCGCCGTATAGCACTTCGCACGCTTCGTCTATGGCTTCCTCTGCGTCGGCAATGCGCTTCTTCAACCTTCCCTCGAAGTCTATGCGGCGCGATATTGAATCCATAGGGTCGCTAACGTCTCCACTCCCGCCGCCAGCCTGATAGCTCTGCGCCTTGGCTCCTTCACGCGCCTTCATGCGTTCGAGCATTTCCCGCGCCCTGTCGGTCTTCACCACCTCGGCGCGGATGCCCTCGAAATACTCCTTTGCCCTCACATGCCGTCACCGCCAGATCGCGCGCGCTTGCGCTCTGAGCGCCAAAGCTTGAAGGCTTCCCACATCCCAAGCTTCGCAAGGTCGGTGCTCGGCGGCTGAGCCTTAACCATAGCAACGCCGTCTATTGAAGCCGCTACCACTTCTGCTCCCGTAATGCACTCGATGAGCAATCCCACCTCATCAACAATGACGCGCTCGCCCTTCATGACGTAGCTAGAAGGCGTAATCACTGGCGGAATTTCCTTGTGCATCCTTCGAGCCATAAGCTCGATGCTCTCCGCCATGCCGCGCGTCGCGGTCAGGATTGGATAGCCAGTCTCGTTCGACATTTCGATAAGGCACGTTGTCTTGCCCGTTTGCCTTCCGCCGATTATTGCCAGCATGACAGCCACCTACTCAACGCCGGTGCTTCCGAAGCCGCCCGCGCCGCGCTCGGTGTCGCTCAGCTCATCGACCGGCACGAGATCGCACGGCACATAGGGCATAACGACAAGCTGGCAGACGCGCGTACCCGCTTCGAGCGTAACCGTCTCATAGCTCTGATTGATGAGCGCCGCGCACACCTCGCCGCGATAGCCGCTGTCGATAACGCCAACGCTATTCGAAAGCGTGATGCCCTGCTTTGCCGCAAGGCCGCTGCGCGGGAACACCAGCCCCACGCAACCGCTCGGAATCTCGACGGCAAGGCCGCAACCGACAACGCACTTCTGCATCGGTTCAAGCGTGACAGTCTCGGTAATGCGAAGGTCAAGCCCAGCATCGCCCTCATGCGCATAGCGCGGCATCTCGATTCCCTCATTGACCTTCTTAGCGCGAAGCTTCCTGCCAATCATTAGCGCACCCCCAGAACATGACGCGTGACGCGCACGCTTCCAGCCTTAACCCACTTGCCGCCGTAAGTCTGACCATTCGGGCGGATAACAACCTTGTTTCGGTGGCTCATCGCGACAACCTGATATTCGCTGCCCTCATGCTCCACCGTGTCGTTGAGAAAAACGAGCTTACCCGCCGAATCGACCGGGAACGAAGCGGCGCTGGCGTATGCCGCGACCTCCGGCACGAGCACGACATAAACGGGCTGCTTGATCTCTGCGCCCTTCTTCTTGATTCCGAACATCCTTCTTCCTCCTAAAACGGTACGTCATCGTCGTAAAGGTCTGGCGCTGCCGGTTGCACTGGCGCAACGGGCGACGGGTCGCCGGTAGCCATCGCAAGGCCGGGCGCGGCTGCGTTCGCCGGTGCTGGCGATTGCGCGTCGCGCTTGTACTGCATGAGTTCCACGTCATCAACGCGAACTTCCCAGCGCTTGATGCTCTGGCCGTCCTTCTGATAGCTGCGCGTGTGGATGTGACCAATAAGCGAAATCTTGGTGCCCTTGCGAAGCCACGGCGCGAGCGCTTCAGCGCGCTTGCCGAACATGACACAATCAGGCCAGTTGGTATATTCGCCCCATGTGCCGTCGCCGTTCGGCGTGCGCTCGTTGACAGCAAGCGAGAACGAAACGACGGGGTTTCCGCTCTTCGTATAGCGCAGCTCGGCATCTGCGCCGAGATTGCCCGAAAGCGTGATCTTGTTAAGACTCATCGTTATCCTTGCCCTTCCTCGTTATGAACACGTCGATGTTTCTTGGGATAACCGAAAAGTTATGCAAGTTCCTTATCGCGTGGAGAATGTCGGTGAGCCGACAAGCAATGCACGTCAAACACGCAAGCAGAGCAACAGTAAAAATGAAACTGATGATGTACTCGACACTATCAGCGTTCATGCGAACACCTCCATGAGCGCCGCGCGCTGGTTAGCGCCAAGGCCGCGAAGGCGGCGCGATTCGGAAATGTGAAGCTTGCGCATGGTCTGCTGCGTGCGGGCGAAACCGTAGCCCGGTGCCGCCTTGATGAGCGTAAAGACCTTCATTCGCGCCACGGTGTCATCAGTGCAAGCCATGTTGAGCACGTCGGGCACGCTGTAAGAGCCATCGGCAACGCCCTTCAAGATCGCGGCGCGGCGCTGTCGTGCGGCCTTCGCCTTTTCGAGGTTTTCGCGGCGCTGCTCAGTTGTCAGATTCGGAATCATCTTCGTAACCTTCCTTCTCGTAAGTGATGTATTCGGTGCCGTGCGTCAGCTTGACGGGCGGCGTGTAGTCCTTCAGGGCATCGTCAACGCTGCCGTTCATCAGATTTCGTTTGAGCCGTGCCCAGTCATCGTCGTTAAGCTCAATGGTTTTCATCGCACCTCATTTCTTCGTGATTCGATAGGTGCCAGTGAGCTTCAAGCCCTTCAACGTTCGCAACGTGTGCTCTGCGTGCTCCTTGCCGAAGATGGTTAGCGTTTGGGCGGGAATGGTGATCTCATAGACCGTTTGCGCTTCCCGCTTCTCGCGCTCCCACATATGCTTTAGGGCGGCTTCGGTCTTCGCCAACGTCGCTTGCATTTCCTTGCTCAGCTTCGGCGCGTCAGGCTTGAAATCGAACGTTTGCGGCTCCACTGGCACCCTCCCTTCTCACGATTGCCGGATAATTACTTCTTATCTGGCACGGGCGGTCTTAACCCGTGCCGAAAGCGGCGGTTTATCTCGCGTTTCGTCCTCGGTCGCCGCGATGCCCGAAAACGGCGTTTTGGTTCACCTTTGGCACACCCCCTAACCCGCCGCGCGGCGCTTCGCTTCACTGAAGAGCTGAGCCGCCGCCGCGTCTCGTCCGGGCATCAGGTGGCCGTAGATTCGAAGCGTCGTTGCTTCGTCCGCGTGCCCCATGCGCTCCGATAGCGTCTTCAGGTCGCAGCCGTTGGCGATAAGCCACGAAGCGTGCGTGTGCCGCAAGCTGTGAAACGTGATCTCTCGCGGCAGTCCGCATGCGTCGCGTATGCGGCTGAAAGCCCGTGAAATCGTCGTTGGGCGCATGTAAGAGCCGTCTAGCGTCACCAGTGGGCAATCAGCGCCCAATCGCCCCAGAACGTCGCTCTGAAGCTTCGCGAAGGCATCAATGACCGCGATATCGTCTTGCGTAAGAGCGATGTTGCGGCACTTGCGGCCTTTGGTGACGTTTCGGCGATAAGGCTTCTTCCCCTTGCCCTCAATGACGTTGCCGCCGACGTGGACGTAAGACAGTGCGCGCTTAACGTCGATGCGCTGCACCGCGCAGACCTCGCCAACGCGCATGCCGGTAACGAGCGACAGCCACGAAGCGAAGGCATAGACGGCGGCTCGGTAGTCGGCCTTCGTCACGATCTCCTTGCTAAGCGCGCCTTCCAGCTTTCCGTTGAATCCCTCGAAGTCCCATTCGGTGAGCGCCGAAGCTTCGTGCCGTTCCGGCGACGGCTTGGCGACGTACACCAGCGGGTTAGCGTCGCATATGCCAGCGTCTACGAAGTGGTTATAAGCGCCGCGCAAGAAGTTGTGGACGTTGATAACACTATTGCGGCAAAGACCTTGCCCGCCTTCGTCTTTCGCCATGAGCAAGCGTTGCTCAAAGCGGTTGAAGTCCATAACGCCGAGATCGCGTGCGTTTGCGGTCTTCAGGTAACGTGCGACGTAGCGACAGAACAGCCGATAGCTCTTAATGCTGTTCGGGCTTGCGCCGTTGCGCTCGCGCATCTGCACGTAGTCTTCGAGCAAATCGGTCAAGCGGGCGCTTCTAACCGTTCCGTCAGCCGTCACGTAAGCCGCCCACGTCTCAGCGAGGGCTTGCGCTTCCTCTTCGGTAGCCGCATTCGGAAACCGCTTGTAAGGGCGAATCGCCTTGCCGTCGATGCTGCGCCCAAGGTACAACCGGCACTCGAAAACGCCATCTGCACCGCGCTTGACCTTAACGCCCATCATGACCACTCGCAGTTTTCACGAATCCGCGAAGGGCAGTTATCGTCGTGGCAGTCCGCGCAATCCAACGGCTCTTTCCTGATGTTGAACTCAACTATTCGATACTTCGGAGAAAATCGGATGAGCAGCAGCAGGGCATGAGCAAGCGAGTTGGTAAATTGGCCGTTCCAGAACGGGCAAAGTCCGCTCATCGCACCGCGAACCTCATACTTGCCACCCATGCTAATTACCGGCCTTCTTGAAGGCTCGAAGCACGCAGACCGTCGCAAAGACGATGAAGAGAGCGTAGGCGAGAAGCCCGAGCCCAGCGCCGAAGAAAACTCCAACGGCGACGCTAGCCACGATAGACAGGACGGAGAACAGCACGACTGCCAAACAACCGTAAACACCGCGCTCGGTGATCTTGCTTTCGTCCATTACTGCTCACCGCCTTCAATCTCGTTGCGAGCTATGGCGGCGTTAGCCCACATGATGCACTCTTCGAGCTTCGTAAAAGCAAGCGATTTCTCGCGGCTTTCCGGGCATTCGCCTTGAATGGTCACGGCAAGCCCTCGCGCAGTGCTGCGCAAAAGCTCGAATCTCGCGGGCTGGTCGCCGTGCGGGGCGTGGTAGGTGAAATTGCGCGTAATGGTCTTCGTATCCACGTGTTACCTCCTAAAACGAAACCGATATGAGCGCTAGGAACACAAGAAACAGGGCGATTGCCAGAAGCGATTGATAAGCCCAGTAGCAGACGCACCAGAAGGCGGCTATGGTCGCTACGGTGGCAATCGCGCAAAGAACTATCTGGTAACGCTTCACTTCTTGCCTTCAATCTCGGCAATCAGGTAGTCAAGGCACTGCTTGCACTTCTGCAAGTCCTGAACACCGCCCTTGCGCCGCCAGCGCCAGATGTACTCGAAGGCTTCCGCCCACCAGTGGGCGGCGATGGGCGGCAAGGCGTACTGGTCGCCGCTCATCATTGAGCGCATAGCGTCCATGCACTCAATCTGACCGTCGCCCGCGTAATGGTCGGGATGCTCGACGGCGTTTCCCTGCGAAAGCTCCGCAAGGCTCTTGGCGTTTTTCGTCTCAATCATCGGTAGACAACTCCAATCATCCATTCGCAAACCCACCTGTAGAACGCCCGTAGAAATGGCTGAACGTTCGTGTCATCAGCCCAACCGGCAATGCCAATGAACCCGTCTTCGTTGAACGAGATTGCTTCGCGCCCTTGGAAGTAGAAGCCGCTCACGCGCAGGAAGGCGCTCTTGATGCCCACGCCGTCTTTGGCGAGGTTGATTTGCGGCTGGTACTTCTTGCGGTACGCCGGGCGCATTTCCATGTGGTGCCCGTCGCGCTCGTGCCGCGCGTACTCGATTGCAAGGAATCCTTCGAGCGCTCGAATGTCGTTCCAAGCAATCAGCTCGTATGAGAGTTTGCTTGCGAACAGCTCACGCGCAGCGTCTCGTGTTGTCGGTGCCATCATGCTTTCACCCCCAATTCGCCTGATTGTGGAAAACTCTGTTGAAAAGCTGTGTAAAACCGCTCTGCTGTCGCACGAATGATCCGCACTAAACAAGGCCGCAAAGAGAAGAAGCAAGAGAAGAAACCTTGCTTGATAGGTTGACCAACAAGCACGTTCGGCGGGTTTTGGTTTTGGTTCAAGGAACCAAAACCCGCCTTATCTTGTTTTGTTTTGTTTTGTTTTATGGTTAGGCGACCATTTGCGAGTGGGTTTAGCCAACCTAAAACCATCGGTTTTGCATTGGGTTTACAAGTCATGTCTTTACACCTCCTGACCTGCTGAATCGTTGTTCTTTGCGTTTTTGCGCGGCCTTCCGCCCTTGCGCCCGTTTGCGCGTTGGCGACCGAAATAAAGCGCGTTTTCGAGCATCCGAAAGTTCGTCAAGAAACCGTCAGGATCGCGTTCGAGAAGCCCGATATCCAACAGCTCAGAGACGAAGGATTTGCAATCCTCAATCGCCATGAACTCATCGAACGCGCCGGATTGCCCGAAGCCGAGAACGCCCGCGAGAATAAGCGCGTCTTCCTCCGTCTCGAATGCGATGCGGTGCCCTTTGGTCGCCGCCAGATACTCGCAGAGCCGCCACCAGCGCCCGTATCCGTCATATCCCCGGCGATGTATGAGCCTTTGGCACTTAACGTCCTGAGAAGCGTTTGAATCGTGCGAGAAGAAGGCCATAGGCTCTTGCGCGGCGGTCGTTTCCTCCCTTGTAGGCACGTTGTCACCCCCTAACCGTCTTCCTCGTCGCCGAACTCGCACGCCTTGCCGCGTTGGTGCCATCCGCTCCATACGCAGCGCCCTATCTCCCGGCAGTTCGTCCAAATGTCGCGCCCGCGAAACGTGCAGCAGGTCTTGCCCATGCAGCGCAGCGTTTCGAACTCGCATGCTTCGGGGTCTGGCATCGGCGGCTCGCCGAAATCGAGCGGCAACGCTTCCTGCGCGCTATTCCGTCTCATCGCTCGAAATGTCGTAGGCGATAGAGCTGCCAACGTAGGTGAGCAGCTTTTGCATGTGCTTAATGGCGCTAGGCTCAGGCTTCGCGTCCTCTTCAAGAAGGGTGTCAACCCATGCGAGGGTGCCGCGAATGATCGCGAGCGTTGAGGGCATGTCGATATCGAGCGCTTCGTCGGTCTTCTGGTTAAGGAGCGTCATGCTCCCGTTCAGTGCGAACGTTGCTGCGCCGACCTTGGCGATGGTGCTCGTGATTTCCTTACGCTTCATCTTTCTTCTCCTTGTCGAACATGGACGTTCTAAGCTCGATGCGCATTTCCGGGTGCCGCTCTAGCAGCCATCGCGCGAGCAAAGAACTGTCGCTGTTATTGATTCCGTAGGTGTGTTCGTTGCCCTGATCGTCAACGAAGGGAACGCCAACGAGCTTTACGGTTCCTTCGTAGCGCTGCTTCTCGATGAGGTACTTAGTTGAGACGCGAAGCCCGCGAGCGTCGATTGCGAGCGCCGTAAGCTCGATCTCGCGCAGCGCCTTCGGGTTCTTCTCGCACCACTCCTTGAACAGGTAGCGCCTGTCGGCGACCTTTAGCGGCATCGAGTAGACGCGCTGGCGCTCATCGCGCATGACGGCTTCGAGCGGTCGCGTGTAGTTATCGGTGTCCATGCGGGCACCTCGCTTCGCGGCTCATGACGCGTCGCAATGCCGCTTCCGCTTCCGCCCTGCTCGCCGAGGGCGCTACTGGTAGCATCTGGCGGCGATACACGGTGCCGACGCCCCGATTTTCAGGCGTACCCGCGTCTTCCTGAATGCGTGCCATCCAGAAGCCCGCGTTGTCGCGGTAGACTTCGGCCTTCATGACCACATCACGCGCCAGAGAGCGCGCCCAACCACGACGTAGAGCGGAACGAGAAGCCACCAGCCCACGCTTTCGCATAGCCAGAGAAGCGCGTTGCATGCAAGCGCCGGGATGATTCCCGACATGGTGAGAGCAGCAATCGCATACAATCCCCAGCGCTTCCAGCGCGGCATGCGCGCTATACTGTCTTCTGTCAATTGGTAAGCCCCATTTGACGCGCCCGTTCGGTGCTGCAACACCGGGCGGGCATCTCTCTTCGAAGCAACCACGCGATAACGAGAGCCGTAATCTCGCGGTAGAACTGACGTTGCGCGGCATCTAGGCCGCACGGTTCGTGCATCCGTAAAACCACCCCCAAAACCACCGGTTCTAATGTCGGTTTTCATTCTTGGAAACCTCCGTTTTCCTAACGGGTTCCGCAATGCTCTTTCCCATCCAGAAGCCCAGCGCGCCGATTCCGAAGAGCCAGACAATGAACGTCGGAACGCCCATCGGGCTTAGCAGGGCAATGACGATAAGAGCGATGCCAAGAGCGAGCATTAGGCCGTCTCCTTCCACCCCATAAGCTCGTTAGGGCTTTTGCGCACGACGCGACAGATAGCAACGATCTTGTCAGCGCCCGGCGTATAGCCCTCTCCGCTCTCGTACTTCACGATTGCGTCTTTGGACACGCCGACAGCCTTAGCAAGCTCTTCCTGCGACATGTCGAGCGCCGCGCGGGCAGCTCGAAGATTCGCAGCAAAGACTTCCTTGTTGAATCCCATGCTTGTTCACCTCCTTCACCAATAAGTGCTAACCACGTTAGCAACTGTAACGGAACAATAGACAAGCAGAGTAGCTATGTCAAGTGAAAACAAATAATTTCGTTGTGAATTAGCTAACTACGTTGTACTATGCACTTGTACGAATAGCGAAGGAGGGTAGCGGTGAACGTCCAACTTATGAGGTTGCGCAAAGCGGCGGGCTACTCAAACAGGGATGATTTCGCGAAGAAGATTGGTGTAAACAAATACACCTATCGTTCTTGGGAATCTGGCGCGGCAATGATGAACGCTGAACAGGTATGGAATTGCGCCGTTGCCCTAGGCTGCACGCCAAACGACATTCTCGGCTGGTACGAAGACTACCCGCGAGAAGACAGTGGTGAACGCTTAACGTCTGAAGAGCGCGAAATAGTAGGTTGCTACCGAGAAAGCACGCCGCAATGGCGGCAGAACATAGCCATGACAGCCCGCGCAGCAGCGGGTGAATCTAAAGAGACTGCCAAACGTGGTATATCTGCCACCGAAAAGCGGGCGGCGGTATAGATGAAAGCTCTTTGGCAATCCCTCAAGTCTCTGTATGGCATTGTTAGCGCCCTCACGCTTGTAATAGGCACTGTCGGCGTGTTTGGCATAAGCGTAGTGGTACCATCCGCCCCACCGTGGGTTTCTGCTCTCATCTTCGCCGTGTCATTCATTGCTGGCTTCCTGTACGGCAGCTTCGGAGCTGACAAGAGGTCTGAAGTCGAAGCGAAAAAGGCTTACGAAACAGAGCGCGCGAGAATTGAGACAGAAGCAGCCGAGAAGAGACGTGATCTTGCTTCTATCGCCGATGCCGAAAGAAAGGCGAAGGAAGATCGGAACAACAGGTCTTTTAGGGACGCTATAAAGAACCTAGAGTTTCATAGCAAGGTTCTTCTTTGGCAGGTCTATTCGGAAGGAGAATATAGGGTTGAATCGGGAAAGTGCATGCCCGATATTTGCGAAATGCTTGATGAATTGAATGGCGAGGAATACGTAGAGACTGAAACCGTTGATTTCGGAGTGACGGCCTATCGCGTCACGGATGAAACCGGACATCTCATAAGTAACAACGAAGACCTTTTTAGGAACGCCAGAGAAAAAAGCGAAGCCGATTTGATATGTAGGCTGTTTTGAAAAAAGAAAACCCCACGCGGGAACTTGCCGGAACGCGCGCGGGGCTGGTGAGAAAGCAGAGCGCTTTACCGCGCTCGCTCTAAGGAGTGATTTTAGCATGGTGAAGAACCGAGCTGCCATATACGCGCGCTTTAGCTCGCACAATCAGCGCTCAGAGAGCATCGAAATACAAGTTGAGAACTCGCGTGCGTTCTGCGAGCGCGAGGGATTGCAGGTCGTTCGCGAATACTGCGACTACGCGCAAACGGGGCGCAACATTGACCGCGCCGAGTTTCAGCGGATGATGAACGATGCCCGACACGGGCTATTTGATTATGTGGTGATCTACAAGGTAACGCGCATCATGCGCAACCGCGATGAAATGTCGCTTGCGCGAATCATGCTCCGCAAGGCTGGCGTAGAAATCCTATACGCTGGCGAAGACATTTCCAGCGGGTCAAGCGGCGTTTTGCAGCTAGGAATGCTTGAAGTGCTCGCTGAGTATGAGAGCGCGCTAGACAGCGAGCGCATTAGAGACGGAATCCAGAAGAACGCGCAACGGTGCATGGCGAACGGTCGCACCCTGTACGGGTGGGATATCGTAGAAGGACGATACGTCATCAACGAGCGCGAAGCGTCCGTGCTGCGCAAGATGAAGAACATGCTGTTTGCCGGTAGCTCTGTCGCTGATATCGTGCGCGCCGTAAGCGCCGAGCGAAGCAAGCGCGGTGCCAAGTTTAATCAGGATACCGTCACGAAGCTTCTAAAGCGCGTCCAGAACGCGGGAGTATACAAATACGCCGGTCATGAAGTGCCGGACGGAATGCCCGCCATCTGGTCGCAGGTCGAACAAGACATGATAGACAACATCCTTTGCGACCGCCACAAACCGCGCCGCAAGATCAACTCAACGCTAGAGTTCCCGTTGTCCGGCAAGCTCTACTGCTCCAAGTGCGGTTCGCCAATGGCGGGCACGAGCGGCACGTCATGCACGGGCGCAACGTATCACTACTACAAGTGCCGCAATTGCCGCCGAACCGTGCGGCGTGATCTCGTAGAAGACGTTGTTTGCGATATGACCTTGCAAGCCGTTGCGCGCGAAGACGTTAGGCGGCGCATAGTAAGCGGGATGGTTGAGTTTCAGGAAGAGCAGCCGAAGGAACAATCAAGAAGCTACGCGATAAAGAAAGAGCTGAAGCGGATTGACCGAACCTTTGAACGAATCTGGCAAGCCATAGAAGACGGGATAGCGCCACCCGGCGGAAGAGAGCGCACCGAAGAGCTGAAGCAGCGCAAGAGTGAGCTTGAAGCGGAGCTGCGCATAGCCGAGCGTGAGGAAGCTTTTAACATCGGCGTTGATGAACTCATGCTGTGGCTCGATGATGCGGCGGAAAACCTAACGCCAGAAGTGATCTTAGGCACCTTCGTTCGATTCGTTGAAATCGACGGGAAGACGCTTAATGTCTACTTTGCATTTGACCACTACGGCGATGGTTTCAGGCCAAAACAGAAAAAGGCCGAACTATGCCCCGAAGGGCATAGTTCGACCAATTCTCTTATGGTGGAGCTGGCGTTCATTCGGTCGAACACCTCGCCACCTGGACCTATAGCGCCAGGCAGCGACGGATTATCGCCCAAGCCGGCAGAATCGTCAAACGTGAACGCCACGCGCAGGCCGTCGTCATCGTCGGGGCCGCCCAGCACCACGCGCGCCACGAACGTGCGCAGGAGCTGCGCGTCGTCCACCTCGGCGGCGGCCATGCCCTCAAGCCAGAACAGCGCGCGGTCGTAGTCAAGGCGGGCGGCCTCAAGGGCCTCGGCCGTGCGCAGCTCGTCCTTGAGGAGCGCCTGCCGCTGCTTCAGCGCGTCTATGCGCTCCTTGCCGCCCGGCGGCGCGATGCCCGACTCGATGGCCGTCCATATGTTGGAGAACGCCGTCTCGATCTTGGCCAGCTCGCCCTTTATGGTCCCGCTCAAGGGCTTCTCGTCGGCGCGCTCCTCCTCGGCGTCGGCCAGCATGCGAGCGATGCGCTCGCGGCTGTCGGCGCTGCCCAGGGCCTCGCGCACGGCGTCGGCCACGCGCTTCTCCACGACATCGCGGCGCACAGTGCGCCCGCAGCTGCGGCAGCGGTAGTAGTGATAGGGCCTGCCCGACTTGCCCGTTCCGCTGGTGCCGGTCATCAGCCCGCCGTCTCGCCCGTCGTAGAGCTTGCCCGTGAGCGGGAAGTCCCACGCTTCGGTCTTGGCGCGGGGCCTGTGTGAGTCCTCAAGCATCCGTATCACTCTCTCCTCGTCATCCATGGGAACGATGGCGGGCATGCCGCCGGGCACGACCACGCCCGCGTAGCGGTACTCCCCGCCGTTCTCCCGCCGCATCAGTATGCGGCGCACCGTCTGGAAGCGCCACTTGCCGCCGCGCTTGGTGCGGTACGGCTCCCAGGCGCGCACCACGTCGGCCACCGACTTGCCCGACAAGACCATGCGCACGCCCAGGCGGATGGCGGCGGCCTCCTCCTCGTTGACCACGTAGCGCCCGTCCACTATGTCCCAGCCGTAGCGCACGCAGCCGTTGGCCATGCACCGCTCGGCGTTCTTCTGTATGCCGTCGCGTATGCGCTCGCCGTCGAGCGCGCTCTCGTACTCCGCCAGCACCTCCAGCATGCCCAGCTGCAGCACGCCCGCCGAGCCGCCCGAAATGTCCTCGCCCGCGTACAGTATCTCGACGCGGCAGCGGCGCAGCATGATGCGCGCCATGGCCATCTCGTCGCGGTTGCGCATGATTCGGGTAACTTTATATATGACCACGAAATCGAACAGCCCTCGCTTGGCGTCGGCCATCATGCGCTGGAACTCGGCGCGGTCGGTGTTGGTGCCCGTCTGCGCGAAGTCGCAGTACGTGGCCACCACGCGCAGGTCGTTCTCGGCGCAGTAGGCGCGGGACTTCTCCACCTGTATCTCTATGGACTCGCCGCGCTGGTTGTGGCTGGAGAAGCGGGCATATATCGCCGCACGTCCGCCCATGGCTACCTGCCTAATGTGTAAAGAGTTGGCGGAGTATCGCCTGTCGGACTCATTTCGCTGATTCGGGAGACGACGAGTTCTCCGTTAACGACCTTTGAAGTCACTTTCCAATAGTGGCCGAACGCGGCACCGTTTTCGAAAAGCGCGTACTCGCTTTCAATCCTTCCCGGATTCCCGTCCGGCAACAAGCTGGCGGTCATCGTGATATGGGCCCTCGGCGACCGGGGTTTGCGCATCATCCCGGAATCGTATTCAAACCGGAACGGAAACTTCGACACCCGACCGGTTTTTTCCGTAAACGGGATGCACCGAATGCCGCAAAGCGGAAAACGCAACAAGCATTTATAGGCATCCGACAGATCAGGCATAGGGACGGAAAACTCGGGAAAACTAGCAAGGGAATGAGCATCAGCGAGCAAACTGTTGGCCTGACGAACAAGAGCCCCGACTCTCGGAACGTCCTGCGGGGCAATGCTGAACATATCGCGCATGCGCTCGGTTAAAGTCGTTCTGATTGCTGGTCTTCCTTTGAACTCATAGGGGAAGTCGGGAAACTGGTCAGCCCATTCCGGCTGAAACTCGTCAAATAGTTCGTCGTAGTTCGACTCCGGGAGTTCCAAACATTCGGGAACATAGGAAACCGGCTCGGCCGTCCTCCTCCCCTTTTGCTTCATAAAATCAAACAAGCCCACGGCTACTCCATCTCGTCGGCGGCCTGGAACCACACCACCGTGCCGATCACGCGCACGGGGCCGTCGTCCATGCCGAAAATCATGTCCTCGTAGTCCTCGAAGCTATCCGCCGACAGCATCAGCTTGGTGCTGCCCTTGTACCAGCGGCGCATGACCGCGCGGTAGTCCTCGGTCTCCACCACGGCGATGGACCCGTTGGCGGGCTGGCGGTCGGGGTCGACCAGCACGTGGCTGCCCTCGGGTATGACGCGGTTCATGCAGTCGCCCTCGACCTCCAGGGCGAACGCGCGCGGGTGCCCGGCGCACACCGAGGCGGGCACCTCAACGCGGTGCGCTATCTCCTCCTCGTCGGCGAGCGCGCCGGCGTGCACGCGCCCGAGCGTGAGCAGCGGCACGGTGGCGCTGCTGGCCACCACGGGCATGGCACCGGCGGGCATATAGGGGCTGCCCTTGGGCTTTTTGGTCACGGGGTCAATCTGATCCATTCCGCCGTCTTCTATAAGGTGTGACTTACTAATCTGATAGCAGGCCGCCATGCGCTCAATAGCTCCCATACGGGGTTCGGAGCGGCCATTTTCCCACTGCGAAACGGCGTTACCTGTCACACCTGCAATCTCACCCAGTTCATCCTGGGTAACGTCGAAAACCTGCCGTAACTTCTTTATGTTGTCGGATATCGGCATCTTAACTCCTTCCAGGACTTAAATTTATTTTCAATTTTACCAAAGTTAATCTTGACCGTGTTCTGAAGATTAATTACAGTTATGGACAGAAAGGAGGGAGTATGAAGTCACTCAAGCAGGCGCGCATGAGCAAGGGCGTAACCAAGAAGGCAATGGCTGAACATCTGGGCATTTCAGGACCTACATACGATGTTTATGAAGACCACCCCGACCGTATGCGCATCGAGACGGCTAAAAAGGCCGCCGACTTCTTGGGCTACAAACCCGAAGAAATTTTTTTCGCTTCAAACTGTAATTAGATTTACCTATTAGAAAAGGAGACACACCATGACCACCAAGAGCCACCAGCCCGAGTTCGTCGCCGAGATCATCGGCAAAACGCTCGACCACCTCATCGACGACCGCAAGCGCATGGCCGTCAGCTTCGAGCTGGCCGAGAACGGCTGCATGGAGGAGACGCACGTCAGCCTCAAGCGCCGCATCGCGGCCATGTGGGGCTTCCAGACGAGCGGCATCGAGCTTCTGGAGGCGAGCACGACCTGGTTCGAGCTCGGCGGCATGCAGTTCAACGTCTACAGCTCCGTGCAGTTCAGCGTGAACGGCAAGGGCTGGAGCACCGACTTCAAGACCATCGCGCGCGACACCGCGCACGACGAGAAGGAGTAGGCCATGCTGAACGAGGTGACCGTACGGGGGGGTTCACCGCCCTCAACGTGAAGAGCGGCAAGTGCGTGCTGCAGTTTGAGCTGGACCCGAAGTTCCGTGACTTCATCCCCAAGCTGGTGGAGTTCACGGGCCAGATGCTCAACATCCACGTGTACGACGACCAGGAGGTGATGTTCGTGGATAGGGACACCGGTGAGGTCGCCTACGAGGACGCCCCGCTGCTTCTGCCGGGCGTCGCGGGCGAATGACCCCGATACAGCGCGCCATGTGCGACGAGTGCGCCGCCATGATGCGCGAGTTCTACAAGGACCCAGAGAACGAGAGGAAGTTCCAGGAATGGAAAAGATCAAGGGAAAGAGGGTGCGCGTCGCAGCCGGCAAGCGAAAGACGCGCACCGCAACGGTTCACTTCCGAACCGAGACCAGTGTAACACCCGAGCAGCGCCGCGAGAGGCTGCAGGCCGTTTTCGCCGCCCTGTTCGTCTGCGCGTGCATCGCCGCCACATGGGCGCTGGAGGCAACAGTATGGCCGAGGTAGACGCCAAGGCCCAGGCCCTCGTGGCCAAGGCGTGCGGCTTGGTTGCCTCGAACCCCGATACATGGGCGAAGCTGCGCCGCATCTGCTACCGCCTGATGCTGGAGGGCCACGTCATCCAGCGCGACAACGTGTACACCCTGGCGTGCCAGAACGGCATGACCGTGAGCGAGGCCAGCGAGTTCAAGCGCGACCACAACCTGTGGAGCGTGCTGTCCCGCTACATGGTGCTGCAGCGCCCCTCCATGCTGGCCGCCGTGAGCTTCCGCCGCACGCCGGTGGACTCCGTGGACCTGGTGGGCACGTGGGAGGCCATCGTGGGCCCAGCCGTTTTCGCCGCCTCCACGCTAACCGAGGCGCAGGGCATCTACGACAGGGGCGCGCAATGAGGTGCACCGTCACGGTCGAGGGCCGAATGCCGAGCCTGAACGACTACATCAGCGCCGAGCGCGCCAACCGCTACAAGGCGGCGGCCATGAAGAAGCGCGAGACGGCGCGCGTGAGGGCGGCGGCCATGCAGCAGCGCGCGCCGCGCTTCGAGCGCCGGGTGACCGTGCGCACCACGTTCTACGAGCCCGACATGCGCCGCGACGCCGACAACGTGGGCTTCGCGCGCAAGTTCGTGCTCGACGGCCTGGTGGCGGCGGGCGTAATCAAGGACGACTCCCGCAAGTACGTGGAGCAGTGCCCCGACAGGGTGCTCACCGACAGGGCGCGCCCCCGCGTGGTCGTGGAGGTGAGCGACGAGTGACCCGCCGAGACAAGGGCAGGCCACACAGGGCGTGGCGCAAGGCCGACCTCGACCGCATAGCCGAGCTGGCGGGAAAGGTGCCCGCCCGCGAGATTCGCCGCGAGCTGCGGCTGTCCAAGAACCAGTTGGATAACGCGCGGCGCGTGATCAACGCCAGCGGCGGCCACGTGTCCCTGCGCTGCTACCGCCACCGCCTGGAGCTGTGCCCGTCGTGCGGGTGCCGCAGGGCGACCCTCGGCAAGGACGGCATCTGCGAACCGTGCAGACGCCAGCAGCAGCTTGAGGCCATAGAGGCCCGCATAGCCGAGCTGCTGCCGAGGCTGACCGCAGAGGAGCGCCGCACCTACGAGCGCACCGAGTGCGGCCGAGAGAGCCGCACCGACCCCATGCCGCAGGCCCCGGACACCTCGGGCATGAGCCGCTACGCCGCCGACAAGGCAGCAGAGGCGCACGACGAGGCCATGGAGCGGTGGCTGTGCCGTTACCTGTACCGCAGGGTCAAGGCGGCGCAGAAGCGCAAGGAGCGCATAGAGAAAAAAGTTCCGAAATCCTGAAAAGTTTTTATCACTTTTAGTTTTCCCAGTTAGGAGACCCAAATGCTCACGGAAATCATCAGCAAGACCGTCGCGGACAAGACGGTGGACAGCATCCTGAAGCGCATCGAGCGCGCCGTCCCCGTGCCCGAGCCGGGCGACGGCGGCTTCGACGCCGCCATGCGCCAGGCGTTCAACATGGGGGCCGCCTGCATGGCCGCGCAAATCAAGAACGGCCCCGTGCCCACCAAGCGCATCGCGCTCATGGGCGAGGTGGCCCGCGTGGCGTGCCGCGCCCGCCTGGTGGGCATGGAGTGCCGCGTGGTCGTAGGCGAGGAGGCCCGCGCATGCAATCGCTAGAGGAGGTCGCGATCTGCGACGTGTACCCCTACGAGCGCACCGACGGCGAGCCGATGAACCCGCGCGACTTCACCACCAGGGAGAGCGCCGAGCACATCGCGGGCCTGGCCGCGCAGTTCAAGGCCAACCGTCTCAACCCCGGCCAGCCCGTCATGAAGCCCATCCTGTACAAGGAGGGCGGCATCTACTGGATCATCGACGGCGAGTGCCGCGTGCGCGCCATGAGGGCCATCGGCACCGAGCGTTTCCTCGCCGAGGTCTACGACGACCTGGACGACGCCGAGCTGGCGCGCGTGGAGGCCGCCAAGGCCATGGTGGAGACCGACGCCAAGCTGGGGCTGACCGCCGAGGAGAAGTCGCGCGGCGTGCAGACCATGCTGGCGCTCGACATTCCCGACGAGGAGGTGGCCGTGGCCGCCCGCACCGACGCGGGCACCGTGGCCAAGGCGCGCCGCGCCGCCCGCAGGGTGCAGGACGCCGCCTACGACATGACGCTCGACCGCCTGGCCGCCATCGCCGAGTTCGAGGGCGACGACGAGGCCGTGGCCGAGCTGCGCGACTGCAAGCAGTCCGAATGGCAGCGCGTGTACGCGGGCCTGAAGGCCAAGGCCGAGCAGAGGCGCAACCGCGCCGAGGTGGTGGCGGTGCTTGCCGACGCGGGCGTCGAGTTCGTCGACGAATGCCCCGAGGGCTTCGCCGCATGCCGCACGTTTTCCGACTACCGCCCCGATCTGGCGGCGCTGGACGCCTACGTGGCCGACAACGCGGGCGCGGGGCTTCTGGCCGAGGAGACGTCGTTCGGCGTGACCCTGCTGGCGCCGGTGGCCGAGGGGGCCGACGAGGCCGCACAGGCCGCAGCCCAGCGCAAGGCCGACTTCCAGGCCGCCTACGAGGACGGCGCGAAGGCCCGCCGCGAGTGGCTTGCCGCCCACGCGGGCGACCTCAAGTCGATGCACCGCACGGCTCTGGCGCTGACCGCGTTCGTCATGGAGGCCGAGGCCGTGGAATCGTTCGAGGAGCTGCTGGGCCGACCCATCGACCGCACGCCCACCGAGCTGGCCGTGGCCATGGGCTGGCGGGCAGCGTGGAACATGAGCGGCTATACGGCCTGGAGCCTCATGGAAGGCGGCAGCTCCGTGTACTTCAACCGAGAGACGGTCGAGAACGTGACCATCATCTACGAGGCCATGAAGGCCGACGGCTACGAGCCGAACGCGGCCGAGACGGAAACCTACGAGGCGTGCATGGCGCGCCTGGGAAGCGAGGAGTAAATGAGCGAAGCAGTTGAGGCCGAGATCATCGAGCCCGAGGAGGCGTCAGAGCTGACCGTGGCGTACTCCCCCGCCGTGATCGAGGCCAACTTCGACGCCCTGGAGGCGCACGTGCGCAGGCTGGTGGCCGACTACGAGGGCGCGACCTACGACATGGGCAAGGACGAGAACGTGAAGGCCGCCAAGCGCGACCGCGCCTACCTCAACGGCATCGCCAAGGAGATAGACGAGCGCCGCAAGGCCGTGAGCCGCGAGTACACGAAGCCCCTGGCCGCGTTCGAGGACAGGTGCAAGGCCGTGGCGGGCATCGCGAAGCAGGCAGCCGACGGCATCAAGGCGCAGCTGGACGAGGCCGAGGAGGAGCGCCAGCTGCGCGCGTACGCCAAGCTGCGGGAGCACTACGAGGAGTTCGCCGGGCTGCTGGCCCCCGTCGTGCCCTATAAGCGTTTCCACGAGAAGCAGTGGACCAACAAGACCTTCGGCGAGGTGAAGGCATTCAAGGCCCTGGAGGCCAAGGTGGAGCGCCTGGCCCAGGACTGGGAAACCCTCAAGGCGCAGTTCCAGGGCGAACCGTTCTACGACGAGGCCGAGCGCGAGCTGTTCGCCACCCTGGACCTGGGCGCGGCCATAACGGCGGCGCACAAGGCCGAGGATGAGCGCCGGCGCATCGCCGAGCTGAAGGCGGCCATGGAGCCGGAACCCGTGGAAGAGCCCGAACCCGAACCCGAAGCGGTGCCCGAGCCCGCGGAATGCCAGCCCGCAGAGTTCCCGCAGCCGCTTGAGCAGATGCCCGAGCCGCAGCCCGCGCCCATGCCCGCCCCGGTGCCGCCAGCGCCGCCCGCACCGGCACCCGTGGCCATGGCGGGCGACCCGTGGACGGTCGTGGTGCCGTGCGCCACGCGCGAGCAGATGCAGGGCGTCGCGGCGGCCCTCAAGGCGCAGGGCGTCGTGGGCACCATCATGCACGGCACGGTGGGCCAGGTTTACGAGCGGATGAACGGAGGCTACTAGCATGACCCAGGAACAGCAGTCCATCGACCTCATGGCGGCCGTTGCCCGCGTGCAGCGCGCCGTGGTGGTGCCCAAGGCCAAGTACAACGCTTTCGGCAAGTTCAGCTACCGCAGCTACGAGGACATAGTGGCCGCGCTGAAGGAGCCGTGCGCCAAGGAGGGCCTGGCGTTCTTCATGACCGACGAACTGGTGCAGATAGGCGACCGCTACTACGTGAAGTCCACGGCGTGCGTGTTCCCCGCCGAGGGCGGCGAGGGCCTGCTGCAGGTGAGCGCCTACGCCCGCGAGGACGAGCACAAGAAGGGCTCGGACGACGCCCAGGTGACCGGCATGGCGTCGAGCTACGCCCGCAAGTACGCGCTGTGCGGCGCGTTCGCCATCGACGGGCAGAGCGATCCCGACGCCATGGAGGAGCAGCCCGCGCCCGAGGAGAAGCAGCCGCCCGCAGACGGCCCCTTCACGGCCCACTGCCGCAGCTGCGGGGCGCGCTACCAGTTCGCCAGCATGCCGCAGTACATGGAGTTCGTGGCCAACAGCCCGTGCTGCCCGCGCCCCGACTGGCAGGTGGAGTAGATGCAGGCGCTCACCGAGGAGCTGGACGAGCTGACCGACAGGCTGGAGGCCGAGCTGAAGACCTGCAAGGAGTCGGGCTGCCAGTACGCCGAGAACGAGGCCGAGTACCGCAAGGCCCTGCGCATCGCCATCCTGAACGAGCGCCAGAAGGGCACGCCCGTCACCATCATCGGCGACGTGTGCCGGGGCCAGGAGCAGATAGCGGAGGCCAAGCGCCGCCGCGACTGCTCCGAGGCCATCTACAAGGCCTCGCAGGAGGCCATCAACGTAATCAAGCTGCGTATCCGCATGGTAGACGCGCAGATCACCCGCATCTGGAACAGCGGGGACGTAACCCAAGGAGGGTATCTATGAGCATCAACCGCGTGTGCATATCCGGCAACCTGACCCGCGACCCCGTGCTGCGCTCCACGTCTGGCGGCATGTCCGTGCTGTCCATGGGCGTGGCCGTCAACGACCGCCGCAAGAACCAGCAGACCGGGCAGTGGGAGGACTACCCGAACTTCGTGGACTGCACGCTGTTCGGCACCCGCGGCGAGAAGCTGGCGCAGTACCTCGCCAAGGGCAGCAAGGTGGCCGTCGAGGGCAAGCTGCGCTACCGCAGCTGGAACGACCAGCAGACCGGCCAGAAGCGCAGCGCGCTGGAGGTCGTGGTGGACGAGCTGGAGTTCATGAGCGGCCAGCAACAGCAGCAGGGCTACGCGCCGCAGCAGTACGCGCCTCAGGCGGCCCCGCAAGCGCCGCAGGCCCGCACGTACGGCCAGGGACGCCCCGCCCCGGCACCTGCGCCGCAGCAGCCCGCCTACGCGCCGCAGCCGGCCACTCAGCAGGCGTACGCGCCACAGCAGGTCATGCCGCAGCAGCAGGTCATGCCGCAGCAGCAGGCCATGCCCGATCTGTACGACGAGGATATCCCGTTTTAGGGAAGGCGACGGCGACACTATGGGCATGGTTATACACGACGACTTCTGGGCGGCCGCGCAGGCCATGCCCGAGAAGCAGCGCGCGCCGTTCATCTACGCCATCGTCGAGTACCGGTTCACGGGCAAGGAGCCGCAGGGCAGCCCCGCGTGGCTGCCTACCTTCCTGGTGCTCAAGGGCAGGCTCGACATGGGCGACGAGAAGAGCGAGCGCGCAAGGAAGGCGGCCAACGCCCGCTGGGGCAACAGGCCGGGGAAGGAAGACGCGGTGGACGATGCGGCGGCACGGGCGCAAGCCGATGCGCAAGCACATGCGGGAGCATATGCGGATACAGATGCAGTCGCACATGCTCAAGCAGATGCGGATGCACATGCAGGCGCATCGAGTTGCGGCAATGCAGAGGTTGAGGTTGAGGTTGAGTATATAGATAACCCCTTAATCCCCTTTGAAGAAATCGTGCATGCGCTCAACGAGGCAGCCGGCACCCGCTACCGCTCAAGCAGCGCCAAGACCCGCAGGCTGATACACGCCCGCTGGGCCGAGGGCTACCGCCTCCCCGACTTCCTGGCCGTCATCGACACGATGGCAGCCGAGTGGGCGGGCGACCCGAAGATGGCCAAGTACCTGCGGCCCTCCACGCTGTTCTCGCCGAAGTTCGAGGACTACGTTAACCGCGGCCCGAGGACCCGGAAGGAGGCCGACGGCTATGCCGAGTACGACTGAGTGCCCCCACTGCGGGGCGCAGCTGGAGGTCCGCTACGTGGTGCTAGCTGGCCGCCGCACCTTCTGCGGCTGGAAGCCGTGCGGCTGCCCGGGTGCCGTGGCGGAGCGCGACGAGCGTTCGCGCCTTGAGGCCAGGGCCAAGGCCGAGGAGGCCGCAGCCAAACGCCGCCGGGCCTACGAGCGGGCCGGAATCAAGCCCCGCTTCATGACGGCCGCCTCCCCCATGGCCGAGGGCATTGCCGCGAAGGTTGAGCAAGGGCGCGGGGCGTACATCTGCGGCCCCGTGGGAACCGGCAAGACCCACCTGGCGAGCGCCGTGGCGCGGCTCCTGGTGGACGGCGGTACCAGCGTGAGGGTGACCGACATGCTGGGCGTGCTGGCCGCCATCAAGGGCACCTACGGCGGCGACGGCACCGAGGACGGCGTGCTGTCCAGGCTCTCCCGCGTGGGGTGCCTGGTGCTGGACGATCTCGGCAAGGAGTCCCCCACCGACTGGACGCTGGGGCAGGTGTTCCGCGTCGTGAACGACAGGTACGAGAACATGAGGCCCGTGGTCGTGACCACGCAGTACGGCAAGGGCGACCTCATACGCCGCCTGGCCAAGAACGGCGACGAGGAGACGGCGGTGGCCATCGTGAGCCGCCTGGCCGAGATGTGCGACAAGTACGAGCTGCAAGGCAAGGACAGGAGGCTTTCGAATGGCAAACGTTGACACGCTGCCCGAGATCCTGCGCCCCCTCATGGAGGGGCCGAGCATCGAGACGCCCAGGTGCGCCGTGTGCGGCGCGCCGTGGCCGCTCAACCGCCACCACATCGTGAGGCGCGGGGCGGGCAAGCTGTTCCGCGACGGGCGCGAGGTTCCCAAGCCCACGGTGATGCTGTGCGGCAGCGGCAACGGCAGCGGCTGCCACGGGCTGGCGCACGCCAACCGGCTGCACTTCCGCTGGGTCAGGGCCGAGCAGAGGTTCAACCGCCCCGCCCCGCCGGGCTCGGGGCACTGGGAGTACCTGCTGCTGCCGGAACCGACCAAGTACGCGGATGCCCTGGCCATGGACGGCTGGGGTCGGCTGCCGAGGGGCAGGCGGTGCATGTGAGCGGGTACGAGCCTTCAAGCGGGTGGAACCTCCCGCCCGGGTGCTTCGAGTCCGACCCCAGGGCACCGTGGAACCGGCCCGATCCGTGGGAGGGCCACATGTGCCGGGAGTGCCGCTTCTGCGGCCGCGTGCAGGGCGCTGGCGGCGAGGCCGTGTGCGCCCGCGACGCCATGACGGGCGGCGGCCCCGACGTGGAGGCGGTAGACGAGACAAGCGAGGCATGCGAGTGCTTCGAGTTCGAATAGGAGACGAAACGATGAAGAAGATCTACGCGGTGGCCACGGAGAGCGACGTGGTGCTGGCGTTCGAGAGCAGATCGGACGCAGACGAGTACGCAGGCGAGCACGACGGCATGGCGGTGCTGCCGGTGCCGTGCGTGGGGGCCTACGAGTACCCCAGCGAGAAGCCGGCCACCGACTGGGACCGAATCGCCGACGCTCTGCCGAAGGGAGGCGAACAGGCATGAGGCTGTACATGTGCGCATGCGAACGCTGCGGCAAGGAGGTGCCGGCGACCCTGGCGGGTTACGCCAAGATGGTGCTGAGGAACAGCGCGCGAATCGACGGCAAGGCAAGGGCCTTGTGCCCGGAGTGCGCCGAGAGCCTGCGGGCGTGGTTCCTCGCAGGCGCGGTGAAGCCGGAAGAAAGGGAGTAGCCATGGGAATCATCTGCGATACCTGCGGGCGCGATATCGACGCCCTGGGGCAGGACAACATGGGCGTAGACGCGCCGCTGTGCGAGGACTGCTGGGACGAGCAGCAAAGCCATACGGTAGCAGTGCTGCGTCGCGAGGCTCGCAACCTGAGGTTCGAGAACGCCCGACTGCGCGAAAAGCTGGACGCCGGGACCGAAGAGACGGCCGTGCGGAACCTGCGCAAGGGCATCGAGACGGCCTACGAGGCGAGCCGCGAGCGCGCCCTGGCGCTCACGAAGCTGGACGAGTGCGAGTTGTGGCTGGGGCGCTGCGAGCCGAGGGTGACAGCGTCACCGACGCTCAAGGGCGCGGCCCAGGACGCCGCCATGCCTTGCCTCAAGGCCGAAGAGGCGCGCGGTTTCGCGATGCCCGACGTGAACGTGGAGGTGAAGGCCGAGGTAACGGCCGAGAAGCTGGCCAAGAGCCTGCGCGAGGCCATGAAGCCGGCCATGCGGATGGCGGTGGAGTAGCCATGGAGCAGCAGACCGAGAAGCCGAAGCGCCGACCCAGTATCGAGGTGCGCTGCCCGAAGTGCGGGGTGCGCGAGACATGGCACCACCTGCCGAAGGGCGGCGACCGATGCCGGTGGTGCGGCCACCTGTTCGAGGACTTCACCTACCGCAAGGTCGGACCGGGCTCGAAGGAGGGCGCGGAATGACGAACTGGGAGCACCTTTTCGGCGCGCCCGAGCGGGCCATCCACACGGAGGTGGAGTTCCACTCGTGGCCCTTCTCCATCGCCGTGTATGAGACGAGCCGCATGAGCAGCTGCACTACCAGCAAGCGGCTGCTGGCCAGCTTCTGCGAGGAGGCCGACTACCTGGATTGGCTCAAGGCCGAGTACGACGACGGCACCGTCGAGTGGGAGGAGCGATGAACCGCCCGGGATGCAACTGGGGGTGCCTGCTGTTCATAGCGGCGGCAATCGCCATAGACGCGGCGGCCATCTACGCCATAAGGGCGCTGGCGCTCGGGCTCATGGCCATGGCCGTGGCGGCGTGCGGATAGGGGCAACCGAATACGGAAACAGGCAGAGGGCCGTCCTTCGGGGCGGCCTTTTCCGTGCCCGGCGACACGCTTGCGACCATATGGGCCGAGAGATAAGGGAAGGAGGCCGCAGGTGCCCAAGAAGGACAAGCCGCTCACGGCGAAGCAGGAAGCGTTCGCCCGCGAGATGGCCAAGCCCCGCGCCAAGCAGCAGGACGCGTACCGCGCGGCCTACGACTGCAAGCGCATGAACTACAACTCGATAAGCTGCGCCGCCTCCAAGCTGATGCGCGACCCACGAATCGCGCACAGAATCCAGGAAATCCGCGACGCGGCCGCCAAGGACTGCCGCTGGGAGCTGCAGGACGCGGCCGCCCCGCTGTTCGAGGTGCTGGACGGCGCGCTGCCCATCTTCCGCCGCCAGGCGGCCGAGGGCAGCATCAACGGCGACGCGCGCCTGGCCATAACCGAGAGCGTGAAGCTGCTCAACGACATGTTCGGCGTGGACGGCGCGAAGGCCGCCATGGCGGAGGCGGGGGTGACTATCGTTGACGACCTCGGTTAGGCTCTCGGACGTCGTGGCCTCCGTGTTCGCCGGCGTGTGGCGCTCCATCAAGGCGCACGAGTTCACGCACTACTGGTTCAAGGGCGGGCGCAACTCCACCAAGTCGTCGTTCATATCCATCGCCATCGTGCTGCTGATCATGCTCAACCCGGAGGCCAACGCCGTCGTGCTGCGCAAGGTCGGCAACACGCTGCGCACGTCCGTGTACGAGCAGATAGGCTGGGCGTGCGACGTGCTGGGCGTGGCGCACCTGTTCGACTTCGGCCTGTCCCCCATGGAGGTGACGTACCGCCCCACCGGGCAGGTCATACGCTTTGTGGGATGCGACAAGCCGAAGAAGCTGAAGTCCGCGAAGTTCCGCACCGGCTACTGCGCCGTGGTGTGGTTCGAGGAGGTAGACGAGTTCGACGGCATGGACGAGGTGCGCAGCGTGCTGGCCACGTTCCTGCGCGGCGGCGACGTGTTCTGGGTCTTCTACAGCTACAACCCTCCCCGCTCGGCGCGCAACTGGGTGAACAAGGAGGCGCGCGACCTGGAGGCCCACCCGGGCGAGGACGGCCGTTTCATATGCCACACCACGTACCTGGACGTCATAGACGAGCACCCCGAATGGATAAGCGCCACCGCGCTGGCGGAGGCGGAGCGCAGCCGCCGCAAGACCCCCGACTCCTACCGCTGGCAATGGCTCGGCGAGGTGACGGGCACCGGCTCCGAGGTGTTCCCCGACGAGCTGCTGGAAATCCGGCCCATAACGGACGAGGAGCGCGCGTCCATCTCCCTGCGCTCGTTCGGCGTGGACGCGGGCAGCGTGCACCCATGGGTGTTCGTCGAGGTCGGCTACGACGAGAACGAGCGCGTGCTGTACCTGCTGGACGAGGAGAGCCGCCAGGGCGTAGACGCCGTCGACCCGAAGACCGCCGAGCTGGTGGCCTCGAAGCTGGAGGAAGCCGGCGACCCCGCCGCAGACGTGTGGTGCGACAGCGCGGCGCGCGGCATGATCCTCTACTACCAGGAGCAGGGCATCAGCGCACAGAAGGCGTTCAAGCAGGGCCTCAACTCGCCCAAAAACCGCATCAGGTGGATGCAGAACCTGACGCGCGTGGTCATCGACCCCGACCGCTGCCCGCTCGCCGCCAAGGAGTTTCCCGAGTTCGAGTACGTGTCGAACGGGCAGGGCGACATAACCGAGACACTGCCGAAGGTGAACGACGACGCGATAGACGCGGCGGGCTACGCCGCAGGACTGTGGATAAGGAGCAACCTCTGATGGAGAAGCGAGGCAACACGGGCTACGCCGAGGCGTGGCTGCGCCGCATGGGATACCAGCCGGACACCCGCATGCAGGGCATGGTGGGCGTCTGGTTCGGCTGGTTCGCGGCGAACAACGGCTGGTACCACTACAGCGAGCGGCGCGGCTTCCGCGTGTACAAGCGCGAGCGCGCCAGCCTGCACCCGGCGGCGCTCGTGGCCGACGAGTGGGCCAGTCTGCTCATGAACGAGAGCACGATCATCTCCAGCACGAGCGACGAGCGCCGCGCCTGGATGGCGCGCTACTTCGCCAACCCCACGGCGACGGGCGGCGTCGGCGACGAGGGGCACGAGGACGGCCAGGCCGCGCCGCAGCCGACAGAGGACGGCGACGCGCCCACATCGTTCGCCATGGACAACGCCGACTTCATAGCCCGCGCGTTCGCCATGGGCACGGGCGCGTGGGTCATCGAGCCGCGAGGCGTGACCGACAGCGCCTACACGCCCGACGCGGAGCTGCGCATCGTGCGGTACGACGCCAGCCAGATAATCCCGCTAACGTGGAGCGCCGACGACTGCACGCAGTGCGCGTTCGTCGGGCGCGTGGAGGTCGCGGGGCGCGACTACGACCAGTGCCAGGCCCACGTGCTCAAGGGCGGCACCTACCACATCCTCACGCAGCTGTTCGACACCCGCACGCACAAGCAGGTGGCGGTCGAGGGCATCAGCGCCGACATGGACACGCGGTGCACGCGCCCGCTTTTCGCGCTGGTGCGCCCCGCCGTATCGAACCGCTTCTACGACTACTGCGCGATGGGCGCGAGCGTGTACTGCAACGCCGTGGGGGCCATGAAGGTGGTCGACGAGGCCGCCACCTCCCTGCTCGACCACATTCGCGTGGGCCGCCCGCGCACGTTCGTGGACAAGACCCTCATAGAGTCCAAGACCGACAAGGGGCCGGACGGCAGCCTCACGAAGACCTACTACGCCTTCGGCGAGGCCGACGACACCATCTTCAGCATGAACCCCGGCGACGAGGGGTCAGCCAAGATACAGACCGTGCAGAGCGACCTCAAGGCGGACGAGAACGCCAGCGCCATCAACACGGGCCTGCGCCTGCTGTCGGTGGCGTGCGGCTTCGGCAACGGCTACTTCTCCTGGGAGTCGCACACGGGCCTGAAGACCGCCAAGGAGGTGGCGGCCGACAACTCGCAGCTGATGCGATCCATCCACCGGCACGAGAACGCCCTGCGCAAGTCCATCGTGCGGCTGGTCAACGGCATGGCCGACGCGTGCCGCAGCATCAAGGGCGAGGCCGTGCCCTACGGCGACGTCACCGTGGACTTCGACGACTCCATCATCAGCGACACGCAGAGCGCGCGCGAGATGGCCATGAGCGAGGTCGGCGCGGGCATCATGGCCCCGTGGGAGTACCGCCGCCGCTTCTACGGCGAGACCAGCAACGAGGCCAAGGCCAACGTGCCCGAGCAGCAGGACGGCGCGTTCGACATGCTGGGCGACGGGCTCGCCTGATGCTGGGGCCGGACTACATAGAGCACTTCACCGACGCAGCGCAGGGGGCCATGGACGAATACACCCTGCGCCTGGTGTGCATCTACGCCGCGCTCATAGGCTCCATCGACTTCGAGGGCGACAGCGCCTACTCGCAGGCCGCCCGCAAGGCGGCGCGTGCCGCCAAGGACGTGCAGAAGGCCATGAACGAGGAGGGCCGCAGAGCCGCGCGCGAGGCTGCCAAGGCTGCGGCCGAGGCCGTGGCCAAGAGCGCCGAGGCCGACCTGGCCACGCTGGGCACGGCCATGGGCGCGCTGTCCAAGACGATGCAGTGGAGGCTGCACAACTCAGCGCGGGCCACGGCGGCGGGAGTGCAGGACGTCGTGAGCCGCGACAACCTGAAGATGCCCGCCAACGTGCAGCGCGCCTACCTCGAAGTCGTGGCGCAGGCCGTGGCTCGGGTGAACTCGGGCATGGCGGGCTACGAGCAGGCCACCCGCGAGGCCGTGCTGAAGCTGGCGCGGCGCGGCGTGTCCGTCGTGGACTACAAGAGCGGCGCGTGGGCGCAGGCCGACGTGGCCATGCGCCGCCACGTGCGCACGCAGGCGGTGCAGGCCGGCAGCCGCAACACGCTGGAGCTGCTTGAGGAGACCGGGCACGACCTCGTGCAGACCTCCTCGCACGGCGGCGCGCGAGAGAGCCACGCCAAGTGGCAGGGCCGCGTGTTCAGCCTGTCGGGCAAGTCCAAGAAGTACCCGCCGTTCTACCGCGAGACGGGCTACGGCTCTGTCGATGGCCTGTGCGGCGCGAACTGCAAGCACGACTTCGGCATCTACGTGGAGGGCCAGCAGCTGCGGTACGAGCGCGACCCCGACGGCGGCGACGAGAAGCGCGAGGAGCGATACCAGGCAGAGCAGAAGCAGCGCGAGCTTGAGCGCGGCATACGCGCCGCCAAGCGCGAGGCAACGGCCCTGGAGGCCGCCGGGCTCGACAACACCAAGGAGCGCCTGCGCCTGGGCAAGCTGCAGAAGCGCCAGCGCGAGCACATAGCCGCCCATCCCTACCTGTCCCGCGAGCGCACGCGCGAGGCCGCCGTGGAATCGAAGGAGCGCATCTACCCGCTTGCCACGGACAAGACCTGGGTGCGCGAGAAGTTCATGCCGGGCAAGGGCGCGGGCACCGCCGCAGACGTGAGCCGCCGCGCCGTGAACGGCAGGGCCTACCACGACAAGGTGGCGTCCCTTCCCATCCCGAAGCGCGCAAGCGAGGCCGTGTACGCCGAGAGCCGCCGCATCCTGCGCGACCGCGACGGCACGGGCTACGAACGCATGTCCGTCGTGTCGTGGAAGAAGGGCGAGCGCGTCACCGATACCTTCGGGCACGGCCTGAAGAGCCAGGCGTGCGGCCTGACCGCCAAGCAGGTGGAGGCGTGCAGGCGCACCGAGGGCGGCGTGGTGCTGATCCACAACCACCCCATGAGTTCGCCGCCTTCGTGGACAGACATACGCACGGTGGCGGAAAACGACTGGGTGCGCAGCTCGGTGGTGGCGTGCCACGATGGTACAATCTACGAAATCAAGGTGAACGACCGCAGCGTCGTACAAGCGTACGAGGAGCTGCGAGAGCTGGCGAAAAGAGAGTGCCCGAACGCGGGCGGCGATGTTATCGACCAGCTTGCCACCGAAATGCTCTACGAGCGAAACGAGGAAGCGAAATGGTTCAGGCTGACAAAAAAGAAGTGACGCCAGAGGACTGGGTGCTCGTCATAGATGACAGCGCCTCCGAGTCGAAAGCCGCCGAAAAGCTGACCAAAGAAGAGCGCGAGGAGCTTTTTGCCAAGTCCCGCAAGGTTCTGCGCGACGCGGGGCTGATGAAGTAGACCAAGCGACAACCGAGCAGACGCACGGCATCAAGGCCGCCCACGAACGGGCGGCCTTTTCTTTTGCCTGGCGACACCTCGGGGAAGATGCAGGCACGCGATGGGGCGGCGACAACATGCCCCGCACGCGACCACGGCGACAACGGTGGGCCATCCAAGCGCGCAGGGAAGCGCGACAACCAAACACGGAAGGAGCAAGCGATGGCTGAAGACAACAAGCCCCAGGGAAACGAGGGCGGCGAAGGCCAGCAGACCGAGCCCCAGAAGGAGGTCGTGTCCTACGCGAAGTACAAGCGCGAAACCGACGAGTACCAGGAGCAGGTGAAGGCCCTCAAGGCCGAGCTGGAGCAGCGCGACAAGCAGATCGAGGAGTTCACCTCCAAGGCGGGCAACGCAGAGGAGCTGCAGGCCGCGCTCGACAAGGCCAAGGCCGACAACGAGGCGTACAAGGCCGACGCCGAGAAGCGCGAGGCCGACATGCGCCGCGACTTCGCCATCGACACCAAGCTGGCGCAGATGGGGGTGCGCAACGCCAAGGCGGCGCGCGCGATCATCCCGAACATCGCCGACGCGAAGCTGGACGAGCAGGGCAACCTAACGGGCATCGACTTCGAGGCCCTGAAGAAGGACAACGCCTACATGTTCACCGACCAGCCCCGCGAGAGCGCGGGCGGCGACCCCAAGGGCGGCGCAGGCTCCGACGGCCTGGCCGACTTCCGCGCAGCTTTCGGACTCACCGACGAATCTTCAAAGGAGTAAATCATGCCAAGCAACATCGAACTGCCCAAGGGCTACGAGAACGTGCTCATGGAGGCGTACCGCAAGGAATCCCTGACCGCAGTGCTTGAGAGCGCCGCGCCGCAGGGCAACATCGCGCAGATGGAGCAGCTGGGCGAGTTCTACTACCCCGTCTACTCCATGGGCGGCCTGGGCGACGTGCAGGCCAACGGGCGACTGCCGCAGAACAGCGGAGCGTCCCTGACTTGGAAGCCCATCAGCGCCAACTACGACCGCGGCACCATCCTGGAAATCGACCAGAAAGTGGACGCCCAGTCCTTCAACCTGGCGTTCGGCAACGCCGCCGCGCACTTCAACCGCACCAAGGTGGTGCCCGAGGGAGACGCGTTCGTGTTCTCCACGCTGTGCGCAGGCACCGGCATCACCAAGGAGCAGAAGACCTACGCCGACGGCGCGGACATGCTCAAGGGCTTGAACGCCGCCATGTGCGACATGGACGAGAAAGAGGTGCCGGAAGAGGGCCGCGTGCTGTTCATCACCCCCACCCTGCTGGGTATGGTGAAGGACCTGGACACCACCAAGTCCCGCGAGGCGCTGGACGGCTTCTCCTCCATCGTGAAGGTGCCGCAGTCCCGCTTCTACAGCGCCATCGACCTCCTGGACGGCACCACCAAGGACGAGGAGATCGGCCACTACAAGAAGGGCACCGGCGCAGCCGACCTGAACTTCCTGATTGTCCACAAGGACGCCGTGGTGCTGCGCTGGAACTTCGCGCACGGCAAGGTCATCGACGCCGAGGACAACCAGCAGGGCTTCGGCCACCTGTTCAAGTACCGCAAGTACGGCGTGTGCGGCGTGCGCGAGAACCTGGCGCACTACATCACCGCAGGCCTGAAGGCCGCGTAGGAGGAAGGGGGCGCGTTATGCGAACCGTTGGACTGACCTTCGAGAAGAAGGCACCGAAGAAGGCCAAGCCCGCCAAGGGCAAGACCGAGAAGCCCGAGGCGAAGGCGGTGGAAGACAAGCCCGCCGAAGACGCCGAGAAGCCCGAGGCGGCCGAGGGCGATGAAGGGTAGCGCCCCGGCGTACGAGGACTACCTGGCAGCCGGGCGCGGGGAGCTGTCCGCCGAGGAGTTCAAGGCGGCGCTCCCCCACGCCACGGCAGTCGTGCGCGACCTGATCTTCCCCAACGAGCCGGACGGCTCCGAGGAGTGGGCGCGCGCGGTCATGGCGGCCTGCGAGGTCGACGCCGCGTACGGATGCTCGGGCGGCATCATGGAGGGCGGCGGCTTCACCGTCGGCTCGTTCTCGTGGAACCCCGGTACCGAAGGGGCCAGCACCTACCGCAGCGACATGGAGGCCGCCGTCCGCCGCGAGCTGCTTGGAACGCCGCTGCTCTACGCGGGCATCGGGGGTACCAGATGATGCGGGTGCCGCGCTCGGCGCGGCCCTCCACCATGTCCGTCAAGGTGCCCAGGGAGGGCGGCTACGGCGGCGAGTTCGAGCAACCCGTCGAGGTGCGCCGCGTGCGCTTCGAGCCCGTCTCGGCGTGGCTCGTGCGCGAGTACGCCCTGGGCGACGGCGCACAGGGCCTCGTGATAGCGGACGGCGCGGACAGCCCCGGCATGTTCGACGTGCCAGTGGGCAGCCGCGTGAGCATCGACGGGGGCGAGTGGATGAACGTGGCGAGGTGCACGCCCCGCCGCGCGTTCGGCACCCGTCCCCACCACTGGGAACTGGAGGTGAGGTAGCCATGCCCGCAGCAGTTACGGTCGACCTGACCAAGCTCATGAAGCGTTTCAGCGCGAAAGAGCTGGAGGCCAAGCAGGTGAAGTTCGCCATGAGCGTGGCCGAGGACATGAACGCGTTCACGCCAGAGGACACCAAGCGCATGCACAACTCCATGCAGGCCGCCTCCGACTTCAGGCAGGGCCTCGTCATATGGGACGCCGACTACGCCGCCTACGTGCGCGACCTGCCCGACAGCTCCATCAAGCACGGCAAGAACCAGAGGGCCAAGGCCGACTGGCCGAAGGCCGCGAAGGAAGCGCATGGCGAGGACTGGGAGCGCCTGGCCGTCGACCTCCTGACCGAGGGGGCGTGACATGGTCCCGGACGTGATGGAGGCGGCGAAGGCCGCCATA
Source organism: Collinsella sp. (assembly GCA_048524725.1). Classification (GTDB taxonomy): domain Bacteria; phylum Actinomycetota; class Coriobacteriia; order Coriobacteriales; family Coriobacteriaceae; genus Collinsella. The sequence goes on along the minus strand of DBFVGT010000010.1, from coordinate 15,405 downwards.
GAGGCCCTGGGCTACGGCCCGGTGCTCCTCACCCGCCTGGCCGCCTCGCGCGGCCACGACGACGCGGTGGTGCTGCGGCCCATGCCCACCACCGACGTGGTGCGCCACATGGACGGCACCCGCCGCGTGGGATACGTGCTGCAGGTCATCGTGAAGGACACCTCCGAGGCCAAGGCCATGGGCGACGCCTACGACCTGGCCGACGCGCTGGACGGGGCCGACCTGTCCTCGCCCACAGGCTCCTACGGCTTCACGAGCGCGTCGCTGTACACCGAACCGCAGGAGATAACGCCGCCCGAGGGCGGGCCGTACCTGTGGGAGTTCCGAATCAAAGCGACCATAACCATAGAGAAGGGATAACGATGGCAAAGAACCAAGACCTGGGCTTCGCGCCCAACTACATGAGCGCGCTGGAGATCGACACCACGCCAGACGCGGCCAGCCCCACGTGGGCCATCTTCTCGCGCGGCATCACCGAGGTAAAGCCGACCACCAACGAGACCACCGAGACCAAGGACTACTACGACGGCTACGGCACTCCCACCGACAAGGTAAAGAGCGTGCAGCCGCAGTACGAGGTCACAGGCGACCGCTGCTACGGCGACCCCGCGCAGGACTTCGTTGCCAGCCTGGCGCTTGAGACCGGCGAGGGCCGCACGGGCCACTTCCGCCACACCGACCCCAACGGCGACGTGGTGGAGGGCGACTGCACCTACCTGGGCCTGACCGTCGGCTCGCAGCAGGGCGCGGCGTCCGACCCCGGCGCGTTCTCCTGCACAATCTCGGGCGCTGGCGCTATGCGCTACATCCCCGCCAACAAGCTCAAGCAGCCCACGGGCGTCACCTGCACCGCGCCGACCGGCCCGGCCGTGGGCAAGTCCATGAAGCTCGCGCCGACCGTCACGCCCGCCGAGGCGAACGCCAAGTGCTTCTTCGCATCGGGCAACACCGACGTGGCCACCGTCGACAGCGACGGCAACGTGACGGGTGTGGCCGCAGGCGAGGCGGTCATCGCCGTGCGCTGCGCGTCCAAGCCGAGCATCTGCACGCAGGTGAAGGTCACCGTGGCGGCGAAGTAGCCGCAGGCGACACCAGACATAACCTCCTGGACATGGGGGCGCGGGCTAGTGAGCGGCCCGCGCCCCTTTTCTATGCCCGACGCTCACCGCTCACGAAAGGGGCAGCAAATGGAACTTCTGAAAAACATCCGCGCGTACGAGGACGTGTTCTTCGAGGACCCCGAGGAGAACCCCGACACGCCGCGCTTCCGCGTGTGGTTCGACGACAAGCACATCGAGGAGTACCTGGCCAAGGTCGGCAACGCCATCGACCGCGCGCAGGCCAACGAGCAGATGGCCCGCGAGGCCGACACCCCCGAGAAGGCGGCCGAGGCCAACGCCGCGCAGGCCCGCCTCATGAAGCGCACCATCTCGGCGTTCATCGGCACCGAGGGCTGGGAGCAGCTGCTCGCGTGGATGGGCGGCGACGAGGGCCCCATCGCGCCCGAGGAGAACATCCGCATCCTGGGCGAGGTCTTCGCCACGTTCCTCAACATGTTGGCGCGCCACGCGACCAGCGAGCAGCTGATGGCGTGCGGCCTTGCATACAGCGAGCGCGCCGATCAGGTCCAGGCGCTCAACCGCGCCCAGCGCCGCGCCAAGGCCAAGCGCAAGAAGAAGGGCGGCAAGTAATGCTGTCAGCCGCGCTCACGGCCGAGCGGGTGCGGCTGCCCGACGGCACGAGCGCCACGCGCTACCCGTGGAACGGCGAGAAGGTGCTGGTGCGCGACGACGCGCTCACGATCATCCGCGTCATCGAGGTGCTGACCGACGAGGGCAAGTCCGACGACCAGCGCCGGGACGAGTTCCTGGCGCTGTTCTTCGTGGACTGGGCGGACGCGTGGTGCGCATGCGACTACGACGCCGCCGAGTTCGTGCGGATGCGCGACGCGGCGGTATGGGACATGTGCGGACTCGACCTGAGCGGCGACCGCCCGCACGAGACCCCGCTGTGGGACTTGGAGGAGGACGCGGCGCGCATACGCACCAGCTTCCGCCAGGCCTACGGCATCGAGTGGGACGAGGTGCGCGGTCGCATCAGCTTCGCCGAGTTCGTGGCACTCGTGGGCGGCTGCCCGCAGGACACGCCGCTCGGCGCGGCCATCCACTACCGCAACCCGGCGACCAAGCCGAAGCCAACCAAATACAACAGGCAGGAGGTCGAGGCCTGGAACGCCGCCCACAAGGCGTTCGAACTCGGCAAAGGCCGCAGCTCACACGGCTCTGAGGAAGGAAGCGACGCGGCGATGCGCGATGTGTTCGCCGCGCTCAAGAGAGCGACGAGGTGAGCATGGACGGCAACGTCATCATCAAAGCGGTGCTCGACACCGTTGACGTATCCAAGAACATCAAGGCCCTGGAGCGCGACCTCCAGGGCATCTCCTGGAAGAACATAACCGAGGGCGACGAGAAGGCCGCGAAGCTGTCGTCCTCGTTCAAGAAGGCCGGCACGGCCGCCACGGTGACGCTGACCGCGCCCGTGGTGGCCGCCGGCAAGGCCGTATTCGGCGTGGCCAGCGACTACGAGCAGGCCAACGCCCGCATAGCCGCCGCGTTCGGCGTGTCCGGCGAGGAGGCCGAGCGTTTTAGCGGCATAGGCAAGCGCATATACGAGGGTGGCTGGGGCCAGTCCCTGGACGAGGTCAACGATGCTCTGATCCAGTGCAAGTCCACCCTTCGCGACGTGTCCGACGAGGACCTGCAGACCGTCACCACCAACGCACTCATGCTGTCGGACACCTTCGGCGCAGACGTGAACGAGTCCATACGCGGCACCAACGCCCTCATGGAGGGCTTCGGGCTGTCCGCCACCGAGGCCAGCGACCTACTGACGGCGGGCATGCAGCGCGGCCTGAACTACACCGACGAGCTGGGCGACAACCTGAGCGAATACTCCGTGCGATGGGGCGAGGCGGGAATGAGCGCCAGCGAGTACTTCTCGCTGCTAGAAGCGGGCACGTCCAACGGCGCGTACAACCTGGACAAGGTGGGCGACTACCTCAACGAGTTCCTGACGGCGCTGTCCGACGGCCGCATGGAGGAATCCATCGGCTCGTTCAGCGAGGGCACGCAGGAGGTCTTCGAGAACTTCAAGAACGGCAGCGCCACCGCCGAGGACATGCTGCAGGCGGTGCTGGGCGACCTCACGCAGATGCCAAACGAGTACGACAAGGCCGCGCTGGCCTCCACCCTGTGGTCCTCGCTGGGCGAGGACAATGCCATGGGCATGATCGAATCCCTGGCGGGCGTGCAGGACAGCTTCGGCGACGTGGCGGGCGCTGCGCAGCAGGCCCAGGAGGCCGCCTCCGACAGCTTCGCCGTGAAATCGCAGGAGGCCATGCGCGAGCTGCAGGGCTCCATCGAGCCGCTTGGCGAGCCGCTGCTCAACATCGCCACCAACGTGGCGGGCGTCGTCAAGTCGTTCTCCGAGTGGTTCGCCGGCATCGGCGAGGGCGGCCAGACCGCCGTGCTGGCGATCGCCACGATAGCGGCCGCCATAGGCCCCGTGCTGTCGACGGTCGGCACCGTCGTGGACGCCGTGCCGAAAATCGGAGCGGCCTTCCAGGTGGTCGGCAAGGCGGGCACCGCCGCGCTGGGGCTTATAGCCGCGCACCCCGTGATAGCGGCAATAGCGGCCATCATCGCCGCAGTGGTGCTGCTGTGGAACAACTGCGAGGAGTTCCGCGACGCCGTGACCGCCGTGTGGGATGCCGTGTGCGCCGCGTTCCAGGTGGCCGTCGGCGTTGCCGGCGGGGTCGCCGAGTCGATAGGCGCGTTCTTCTCCGGGCTGGGCGCGACGCTCGCGGGCGTGTGGGACGGCATCTGCAACGTTGTGCAGGTGGCCGTGATGCTGCTCGCGGAAATACTCAACCTAGCCATCGAGACGCTGCTCATACCCTGGAACTTCGTCTGGGAGAACTTCGGCGGCGTGATCACGGCGGCGTGGGACCTCATATGCGGCGCGGTCGGCACGTACATCCAATACGTGAGCGACGTGATAAGCGCGGCCCTTGAGGTGATTCAGGGCGTGTGGGACACGGTGTGGGGCGCGGTGAGCTCCACCGCCTCCAGCATATGGGACGCCATCAGCTCGGCGATAGGCGCGGCCATCAATGCCATCAGCTCCACCATATCGGCGGTGCTGTCGGCAATTCAGGCGGTGTGGGACTCCATATGGGGTGCCGTGAGCACCACGGCGTCGAACGTGTGGAACGGCATCAGCTCGACCATATCCGGCATCGTCAACGGCATCCGCGACACCATCTCCAGCGTGTTCAACGCCGCCCGCGACACCGTGGCCGGCATATGGAACTCCATCAAGAGCGCCATCGAGACGCCGATAAACAGCGCCCGCGACACCGTGCGAAACGTAATCGACTCCATCAAGGGGTTCTTCAACTTCTCGTGGTCTCTGCCCCACCTGAAGCTGCCGCACCTGTCCATCTCGGGCGGGTTCAGCATCGACCCGCCGAGCGTTCCGCACTTCGGAATCGACTGGTACGCGAAGGGCGGCGTGTTCAACGGCCCCAGCGTCATCGGCGTCGGCGAGGCCGGCCCCGAGGGCGTGGTGCCGTTCAACGAGCGCGGCGCGCGCCCGCTGGCCGAGGGCATCGCCAAACTGCTCGACGGCAAGGGCGGCGCTGGCCACGGCGACACGAACGTGACAATCAACGTGTACGCGACCGTGCGGGAGGAGGCCGACATAGAGAAAATCTCCCGCCAGATAGCCAAGGAAATCAAACGGCAGGAGTGCTTCGCATGATATACAACGGCTTCGACTTCGCGCCGTGGTTCGACACCCGGCTCATAACCCGCTCGCTGCTGCCCGAGTACGAAATCGCCACGCGCGACGTGCCCGGACAGCCCGGCTCGCGCTTCATGCGCGCAGACCTGAAGCCCCTGACGATAGACGTGGCGGCGGCTTGGAGGGCGCGTCCCACCGACGACATGGCGGCCCTTCGCCGCCTCATGGCCTCGCGCCTGATGTGCCTCAAGGAGGCCGATCTGTGGCTCGACGACGAGAGGCACCTCGGGCTGCGCTACATGGCCGTGCTGACCTCGCCGGGCGCGCTGGACACCCTGTGGCACACCGGCGAGGCCACGCTGACGTTCACGGCCTACGACCCGGTGGCGTACGGGGCCGAGGGGCGCGCATCGGTATCGGGCACGGCGGGGGTGCAGGTCGGAGGAACGTTCCGCACCTACCCCACCGTGGCCATCAAGCCCGGCGGCAGCACGTCGGCGCTGCGGCTGACGAACATGGGCACGGGCGAGTTCGTGCAAATCGACAAGGCGGTGACGGCATCGAGCGCGGTGGTCATCGACATGGCCGCCCCGCAGGCCACGGTGGACGGCAGTCCCGCGCCCGTGACCTTCGAGAGTGACTTCTTCCCGCTGGAGCCGGGGGCCAACAGCCTCAAGCTGTCCAGCGGCACCGCGACGGTACAGTGGACGGAAAGGTACGTGGGCTGATGATTCTGTGGGCATGCGACCGCTGGGAGGCGTACAAGGGACCCATCAAGACGCTGTTCGAGTGCGAGGACACGCGCGAGGTCAACGGCGAGAACGCCCTGAGCATCACAACGCTGGCGCGCCTGGACAAGGGCGACCGCCTGGTGTGGCGCGACCTCAAGGGCCGCTGGCACGAGAACATCGTGGACGGCGTGGAGGAGGAGCGCGCGAGCGCGGGCATCCTCTACACGTACTACTGCCCGACCTCGGCGCAAATCGAGCTCCTGGGCGACTACCTGGAGGACAAGCGCCCCTACGACGTGAGCGCCTACGCCGCGCTGGCCTCGGCGCTGTCCTCCTCGCGCTGGCAGGTCGGAACCGTGGCCGACCTCGGGCAGGCCGGCACGAACTTCTACCACACCAACGCATGGGCGGCCATCCACGACGTGGCGGACACTTGGGGCGGCGAGCTGTCGTTCGAAATCCAGGTGAGCGGCACCAAGGTGACCGCACGCCGCGTGTGCATGGCCAAGCAGGTCGGCGAGGACAACGGCAAGCGTTTCACCTACGCCAAGGACCTCGTGAGCGTCAAGCGCAGCGTGGACGAGGGCAACGTGTGTACCGCCCTGTACGGCTACGGCAAGTCCCTGCAGACCGCCGACGAGGACGGCAACCTGACGGGCGGCTACGATCGCAAGCTGACCTTCGGCGGCGTGAACGGCGGGCAGAACTGGGTGGGGTCGGCCGACGCGCTGGCGCGCTGGGGACGGCCCGACGGCAAGGGCGGCAAGGCGCACGTGTTCGGCGACGTGGAGTTCTCCGACTGCGAGGACGCCGCCGAGCTGAAGAAGCTCACCGAGGCGCAGCTGGCGAAGTCGTGCGTGCCCACCGTGTCCTACACTGTGGACGCCGTGGCGCTTGCGCGCGCCGGCGAGGGCTTCGAGGGCGCGGACGAGGGCGACCTGGTGACCGTGGTGGACAAGGTGTACGACCCGCCGCTGCGCGTGCGCACGCGCATCACCAAGGTGGTGGAGGACCAGCTGCGCCCCGGCGAGGTCACCTACACGTTCGGCAACTACCAGACGGTCGCCGAGCTGATGGCCGCGCAGAAGTCGGCCGCCAAGTCCACCGCCTCGACCATCCGGGCGACCGTGACCGAGGCCGTGAACGCCTCGAACAAGGCATCGACCGGCAAATGGGGCGAGAGCCTGGCGGCCGCAGAGGAGCGCCAGAAGGCGTACGCCAAGGAGGTCGGCGGCGCCGCCCAGGACTACACCGACCAGATAAGGGACGAGCTGGACAAGGCCCTCAAGGAGTACGCCGACAACGGGGACACCACGCTGGAGGAGGCGCTGAAGAAGTACTCCGACGACGGCAACCTGGCCCTGGACGAGGTGCTGCGCCTGTACACCGACACGTCGATAGAGCAAAGCGAGAGCGTGCTCAAGCAGATAGACGAGGCCAACAAGGAGTACCTGGAAGACGTCACGGGCAAGTTGGACGAACGGCTGACGAGCGCCGAGGGCGAGGTGGATGGGCTGCAGAAACAGCTCGACCAGCTGCCGACGGATATCCGCAAGAAGATCGTTGACATGCTCAACAGCGAGGTGAACACCACGGGTGGCTGGGTGTACGAGGAGCCCGGCCAAGGCATCCTGGTGTACGACAAAAAGCCCGAGAGCGCCACCAAGTGCGTCAAGATAGGCGGCGGAATCATCGGCGTGGCCAACTCCAAGTACTCCAGCGGCGCGTGGAAGTGGCGCACGGCCATAACCGGCGACGGCGTGACCGCCGACGAGCTGACCACGGGCCGCATCAAAGGCGGGAACTCGTACTGGGACCTCGACAGCGGGGCCTTCTACCTGCGCGACGGCTCCATCTTCATGACCGACAGCAACGGCAACAGGGTCTATATCAACGCCACCAACGGCTTCCAGATATACGACAAGAACGGCTCCATCATCGCGGGCACCGTGCTGGTGGGCAGCACCTCCATGTTCCGCTGCAACATGGTCGGCACGTCGTCAACCAACTACATCACCACCGGCACGACGACGAACAACCACCCGGGAGCGTCGTTCGTGAACGGCTCGACCGAGTACTGCACCATCGAGGCCGTCCACGCGAAGGACAGCCCCACGGCGAGCTCGACCGACGGCGTGGGCATATCCGCCTGCGGCTACGGCTTCCTGGCAGTCAACCGCTACTACCGCCAGACGTGGCTGACGACCCCCTACTACGCGGGCTACATGAGCCATCCCGACGAGCAGCTGTACATGAGGAGCGGCAACAGCAACGCGGGCGGCTCGGCGTACGTGAAGCTGCAGGAGAACTCCAACAACTACGTGTACCTGGATAGCAGCCGCGCAGACATTGGGTCGTCGGGCACCGCCAGGATACTCGCCCCGAAGTTCGCCATAGGGACCAGTCCGAGCGGCGGCGGCACCTACGGGTACACGGGCTCCACGCAGTTCATCGGGTGCATCACCAACAACGGCGACAACTGGACGTGGGGCACCATCAACGTGGTGAACGGAATCATCACCGGCATGAGCAGCATCACGGGAAACTAGACCAGCGAGAGAGGAAACGGAATGTTCTACCACCTTGTGCAGCAGCCCGAAGCGCCGCAGGCGCTCGACGGCGCGCCGAAGCCGCCCGAGGCGCTTCCGGTGTTCGAGTGCATCAGCGACCCGGCCACGGCGCGGGCCATCGTGGAATCGGAAGACGTGTTCGAGTTCGACGGCAAGGGCGGCTTCACGCTCGTGTCCAGCCCCGTGGCCGTCATGGACGCGGAAGGCGGCGAGGCTAACGCCGTGGACTTCTCGGCGCTCACCGACGAGGAGATATGCGGGGTCCACAGAGCGCAGCCCGGCGACATATCGCGGACACTTGCGGCCGAAGGAAAGGAATGAGGCATGGCAACGCACGAGCTTACGCTCAACCTCAAGAAGACCAACATAGCGCCGCCCGTCATCACCGTGCACCAGGGCGACAGCGCCGAGGTCCTGAAGGCCGCCATCTACGACGGCGACAAGAAGGCGGCCCTGACGGGCTGCAAGGTGCACCTCATGGCTGCGAAGCCCGACCACACCTACGTTGAGCAGCAGTTCACTGGCATCAGCGACAACGTGGCCACCGTGACGGTCGACCCCGCCGTCTTCGGCGTGGCCGGGCTGCTCAAGGTGTGCTACGTGCGCGTGCGGAACGCGGCAGGGCTGGACGCCACCACCGAGAACGTCCTGGTGAACGTGCTGCCCTCGGCGAGCGCGTCGGGCGAGATATCCGGCCCGTACGTCGATGCGGTGGAGGCGATCATCGCGAACCTCGAAGGGCAGCTAGCCGACGTGAGCGCGCTGAACGCGCAGATGCAGGAGGCCGAGGCCTCCCGCGCGAGCGCGGAAAACCAGCGCGCCACGAACGAGAAGGCACGCCAGACCACCGAAACCAAGCGCGCAGAGGCCGAGAAGAAGCGAGCCACGGCGGAAAGCGACCGCGTGACCGAGGCGTCGCAGCTGAAGACGGCCTCGCAAGCCGCCACGGCTGCGGCAAACGGCGCGGCCTCGAACGCCGACGCGGCGGCAAACATCGCCCTGCAGATAGCCAACAGCGTGGCGCAGGGCAGCGCGGGCAGCTCGGACATGGCCAAGCAGAAGCAGCAGATAGCCGACCTGTACGGCAAGCTGGCCGACGCCACGGACGCGTTCATCTACGACGACGGCACCGTGTACTGCCCCGCCTCCAAGGCCAGCGCATCTGGCAGCACCATCACGTTCGGGAGCACCTGCACGGCGTCCGGCACAACCCTCAACCTCAAGTAGAAAGGCAACGAAATGGCACAAGCGAAAACCCTGTCGGTGGGCGGCATCGGCTACGAGGTCATCGACGATACCGCGCGCAGCAACGCGCAGACGGCGCTCAACAACGCCGAGTACAACCGCCAGGGCCAAATCGGCAAGTACGGCGGGCAGAACATCGCCACCATCCTGGCGGGAGAGATCGGCAGCGGCAGCGTGTACGACGCGCTGCACAAGCGAGCCGCCAACGGCAACTTCGCGGGCCTGCGCGTGGGAGATTACATCGACGTGCCGCTGGTAAGCGCGTCGGGCGTGGCGGCCCAGCAGTCCGTGCGCTTCCTCCTGGCGCACTTCGACCCGTACTACTGCTGCGGCGACAGCTCCAAAGGCCACCACATCGCCTTCGTGGCCTCCGCGCCCATCGCCGTGGCCAAGACCGTGACCGGCGTTGCCAACGACAGCTTCCTGATGTGGAACACGACCAACACGAACCAGGGCACCGCCGACCAGAAATGCCCCTACCCCAACAGCAACCTCAAGGCGTGGGAGACGGCCTTCGAGGCGTGCCTGCCCGAGAGCCTGACCAAGTACCTGCTGACCCAGCGCGTCCTGCTTGAGGAGCGTTACAGCGCCAGCGGCGCGCTCAACGACTCCAACTCGTGGAGCTGGCAGGATATCGGCAAGGTGTTCTCGCTGTCCGAGATGGAGGTGTACGGCTGCCCAGTGTGGGGCACCAAGGGCTACAGCGTCGGCTTTGACTGCCAGTGGGACCTGTTCAGGGACACCGCGCACCGAATCAACGGAAATCGGTACACTTGGTGGTTGCGTTCCGTCGTGGGTGGCTCCTCGTCCGACGTGTGCTACGTCATCGGCAGCGGCGGTGCCAACTACGATTCGGCGACGGACGTCTGGGTTCGCCCCCGCCCCGGCTTCCTCGTCGGCTAGCCAGCCGAGTGCTCTATACTCTGCTTTTAGGCGACCGCCTTGCGCGGTCGCCTCTCGCCCGCGAAGCGGGCCGTTTTTTTGCCACGTTTTCCCAGGAGGTGCCATGAGCGGCGTCTACCAGCGAAACCGCGAGGTTTCAGAGTACAAGTTCTTCACGCAGGCCATCGCCATCCGCGTGGAGGTCAACAAGCTGATGGCCTCCTCCTCGGTGGTGCCCAAGGCGTACCGCCTGCTCAACGCGGTGCCGACCGTCGAGACGGCGCGCAGCATCGTATACAACGTCAATCGCGCCGACTGCTTCTACCCAAACAGCTCGTTCAACGCGCTGGAGCGCAAGCGGTACCTGACGCTGGCCATAGCCGACTGCGAGCAGCTGATGCTCGACATGCAGTGCCTCATGGACATTGGGCTGCCCGTGAACGCGAACCGCTTCGAGCAGCTGGCGGCCATGGTCGAGGAGGAGATCAGGCTGCTGAGGGGCGCGCGCAAGAACGTGCGCGTGACGGGCAAGAAGTCCACCGAGGAGCGCATAGCCGAGGCCGAGGCCGAGCTAGAGCGCCTGCGTTCGCTATAATGGGCGGCGGTCGCGCCTTGTTTATCGGTACAATTGGTGGTTGCGTTCCGTCATGGGTGGCTCCTCGTCCAACGTGTGCTACGTCAACAGCAACGGCAATGCCAACTACAATTCGGCGACGAACGTCTGGGTTCGCCCCCGCCCCGGATTCCCTTACTGCCAGACCGAGTAGGCCCCAGGGCCGAAAGCAGAGCGCGGAGAGGAAGGAAGGCGCGACCATCGGGCATGCGCCCGTAAATACGCACCCCGCGAGGGTGGCCGGACGCTGCTTGCATGGCGCGGCGCTCCGTGGCTTCGCCGCGTTTCATGGCCATACCTCAAGCGGCTGTCAGAGCCACATTGCAAGCCGTGCGGGGTGCCTTCTGTGAATTCCGAGCAAAGGCGGGCGGCGCGCCGAAAACGCCGCGAGGAGAAGCGCGCGAGGGCCAAGGCCGAGCGCGTGAAGGCGTGCACGCTTGAGTCCGTGGCCGACCTCAACAGCCTGTGCGAGGCATCGAAGCAGGCCGCGCGCGGCGTGATGTGGAAGTCGTCGACGCAGCGGTACATGAAGGACTACCTGCGAAACGCCGTCAAGTCACGACGCGACCTGCTGGAGGGCCGCGACATATGCCGAGGCTTCATCCGCTTCGACCTATGGGAGCGCGGCAAGCTGAGGCATATCAGCGCCGTGCACTTCCCCGAGCGCGTGGTGCAGAAGTCGCTGTCGCAGAACGCGCTCGTGCCCGCGATCGTGCCCACCCTCATAGCCGCGAACTCCGCGAACATCAAGGGGCGCGGCACCGACTACGCCCTGAAGCTGCTCAAGCGCCACCTGGCCGACCACTGGAGGCGGCACGGCCGCGAGGGTTACATCCTCCTGGGCGACTTCTCCGACTACTTCGCGCGCATAGCGCACCAACCCGTCAAAGACCAGGTGGCCTCCGCGCTGCTAGATCCGCGCGTGGTCGCCTTGGAGCACCGCCTGATAGACGCGCAGGGCGATGTGGGCCTGGGGCTGGGCAGCGAGCCGAACCAGATATGCGCCGTGGCCCACCCCAACTGCATCGACCACTATGTGACCGAGATGCTGCGCCCCGAGTCTTACGGGCGCTACATGGACGACTTCTACCTGATACACGAGTCCAAGGACTACTTGCAGGTGTGCCTGCTGCTGATAGAGGGCAAATGCGCCGAGCTGGGCATCGAGCTGAACCCGCGCAAGACGCGCGTGGTGAAGCTCACGCGCGGGTTCACGTGGCTGAAGAAGCGCATCTTCTACACGGAGACGGGCCGCATAGTCGTGAAGCCGTGCCGAGACTCCATAACGCGGGAGCGCCGCAAGCTCAAGAAGATGGCCCGCATGGTCGCCGATGGCATCATGACCCCCGAGCAGGTGGAGCAGAGCTACCAGAGCTGGCGCGGAGGCATGAAGCGGCTGGACGCGCACCGCAGCGTGCGGGCCATGGACGCGCTGTACCGCAGCCTGTTCGGAAATCCCGCGGGGGGGGGTTGCTCAATGCAATCCAAACCTGGAGGCGACACGGATGGGAACATGCCCCTACCCTAGCAACGGAAGGAGCGACCCATGACGGAACAGGAAATCGCCGGGGAGATCAACGGCTACAAACAGCAGCTTGAGCAGAGCGACTACAAGGTCATGAAGGCGGTGGAGCGCATCTTCTCCGCATCGTCCATCACCGACCTGCTCTCGGCCATCGCCGCAGCTGCCAAGGAGGTGGCCGAGATCATCTCGCAGCGCCAGACGTGGCGCGACCGCATCAACGAGCTGGAAGCCATGGAGCCCGACCAGCCGGAAGCGCCGCAGGAGTAGCGAGCGCCCCTTCGGGGGCGCTTTTCTTTTGCCCGGCGACACCTCGCGGACAATCGCGGCAGCGATTCGAGGAGGTGAGAAAACGAATGACCGACGTGCTGGAAATCTTCGCGCCGTACGGCCCCGGGTCGCTTTTCGGCGCACTGCTCGTCCTAGTGGTCCTGTACTTCGGCAAGCAGCTCCTCGGAGAGTTCAAGGCCCAGAACGAGCGCAAGGCGAACATCGACCTCAAGCGCGAAGAGCGAAAGCAGGACGAGGTGAACGAGCGGGCGCAGCGCGACCGCGAGCGCAGCCAGATGGAGGGCCGCATCGCCGCGCAGATGGAGCGCAGCAACGTGCTGATGGAGGCTATGAAGGCGCTCATGGAGTCCGTCGTGACCTCCAATGAGGTGCTGCACGCCGACCTGGCGAACAGCCAAGCGCGCAGCCAGGGCATGGCGGCGAAGGTCGACCACATCGCCGACCGCGTTGACCTGCTCTACAAGGAATCGGCTCGATAGAAAGGAATCCGAAATGACAGAAATGCAAGCAATCGCAGCCATCGTGCTGTCTTTCGCCGTGCCGTTCGCGGTGCAGCTGATCAAGACCGAGGCCATGACCGGCAAGGCCGCGCGCATCCTGGCGCTGGGCTGCTCGCTCCTGGCGGGCGTCGTGACCGGCTTCGTGGGCGGCGTGCCCGCAGACCCGGGCGCATGGGTCACGTGCGCCTTCGCCGTGGTAGGCGGCGTGCAGGCGGCCTACACGCTGTTCAAGTCGGTAGGCATCACATCCAAGTGGCTCGACGCCCTGCTGGGCGTGACCGTAGGCGGGAAGGAGTAGGCAATGGCTAAACTGTTCATCATCTGCGGCCACGGCGCTGGCGACCCCGGCTGCTGCGCAGGCGGCTGCACCGAGGCCGAGCGCGTTCGCGCCCTGGGCCAGCGAATCAAGGAACTGGGCGGTTCCGAGGTCGAGCTGGGCGATACGTCCCGCAACTGGTACGCCGACGGCGGGCTTAACCGCCTGAGCACCGACGCCCCGGTGGTGGAGCTGCACATGGACGCCAGCGGCATCGCCACGGCCCACGGCGCGCACGTCATCATCAAGGAGGGCTTTGAGCCTGACGAGTACGACAATGCGCTGGCCGACAAGCTGGCGGCGTTCATGCCCGGGCGCTCCGAGAAGCTGGTGCGCTGTTCCGACCTCGCGAACCCGAACCGAGCCGCCGCGCGCGGCATCAACTACCGCCTGTGCGAGAACGGCTTCATCGACAACGACGGCGACCGCGAGAAGTTCAACGGCAACCTGGACGAACTGGCGCGCATCTACCTGGAATGCTTCGGCATCACTGCTGGAAGCGCCCCCGCAGCCGTCCCGCAGCCGCAGCCTGCGCAGCAGGAAACGACCGAGAACTTCGGCGGCACCTACCGCTGCACTGTGGACTACCTGCGCGTGCGCGACGCCCCCGGCCTGGGCGGCACCGAGGTGGCGCACTATTCCAGCGGCGAGACCGTGACGCTGGATAACTGGTACAAGATCGCCGACGGCTACGTGTGGGGCCGATACACGGGCTACAGCGGCGCAACGCGCTACATCGCCGTGGGCAAGGCCACGGGCAAGCCAGAGGCCGACGACTATCTGGTGAAGGTGGGATAGGCCATGCCGTACCCGAGCCCCGCAGACGAGGAGCGCAACGGCGGGTGCGGCCCCATCCTCGCGGCGGTCGTCCTGCTGTTCATCGTCCTGGCCGCCGCCAGCTGCGCGTCGCAGGCCATGGGAGCGCAAGACGTGACCGTGAGGCAAGCCCGCACGGACGGCCCCATATACGACCTGCCCGAGGGCATCGGCCAGGAAATCGTGTGCGACGAGCACAACCGCGAGTACCTGCTGCTTACCACCGAGCAGGGCGGCGTGTTCCTCATGCCGTACATGGACGAGGACGGCGAGCAGGAGATCATGCCGCAGGCCTAGAACGCAAAGAAGCCGCCCCGTATGGAGCGGCTTCTTTCTATCTGACGAGCAATACGAACGCCCGCCTAACGACGAACACGCGTATGTGTTCGCCTACTGAACAGTTGGTGGAGGCGCGGAGAATCGAACTCCGGTCCACGAAAGCCCCCTGATTGGCATCTCCAAGCTCAGTCGCTGGTTTTGTCTCGGACGCTTTGCGCGCAGCGACACGCTCGCGGCGTCCTAACCGGTTCGGTCTTAGCCCGCGCCATACCGATTACGTGCGCAGGAGCATTCCCCTAACATGACGTCGCGCCGGTGTCGGGGAAATCACCGGGTTGACGCGCCGCTATAAATTAAGCAGCGAGAGCCATAGGCTCAAAAGAAGAGTTGTTGTCAATTCAATTTGACGGTACCCCTGTTTAACGAGGCGAGGAGACCTCGGCTTGCTTCCTCTCTCAGAGCTATCGTGTCGAAACCAGTCGCCCCCGAATGTTGGGAAAGTCTGGATGGCATTGGGCACGAGTACCCAACACCCGTCGACTTTTCAAGGAACATGCAGGGCAAGCCCCGCTTGTGGAGTGTTATCTTACCACGTTCTGAAAGCGGACAGCTGTTCTATGCACGAGCTGTGAAGACCCTAATGTGCACCATACTTCGCACTTTTGTTACCGATCGCGTCACGTATTTTTTCGCCAAGCAAAATTGACCCGTCGAAAGGACCGTTATGGATACCAAGCAGCAACTCGTCAATGCCCTCGCAGGCCTGGGCTCAACCATTACCGAAGCTATGGATGTCATCGAAGGCTTTGTCCCCTGCGGACATCCCGCCCTCACGGT
>DBFVGT010000009.1:0-6686 GCA_048524725.1 Collinsella sp. | reverse complement strand
AGGGAACGATCTCGGAATACACGTTGAGGTCGCGGACGCGACGGGCAATGAGCTGACCGTACTGCGCACCAAAGTCGAGTACGAGGACCTTTGCGGAAGCCTTTTGATCCATGGTTTCCCCCTCTTGTTGGCGGGGAGCCGGTGCCCACCCGCGTGAATGAACGAAAATAACTTTCATAGTGTACACGTTATATGGGGTTTCTCGTCCCTCGCAGCCATCAGCGCACGGCAAACGCACGACCGGAGCCCTATTTGACGGCGATTGAAGTGTTACCAAACGCTACAGATGATGTAATACGTTTGAACATTGGACGCCCTGTGCCACAATACTGCCGAACGACTCCGCCTCTGCGGCGGCAAATACGATAGGAATACCAGCATGAAGCGCATCCTTCTCATCGCCACGGGCGGCACCATCGCATCGACCGAGGACGGCAACGGCCTCTCCCCCGCCCTGACCGGTGAGGAGCTCGCCCAGAGCGTCCCCGAAATCTCGGGCCTCTGCGAGCTCGACGTGGTGCAGCCGATGAACATCGACAGCACCAATATGCGCCCCAGCGACTGGATGCGTATCCGCGACGTCATCGTCGAGGGTTATGCCGACCACGACGGCTTCGTGATTCTGCACGGCACCGACACCATGAGCTACACCGCGGCAGCGCTTTCCTACCTGATTCAGGACAGCCCCAAGCCCATCGTGCTTACCGGCTCGCAAAAGCCCATGGGCAATCCCTTTACCGACGCCAAGCTCAACCTGTACCAGAGCCTGCTCTATGCGCTCGACGAGCACTCGCACGATGTCTCGATTGTGTTTGGCGGCGTCGCCATTGCCGGCACGCGCGCCCGCAAGCAGCGTACCATGAGCTTTAACGCGTTCATTAGCGTCAACTATCCGCCCATTGCCTATATCCGCAACGACCGCATCGTTCGCAACGGACTCCATGGCACTCACCAGAACGAGAACCCGGTTCGTTTCTACGACAGCATCGACCCGCGCGTATTTGTACTCAAGCTTACGCCCGGCGTAAACCCGGGTATCCTGGACGCCCTGGCCGATAGCTACGACGCCGTGATTCTGGAGACCTTTGGCATTGGCGGTATCCCCGAGTTTGGTGAGTCGGGCGAGTCGTTCCAAGAGGCAATTTTCCGCTGGGTCGATTCGGGCCGCACCGTCGTTATGACCACGCAGGTCCCCGAAGAGGGCCTCGATCTGGGCGTTTATGAGGTCGGCCGTGCTTACGCCGATCATCCGGGCATTCTGCGCGGCGACGACATGACCACCGAGACGCTCGTGGCCAAGACCATGTGGGCACTCGGCCAGTCACGCGATGCCGCCGAGATCCAGCGCCTGTTCTACAGCCAAGTCAACCACGACCGCATCCCGATGGCGTAATTCAGTTGTCGACGGGTATCCCCTATTCGATACCCTCGAGAAGCTCTGACACCGTCATGCCAAGGGCGGGCGCGATCTTAAATAGAACCTTGAGCGTGAAATTTGCCGTCCCATCTTCGATTCGGTCGAGGTAGGGTCGGCTGATTCCTGTCGCCACACAAAAATCAACCTTGGAGATACCAAGGTCCCTGCGCGTCTCTTCGACCCGCCTGCCAAGAATCTGTTTAGCACGTTCGTCCATGCAGACGAGTTTGAAATGGAGCCGAACATAAACGTAAACTATAGTTTACGTTTTGCCGAATACACAGGAGTTTTCTATGTCGGGTTCTTCGGTCCGCACGTACCGAGCCACGCTTCGCACAAACAGCGCACCGCCCAAGCTCGTCGTCGTTGAAGCAGAATGTCTTTCGCCCGATGAGCGCACAGCATTTGCATTGCTATCAAGTCGCGTCGCCGCCGTTCTGGTCCCTTGCCCGGCGCAAGGCGAACTTGCCATCCAATGCCAAGCGCACAGCTGCTCGCTCAATCAGGCTGCCGTAATCGCAACCAGCCAACGCGGTCTGCCCCTTCTCCTGGAAGCCGGTACCGCGCTCACCCTTCGCGGCGCCGGATACGAAAACGAGGCCGCCGCCGACATGGTCTTTAAACCACGATCGAGCGGCGGCCTCGCAGCAGCCATTGAATATGCGTGCAGGCTCGTTGCCTAAAAGGACAAGCTAGAAACCAAAGCCAAAGCCCGTTCCGGTAATAGCCGAGTACATAAAGTAAACGTTGATCACGTTGAGGAACACACCCGTGATGCAACCGTTGCGCAGGTAGCGCTCGCACACGATGCGCGCCATGGCGGCGGAGTCATCATTGTTTTTAGCCTGGCGTCCCGCTGTAAAGTACGTCGCCACGCTCAGCAGCAGGTTGAGCACCGGCAGTGCCAGCAGCTCGTAGCTCTTGCCCCAGCGCGTCACCTCGCCGGCGGCATTAAACTTTGTTGCCACCTCGGGACCAATGTTGGGGATAACACACGCTGCGACCGCCAGCGGAATCACCGCAAGTACGAGCAGCGCAATACCCATGTAGCCGGCTTTTTTGCCATATTTAAACATATGCGTCGTCCTTACACGTTAAAGCGGAAGTGCACGACGTCGCCATCGGCCATAACATAGTCCTTGCCCTCAATACGCAGCTTGCCGGCAGCCTTGGCGCCCTGCTCGCCACCGAGCTCGATGTAATCGTCGTAGCCAATGACCTCGGCCTTAATAAAGCCGCGCTCAAAGTCGGTGTGGATGACGCCGGCGGCCTGCGGGGCGGTCGCGCCCTGACGCACCGTCCAGGCCTTGACCTCCATCTCGCCGGCCGTAAAGAACGACTGCAGGCCGAGCAGCTTGTAGGCTGCCTGCGCGAGCACGTCCAGGCCGGGCTGCTCCAGGCCCAAGCTCTCCAGGTAGTCGGCCGCATCCTCGGGATCGAGCTCGGAAAGCTCGGCCTCGATCTTGGCGCAGATGGGCAGCGGCTTAACACCATCGATGGGCGCCAGATCGTCGTTGAGCATATCCTCGTCCACGTTGGCCACATACAGGATGGGCTTCATAGTGAGCAGGAACAGGCCCTTGGCAGCGGCGCGCTCCTCGTCGGTCATCTCCATGGACGCGGCGCGCTTGCCCTCGTTGAGCCAGGCAAGCAGACGCTTGGCGACCTCGAACTTGGGCATGAGCTCCTTGTCGCGCTTGGCCTCCTTCTCGAGCTTGGGCAGCTGCTTCTCGAGCGTGCCCATGTCGGCCAGGATGAGCTCGGTCATGATGGTGTCGGCGTCACCGGCGGGATCGACGAACTCGCCCGTGCGACCCACCTCACGCATGACGTTGGGGTCCTTAAAGTAGCGCACGACCTCGCAGATGGCGTCGGTCTCGCGAATGTTGGCCAGGAACTGGTTGCCCAAGCCCTCGCCCTCGTTGGCGCCCTTCACCAGACCTGCGATGTCGACGAACTCGACCGTCGCCGGCACGATGCGACCCGGGTTAACGATGTCGGCGAGCTTTTGCAGGCGGCTATCGGGCACGTCGACGATACCCACGTTGGGGTCGATCGTGGCGAACGGATAGTTGGCGGCAAGGCCGGTCTTTTTGGTAAGCGCGGTGAACAGCGTCGACTTGCCCACGTTGGGCAGGCCCACGATACCGATGGAAAGGGACACGACAGCTCCTTTTGGTACAAGCATTTCAAACTGCATAAGTATAGCGCCGCCGCAGCATCTGGGCTAACCCGGACGCCACGGCGGCACGAATGAAGCAGAGATAGGGGTCGCTGACTAGTCCGCGAGCTTCTCCACCTGATCGAGCATCTTGTCGAGCTTGGCCTTCGCCTCAGCCTTGACCTTCTGGGCTTCTTCGTGGGCCCTAGCCTTCTGGGCGGCCTTTTCCTCGGCCTCGGGATCGACGACGACTAGGTTGGATGCATCATGTTCAACCAACTTAAGCGCATGCTCGGGGCACACCTTGACGCAGGCTCCGCAGCCTAGGCAATACGTGGACTCCAGTGCAAAGCGGCCGCTTCCCACCAAATCGCAGGCAAACGTGGGGCACACGTTGACGCACTCGCCACACGACGTGCACTTGTCAAAATCGCATTCCGGCGTGCTCACCTGCATGTTCTGGGCAAGCTCGGGGTGGTTTTGCAACGTCGAGAGTACCAGCTGGCGGCCGTGCGTAAGCGTACGGCGACGTTTTGCCGTCGTGGCGCCGCACATGGTATTGAGCGTGCGCTCCAGCTGGGTAATCTGGTGGCGGTGGGCTTTGAGCTTCTGCGTCACCGAGGCCAGCGCCGCCGTTGCCGGGTTGAGCTTGGTCACGGTAAGGCCCGTGGTGCGGGCAATCTTATCCATGTACTCCTTGCGCTCGTACTCGCGGCGCTTATGACATTTGAGGCTCTTGGGGTCGACCTCCAGGCCCATGCCCGTACCGGCCCACTCCTCGGCGGTGGCGATGGCCTCGCCCAGAATATCCTCGCCACCGGTGTTGCGGCACTTATCGCACACGCCCAACGGCAGGTACACGCTCACGTTGGGATAGTCCGCCAGCACCGAGAACCAGGTCTCGGCCGTAATATCGCCCACGCAGGCGACGACGACCTCGTTTTCGCGCGGCATGCGCTTAAGGGCGCGCGTGCAGGTGACGTAGGCGGTCTCGTGGCTCGTGGCAGCAGAGACGATGTCGTCATACATGTTTTTGGGCGCCAAGCGCGGCGAGATGATCGCCTCGGTCGGACAGGCAGCGGCGCACAGGCCGCACTTGCGACAGGAGTCGAGGATCTCGATGGCGTCTTCCTCGACCTCGATAGCGTTGACCGGGCACACGTCCATGCACGCGGTGCAGCCGCTCTTTTCGTTTTTGCAGGTCAGACACGGAATGGTGTTGCCACGCGGACGCTCCTTGTAGTCGGCAGGATTCCACTGCGGCGCCGACGGATCGAGCGCATCGGTCACGCCGCCAAGCGGGTTTTTAAGAAAGTCGAAACCCTTGCTGATCTCGATAATGTCATCAAATAGATCGTGTTCCTGCGCCATGCGCGGCCCCTCCCTGAGCAGTGCAAACAAGCAAGAGATAATGATACGCTATCGGCCCGTACCTCGGGCAAATTACACGCGGAGCACCTTTGCGGTAAATAGCCTATGGCCTATCGCCGCCCCGATTGCACAAGGTCGATCAAGCGCCAAACTATGCCTCGCGCATGAGCTCGACGAGCTTTTGCTTGGTCACCTTGGCCTGCTCGTTGGCCATATTGCGTTCGTTTCTAAAGGCCGCATCCGCAACGCTCATCAGGTCGGCATCGGAAATCTCGCCAAGGCCCAGCTCCTCGAGCGTCGTCGGCAGACCAACGCGCTGACAAAACTCGAGCACCTGTTCAAGCTCGGGCGCACGCTCCAGACGAAGCTGGACCACCAGACCAAACGCTACGGCCTCGCCGTGCATAGCCTTGCACTCGGGCAAAATCGTCAGGCCGTTGGCGATGGCATGCGCCAACGCCAAACCGCCACTCTCAAAGCCGACGCCCGAAAGCAGGATGTTGCACTCGATCAGGCGCTCAACCGCCGGCGATGTACGCCCCTTTTTGAGATCGCGCTTGGCAGCGACGCCGCATTCCATAAGCGTGTCGTAGCAGGCACGTGCCGCGACCAGTGCCAAGTGCCCCGGCGTGCCACCGTGCTCGTTCGCACCTCTCGCCGCGGCGCACGAACGCGCCTCGAAGTACGTTGCCAGCGCATCGCCCATACCAGCGACCGTCATACGCAGTGGGGCCGCCGCGACCACGTTGGTATCGACCACGACCAGGTCCGGATTCTTCTCGAGCATCAGATAGCGATCGAACGACCCATCCTCGTGATACAGCACCGAAATCGCGCTGCACGGACCGTCCATCGAAGCCGCCGTGGGGCATACACACAACGGCAGCTCAGCATAAAACGCAACGGCCTTTGCGATATCGAGCATCTTGCCGCCGCCAATGCCCACCACCATGTCGCAATACTCGGCCTGGGCTTCCTTGGCCATTTCGACAACGGCATCTTCCGTACACGGACCGTTGTAAATCTTAAAGAACGGCTCGCTTAGATCTTCATCCAGAAATCCATCGACGATCTGCCTGCACAGCCGATCCTCGGTGCTCTGGTCAAACAAGACATAGGCAGCGCAGCCCAACCATGACAAATACCTGCCCTGACGCGAAAGTTCGCCCGGCCCCTGAACATACCGGCCGGGACCGCCGTAAACCATAGGAAGCGCCATACGAGAATCCGCCCTTCATCAAACAACGATTGGTGCAAAGTAACCTGACCCCTTTGCACCATAGCAAAAGGGGCAAAGCCATCTGTTGGCTTTGCCCCTTCCTTAGCTTGATTTACTCATCCATGAGATAGTAGTGGCCCAGCGCGTCGGCACCCAGGATGGCGTTTGCGACCATCTCGGGCGTCACCTCAAACGGCATGTTGCACATGGTGTCCTCGGGCGCGCAAGCGGCCTCGGCAACGACCATGGCCTGCTCGCGCGTAACCTCGGCAACGCCAAGCTCCTTCATCGTGACCGGCAGGCCCAGCTCAATGCAGAAGCCCAGGACTTCCTCGAGTTTCTCAGTCGGAGCATCCTCGAGTACCAGCTGGACGATGGTGCCAAAGGCGACCTTCTCGCCGTGATACATGCCGTGGCACTCGGGCAGCATCGTCAGGCCATTGTGGATGGCATGAGCAGCAGCAAGGCCCGAGCTCTCAAAGCCAATGCCCGAAAGCAGCGTATTGGCCTCGATGATA
>DBFVGT010000008.1:0-3667 GCA_048524725.1 Collinsella sp. | reverse complement strand
CGCGATGCGGACCCCGGCTCAATACCGTGACGATATGTCGGTTACGTTCTACACGTAGAACAGAATGTCGTCGTAGGTCGGAACCGGCCAGTAGTCGGCGGCCACGATCTCCTCCATTGCGTCCACGGCGGCACGCAGCGTATCCATAGCGGGAACGACCTCGTGCGCGTATACGTTGGCCTGCTCCTGGCCATCGAGAGCCTCGGCCTTCTGATGTACGGCGTCGAGCGCCTTGATGGAGTCGTTGATGGCGGTGATACCGTTGCAGAGCTTGTTGAGCGTGTTCTGCTCGCACTGCATGGCGGCCTCAGCACCGGCGGCACGAATAGTCTCAAGGCCCTTAGCGACCTTGGTGGCATAGGCGGTAATGACCGGGCGATAGGTACGACGCGCCTCGCGAACCATCGTGGTAGCCTCGATGTTCATGAGCTTGTTGTACTTCTCGAGCTTGCAGTCATAGCGGCACTGAGCCTCGGCCTTGGTCAGGACACCCGTCTCCTCAAAGAGCGCAATGGCCTTATCGGAAACAAAGGCGGGAAGAGCGTCGGCCGTGGTCTTGTTGTTGGCAAGGCCGCGCTTCTCGGCCTCGATGGGCCACTCGTCGGAGTAACCGTCGCCGGAGAACAGGATGCGCTGGTGATCGGTCAGCACCTTCTTGCAGTACTCGAGCGCGGCGTCCTGGAACTTATCCTCGGGCGTACCCTCGAGCGCATCGGCGAAGGACTTGAGCGACTTGGCCACGGCAGCATCGAGCACCAGG
The DNA here is from genome assembly GCA_048524725.1 of Collinsella sp. GTDB lineage: Bacteria > Actinomycetota > Coriobacteriia > Coriobacteriales > Coriobacteriaceae > Collinsella. Next base: position 2,907 of record DBFVGT010000008.1, on the reverse strand, counting down.
TTGGAGTCGGAGACGTTCTGCTCGGAGCCGCAGGCACGGAACTCGAACTTGTTGCCGGTGAAGGCGAACGGGGAGGTACGGTTGCGGTCGGTGTTGTCCTGCATCAGCTTGGGCAGGGTATCGGCGCCCAGGTCGAGCACGCCGCGCGTGGCATGGACGGAAGCCTTGCCATCGATGATCTTCTCGACGACCTCGGTAAGCTGGTCGCCCAGGAAGATGGACATAATCGCCGGAGGAGCCTCATTGGCGCCCAGACGATGATCGTTGCCGGCCGAGGCAACGGAGGCACGCAGGAGCTCCTGATAGTTATCGACGGCCTCGATCACCGCGGTGAGGAAGACGATGAACTGCAGGTTGTCGAGCGGAGTGTCGCCCGGGTCAAGCAGGTTCTCGGACTCGGTGCCAAGCGACCAGTTGTTGTGCTTGCCCGAACCGTTGATGCCCTCGAAGGGCTTCTCGTGCAGCAGGCAGACCAAGTCGTGGCGGGAGGCGATGAGCTTCATCTTCTCCATCATGACCAGATTCTGGTCGATGGCCTCGTTGACCTCGCCGTAGACAGGGGCGAGCTCATGCTGGCAGGGAGCGACCTCGTTGTGCTTGGTCTTGGCAGGAATGCCAAGCGCCCACAGTTCATCGTCCAGGTCCTTCATATAGGACGAGACGGTGGGGCGGATAGCGCCAAAATAGTGCTCCTCGAGCTCCTGGCCCTTGCAGGGAGCAGCACCAAAGAGGGTGCGCCCGGTGATGACCAGGTCCCTGCGCTTGCGGTAAGCGTCCTTCTTGATCAGGAAGTACTCCTGCTCATCGCCCACGGAAGGAACGACCTTCTTGGGGGTCTTACCAAACAGCGCCAAAACGCGCTTGGACTCACGCGAGAGCGCGGTCATGGAGCGCAGCAGCGGGGTCTTCTTGTCCAGGGCCTCGCCCGTGTAGGAGCAGAAAGCCGTGGGGATGCACAGGACATCGTCCTTAATGAATGCGGGGCTGGTGGGATCCCAAGCGGTGTAGCCACGGGCCTCGAAGGTGGCACGCAGGCCGCCGTTGGGGAAGCTGGAGGCGTCCGGCTCGCCCTGGATGAGGTTCTTGCCCGTAAACTTGGTAATGGCGGTGCCGTCGTGGTTGGGCTCGAGGAAGCTGTCGTGCTTCTCGGAAGTAATGCCCGAAAGCGGCTGGAACCAGTGCGCGTAGTGCGTCGCGCCCTTGGAGATGGCCCAGACCTTCATGGCGTGGGCAACGGCGTTGGCCACATCCAGGTCGAGCGGCTCACCGTCCTCGAGGGTTGCAGCAAGGCGCTTCCAAATGTCCTTGGGGAGGTAGTCCTTCATGACTTCCTCAGAGAACACCATGGTCCCGAAGCGGTCAGTAAGTTCGGCCATACGGAACTCCCTTCGTATCGGCACCGCGTGAGAAGCGGTGTTGATTACTAACGAACGAGTCATAGATTAGGCTCGTCGTGTTTCCGCAACATTACCGTTATGTTGCTGTCACGAAACCAATCAATGAGGTTACCGCATCGCGGCGGCGTTGCCGCCCTCAACGGCCAATCAACTGTATAAATTGCAGACCTCTCCCCATGGCTTAAGGGTAGTCAATTTGGGATGGGGCTCTATTAACTGGTATTTCGCATCAGATACCAGTCTTTATAGCCCCATCCTAGATTGGCCGCTCTGCTATAGGGAATGTCGATAGCAAGGCATCTTTGATTGGTATCCCCCAAATAGTGAGTGAAACTCCACCGTGGCATAGTGGTGCTGTAGAATCCTTACAACACATCACACTATTTAAGTATCTAAAGGAGCACGATATGCGCGTCGACGAGGTTTTTAAGCAGGCAGCATCCCAGGGCACCGCACCCGTTTCGTTTGAGATGTTCCCGCCCAAGGGCGAGCTGACCCTCGACACGGCTCGCGAAGTGGCAGGCAATCTGTGCAAGCTTTCGCCGAGCTTTGTCTCGGTCACCTGCTCGGCCGGCGGCTCGGGCAACGGTGCCACCACCGCCCCCATCGCGCATATGATTTCGAGCGAATTCGACACGCCCTCGGTGGCGCACCTTACCTGCGTTGGCCGCACGCATGCCGACATCGCCGCCAAGATCGACGAATACCGCTCCGCCGGCGTAGAAAATGTGCTGGCCCTGCGCGGTGATCTTCCTGCTGGCGCGACCGAGGACGACAAGCCCGCCTCGGACTACGCCTACGCCCGCGACCTCATCCCCGAGCTCGTCGACGCCGGCTTTTGCGTGGGCGCCGCGGCCTACCCCGAGGGCCACATTGCCTGTGAGGACCTCAACGCTTCGGTCGAATACCTCAAGCAAAAACAGGACGCCGGCGCGAGCTTCTTTGTGACGCAGCTCTTCTTTGACAACGAGTGCTTCTACCGCTTCCGCGAGCTTGCCAACAAGGCAGGTATCACCGTGCCCATCACCGCGGGCATCATGCCGTTTATGGGCAAGTCCCAGATCAGCCGCATGGTCTTTATGTGCGGCGCGTCGCTGCCCTCCCCCGTCATCAAGATTCTCGCCAAGTACGAGAACGACCCCGAGAGCCTGCAGGCAGCCGGTGTAGATTATGCCGCCCGTCAGCTTTGCGACCTTAAGGAGCACGGTGCCGCCGGTCTGCACCTGTACACTATGAATCGTCCTGCGATCGCCGCGACCATTATGGAGCGCCTGGGGTAATGGAAAAACCGCACATCGATACAACCGCTGTCGAAGTGCCGGCCGACCTTGCGTCGCCGGCGCTTTACCGTGTCGATGCTGCGCACCATCCCCGTGTCGACCGTGCCGAGATGCTGCGGTATCTGGGCTACGGCGGCCAGCAGATTGAGCCCGAGCTGTCACGACGTATTGAGCTTGTGGTCGAGCGCCTTGAGCTGGACATTGAGCCCCGCGGCGTGCGGCGCGTGTTT
>DBFVGT010000007.1:0-18581 GCA_048524725.1 Collinsella sp. | reverse complement strand
CACAGCTTCCCAACGGCCCCCGTTTCGGAAACCACATCCCGTTCCGAGCCTTCAAAGCGGGACGCGGCTTCCCCGAGAAAGTATCGACTACTTACCGTCGTCGTCTTCGGCTTCTTCGCGCGCATAGAGCTCCAGCATGCGACGGCGGTATTCGCGCACAGCGAGCTTGGCGCGCTCCAGGCGGCGGCGCTCACGCGGAGTCAGCTCGGACGGGTCGACCTCGTCTCCATAGGTCTTATCGGCAAGCAGGTGCGCCGCGTCCACGATGCGGGCATCGATGTGGCCGCTCGCTGCCTCGGCGGAAAGACGCTCGGCAATCGTATCGAGCGTAGGCAGGCCCTCGAATACGCGACCATGGCCATGCGAGGTCAGCAGCTCGTGCTCGCGCGCGAGCAAGCTCGCTAGGTCGTGGTGGGCGCGCAAGATGTCGAGCGCATCGGATGGATGCTCGGCAACCTCTGCCACGGCGGCGACCGGTGCGGCATCCACCACGCGGTAGAAGAGCTGCGCGAGCAATGGCATCAAGAACACCGTGATGGCACCGGCGGCAACCATGACCGACGCAATATCTTGCGACAGCGCGCCCGCGTTGACGGCAACGCTCGTAACGGCAACGATGATCGGCAGCGCCGTGGTGCAGTACAGGGCCACGGTAATGCGACCATACGCCGACACATCGCGCGTCGCAGGACAAATGCTCATGGAAATAAGAATGGGCACGGCACGAATAATCAACAACGCCACGATAAAGCCCACGAGCAGACCCGGGCGCGACGCCACGGCCGTCAGATCGATCTTTGCGCCCGATACGGTAAAGAACACCGGAATCAAAAAACCGTAGGCCAGACCGTCGAGCTTGGTCTCGAGCGTATGGTTGCCCTCGGGGATGATATAGCGCAGGACAAAGCCGGCGGCAAAAGAACCCAACACGATGTCGAGATCAAAGACAGCCGAGAATGCCACGAGCGTGACCAGGATGAGCACCGTCAGGCGCACGAAGGTCTGTGATGTGGTATCGGCGCGTTCCTCGACAAACGCAAAGAAGCGGCTGCCGACGCGCTTGGAGCGGCTTGGGACCACGGCCAGCAACACGCAAACCACCGCAAACAAGCCAAGGATTACGAGCGTTTGGATGCCAGTGCGGGCAGACAACAGCACCGACATGGCGAGCACGGGACCGAGCTCGCCCCAAGTGCCATACGCGAGAATCGAGTCGCCCACGCGCGTGCCGGTGAGCGAGCGCTCACGCATGATGGGCACAAGCGTACCGAGCGCCGTCGAAGTGAGGGCAAGCGTCACGGCGATACCGTCGAAATGACTGACTGAGAACCACGGGGTAAAGCGCACGGCAAGCCAGGCGATACAAAATGTGACGACCCACGTCGCCAAGCCGTAGCGCCCCTCGACGCCCGTGATGCTCTTGGGGTCGATCTCAAAGCCGGCAAGCAGGAACAAAAAGGCCAGGCCCAGCTCGGACACAAGCGAGACCTCAGCATCTACATGGATGACGCCGAGCATATGGGGTCCCAGTACCGCGCCGAGCACGAGCAAAAAGACCGTCTCGGGAACGGGTTTTCCGGGAATCGCCGAGGCGATAAAAGGACTCGCAAAGGCCACGAGTGCGATGATGGCGAGCGAAACGAATGCCATGTGATGCCTTTCTCTTGTTTGCGCTTCACTGTAGCACCCTCGCCGTCCTCAACGCGCCGCGAGCTGTCGTATCATAGTGAGGTTTACAAACATGTGGCTCAAGGCGACCGCAGGGCAGACCCCGCAAACCGACCGCTGCCGCATACCGTACCGTACGCCCAACCGATCAGGAAGGCAGGAACCAATGGTCTCTCGTATCTACGTGGAGAAGAAACCCGGGTTCGACGTCGAGGCTCAGCAGCTCAAGGGCGAGCTGACCGAAATTCTCGGCATCAAGGGCATCGAGGCCCTGAGGATTATCAACCGCTACGACGTCGAGGGCATCGACAAGGAGCTTTTCCGGTCCTGCGTGCCGACCGTCTTTAGCGAGCCCCAGGTCGATGTGACCTACGACGAGCTCCCCGCAAGCGATGGCGCCGTCTTTGCCGTCGAATTCCTGCCTGGCCAGTTTGACCAGCGCGCCGACTCCGCCAGCGAGTGCGTGCAGCTCATCAGCCAGGGCGAGCGCCCCGCCGTGCGCTCCGCCAAGGTCTATATGATCTCGGGCGCTCTGGACGAGGCCGCCATTGATGCCATCAAGCACTACGTGGTGAACCCCGTCGAGGCGCGCATCGCCTCGCTCGACCTGCCCGAGACGCTGTACATGGAGACCCCCGAGCCCCAGCCCGTCGAGGTGCTCGACGGTTTCCGCGAGCTCGACGAAGCCGGTCTTGCCGCCTTTATTTCCGAGCGCGGCCTTGCCATGGACGAGGCGGACATCGCCTTCTGCCAGCAGTACTTCCGCGATGAGGATCGCGACCCCACCATCACCGAGATCCGCGTGATCGACACCTACTGGTCCGATCACTGCCGCCACACCACCTTCGGCACCGTCCTGGACGACGTGACGATCGACGACGCCGTGGTGCAGCAGGCCTTCGACCGCTACATGGAAATGCGCCACAAGCTCGGTCGCGACGCCAAGCCCGTCTGCCTCATGGACATGGGCACCATCGGCGCCAAGTACCTTAAGAAGACCGGCGTCATGACCGATGTCGACGAGTCCGAGGAGATCAACGCCTGCACCGTCAAGGTGAAGGTCGATGTCGACGGCGAGGACCAGGACTGGCTGTTCCTCTTTAAGAACGAGACCCACAACCACCCGACCGAGATCGAGCCCTTCGGCGGTGCCGCCACCTGCGTGGGCGGTGCCATCCGCGACCCGCTGTCGGGCCGCAGCTACGTGTACCAGGCCATGCGTGTCACCGGCGCCGGCGACCCCACCGTCCCCGTGTCCGAGACGCTCGAGGGCAAGCTGCCGCAGCGTAAGCTCGTGACCACTGCTGCCGCCGGCTACTCCAGTTACGGCAACCAGATCGGCCTTGCCACCGGTCAGGTCAACGAACTCTATCACCCCGGCTACGTCGCCAAGCGCATGGAGGTCGGCGCCGTCGTGGGCGCTACCCCGGCAAACCACGTGCGTCGCGAGTGCCCCGCCCCCACCGACAAGATCATCCTGTTGGGCGGCCGCACCGGCCGTGACGGCATCGGCGGTGCCACCGGCTCCTCCAAGACCCAGAACACCGAGTCCATCGAGACATCGGGCGCCGAGGTCCAGAAGGGCAACGCCCCGGTCGAGCGCAAGCTGCAGCGCCTGTTCCGCCGCGGCGATGCCTGCCGTCTGATCAAGCGCTGCAACGACTTTGGCGCCGGCGGTGTCTCGGTCGCCGTAGGCGAGCTTGCCGACGGCCTGTATGTCGACCTTGATACCGTGACCAAAAAGTACGACGGTCTTGACGGCACCGAGCTCGCCATCTCTGAATCCCAGGAGCGCATGGCCTGCGCCGTCGCCGACGGTGACGTCGAGGAGTTCATGGGCTACGCCGCCGAGGAGAACCTGGAGGCGACCGTTATCGCCGAGGTTACCGCCGAGCCGCGCATGCGCATGGCCTGGAACGGCGTCGCCATCGTCGATCTGTCCCGCGAGTTCCTCAACTCCAACGGTGCGCCCAAGCACCAGGTCGCCCACGTCTGCGCCCGCAGTGTGTGGCAGCCCAGCTGGGACGGTACCACGCTCGCCGAGCGCATGACCTCGCTCGTCACCGACCCCAACTTCGCTTCCAACAAGGGCCTTTCCGAGCGCTTCGACTCCACCATCGGCGCCGCGACCGTGCTCATGCCCTTTGGCGGCAAGACGCAGCTCACCCCAAGCTCGGCCATGGTCGCCAAGTTCCCCGTGGACGGCGAGACCACCACGGCGAGCGCCATGGCATGGGGCTTCAACCCCTATCTGATGGAGGCCGACCAGTTTGCGGGCGCCTACCTGTCCGTGGTCGAGTCCATCGCCAAGCTCGTTGCCGCCGGCTTTGAGCACAAGCGCACTTACCTCTCCTTCCAGGAGTACTTCGAGCGCCTGCGCACCGAGGCCGAGCGCTGGGGCAAGCCCATGGCTGCCGTCCTGGGTGCCCTTATGGCCCAGGTCGACCTGGGTGCCGGCGCCATCGGCGGCAAGGACTCCATGAGCGGTTCGTTTGAGGACGAGGCCGGCGAGCTCAACGTTCCGCCGACCCTGATCAGCTTCGCCGTCGCCGTGGGCAAGGCCGCCCGCGCCGTCTCGCCCGAGTTCAAGGGCCTCACGCACCGCGTCGTCCGCATCGCCCCCGCCACCTACGGCGAGGATTACCGCCCCGACGCCCAGCAGCTGCTCGCCGCGTTTGACGCCGTCGAGGCGCTCACCGCCAACGGCAACGCCCTGGCCATCTCCACGCCCGGCTACGGCTGCGGCGCCGAGAGCCTCTTTAAGATGTGCGTCGGTAACCAGATCGGTATCGAGCTTGCCGAGGATGTAGACGTGGAGAGCCTCTTCACCCCGCTCTACGGTAGCTTTATCGTCGAGCTCGCCGAGGATGCCGAGCTGCCCGAGGTCGCCGACGGCGTTGTCGTCGAGCCCCTGGGCACCACCGTCGAGGGCTATGTCATCGACACCGGCTCCGAGGTCATCGAGCTCGCCGAGCTCCAGGAGGCCTGGGAGAGCGGCATCGAGGGCGTCTTCGCCTACCGCAGCGCCGGCAAGACCCCCGAGGTCGAGACCATCGACTTCCGCGCCAAGGATATCCACGTGTACGGCGGCGCCAAGATCGCCCGCCCGCGCGTGATCATCCCCGTGTTCCCCGGCAACAACTGCGAGTACGACAGCGCCCGCGCCTTCCGTGCCGCCGGTGCCGAGGCCGACACCTTCGTGATCAACAACCTCACGCCCGAGGCCGTCGCCGAGAGCACCCGCGAGCTTGCCCGCCGCATCCGTGCAAGCCAGATCGTTATGATCCCCGGCGGCTTCTCGGGCGGCGACGAGCCCGACGGCTCTGCCAAGTTCATCACGGCGTTCTTCCGCGCTCCCGAGGTCACCGAGGCAGTCCGCGACCTGCTCAAGGCCCGCGATGGCCTGATGCTGGGCATCTGCAACGGCTTCCAGGCCCTGATCAAGCTCGGCCTGGTGCCCTACGGCGACATCGTCGACGCCACGCCCGATGCGCCCACGTTGACGTTCAACACCATCGGTCGCCACCAGAGCCGTCTGGTGCGCACCCGCATCTCGTCCAACTTGTCCCCGTGGCTGTCGCAGTGCAGCCTGGACGACCCCTACACCGTCGCCATCAGCCACGGCGAGGGCCGCTTTGTCGCCAATGACGAAGTGCTCGCCCAGCTGATCGCCAACGGCCAGGTCGCCACGCAGTACGTGGGCGAGAACGGCAAGCCCAGCATGGATCTCTCCGTCAACCCCAACGGCTCCGCACTCGCCATCGAGGGCATCACGAGCCCCGACGGCCGCGTCCTGGGCAAGATGGGCCATGCCGAGCGTCGCGGCGACAACCTGTACCGCAACGTGCCCGAGCATGTCCCCGGCGATAAGTTCATGCCGATCTTTGAGAGCGGCGTGGCCTACTTCGCTTAAACCTTTCCCATCGGGTACAATCCCCTCGGGTAACAACACCCGCCACCGACGCATCCGGTGGCGGGTTCTTTTTTGCTTCGCGCATGCAGGAAGGACATCATGGAAAGCCGCAAGCCGTATCTCGCCACCCTGCCCGGACTCATCCTGGGTTGTCTTGTTTGCTGTGCACTCTGGGGATCGGCCTTTCCCTGCATCAAGATCGGCTACGCACTCTTTGGTATCCCGACGCACGATAGCGCCTCGCAGCTGCTCTTTGCGGGCTTGCGCTTCACGCTTGCCGGCGCCCTGGTTATCGTTGGGATGAGTGCGGCCCAACGCCGCCCCCTCATTCCGCAGGCTCGCGACATCAAGCCCATCTTTGTCTTGTCGCTCTTCCAGACTATCGGGCAGTACTTCTTTTTCTATCTGGGCCTCTCGCGCGCCAGCGCCATGTCGAGCTCCATCATCGAGGCCAGCGCCAACTTCCTCGCAATCCTCTTTGCCGCCCTGGCATTTCACACCTAGAAGCTCAATACGGCCAAGGTGCTTGGCTGTGCGCTGGGCTTTGCCGGCGTCGCGCTCGTCAACCTCTCGGGCGCAGATGGCACCTTTGGCTTCAGGCTCGATGGCGAGGGCTTTATCCTAGCCTCCACTGTCGCGGGTGCTCTTTCGACCTGCCTGATCGGCATCTTCTCGCGCAAGCACGACGGCGTCTTGCTTGCCGGGTGGCAGTTCTTGGTCGGCGGCCTGGTCCTCACCGCCATCGGCTTTTTGATGGGTGGCGCGCTCTCCCCCACGGCGATTGTCCCCGCCATCGTGCTCATCATCTACATGGCGCTTATCTCCGCGGTCGCCTACTCGCTGTGGTCGCGCCTGCTTGCCGTCAACCCCGTCAGCCGCGTCTCGGTCTTTGGGTTTATGAACCCGGTCTTTGGCGTACTGCTGAGCGCACTGCTGCTTGGCGAGGGCGCCGGCACGAGCCCCGTTACTGTCATCGTTGCCCTGCTCTTGGTCTGCAGCGGCATCATCATCGTCAACAAACCCAAAAAAGCCTAGAGAGCTCACCTTTTTAGAGAGAGCCTTCACACACTTTAGCTTAATGGAATGCACTGGTTCTCGTTGATTTCGCACCGAGTCGCGGCGGCAGACGCCCGTCTTGCCGCACCGCGCCTGGGCATTATGACCGGTGGCCCCCACAAACGCAAAAGGGGCGCACGACCATCGCAACGGTCGTGTGCCCCTTTTCCTAGCGTATCTGAACGCCGGCTTTCTTCTTCTCGCGCTTTACGCGGTAGAGCTCCGCGTCGGCAGCACGAAACAAGTCTTGCCAGGTATCGACGCCATCACCAACCCGTGCGTAGCCGATGGACATCCGCAACAGATACGGAACCTCGGCGCGCGCGAGCTCATCGTTGATTGTCGCGCACAGATGCATGATGTCCTGTTCCGCCACTGCCTTTTGGAGCACCACGAACTCATCGCCACCATAACGTGCGATAAAGCCGCCAGACGCCGAGCAGACTTCTTTGAGCGCAGCGGATATGACCTGAAGAGCGTGGTCGCCCTCCACATGCCCATAGCGATCGTTAATCTGCTTAAAGCCGTCGGCGTCCATCATAAGCAGATATACATCTTCGGCCTGATCCACATTTGAGAAGAGCGACAGCATATAGGTCTCAAAACGGTTGCGATTGTTAAGTCCAGTCAACGGGTCGGTCGAGATGAGCTGCTCCTGGTAGATGATGTAGAGCAGCAACATGCTAATCATTATGCCGACACAAAGGCCGGGCAGCGAGTATACGACCTGAAAGGTACCGCCCACCAGGGCCGGAATGGCGAAAAATGCCAAGGTTCGATAGATGGCCTTCGTCTGCAGGCTCTCGACCCTGCGAGATTGCACAAATGCATGCAGGGACGTATGTATAACGTAACAGTAGCTGACGATGGGCTGGATCATATAGGCAAAGCCGCGACGATACACGCCCTGCGAATCGATATAGAACAGGGCGTGCGTCCAGTAACTGGTAAACGCCAGCACGACCACCAGAGCCGTAGGCAACGCTACAAGCACCACCCTATAGCGCGAGGTCAAAAGGCGAGAACCCTGCACCGTCTCGGAATAGATAAACCAAATGAGACACGCGATAGCAAAGAGCGAAAACGAAACCGCGTTGGAAATCCAGTTGGCAGCAATGCCCAACGTGCCGTCCACACCGTCCGAAAGCGTCCAGATCATATCGAATAATATGTACGCGGCAGAGGTGTAGCCAAGCATGCTAAACAATAGCTGCTGGGTGCTCGAGAACAAGGAGCGACGACTTCGCACGGCAAGCCCGATAAGAACAATCATGCATAGCACGAATATCTCAATCTTGAGTGCCTTAACCACTAGCGCCATCCCTTCAATACCCAAGTGGTCAGAATCGCCCAATTCGAATCAGGGCAATAAACACCCCTTTACTCCGCAGGGGTAAAGGGGATAATAGCAGAGCGCCCGAACATCACTGCAAAACAGTTTCTGTTCGGGCGCCCATACGGCGCGAATTGCACACGCCGGCATCATTGATGGGTATCGATTGCTACTCGCCATCGATGTCAGTCGCGACGGCCTCCTCGATGGCCTCGACACCGACAGGCGACAGATCCTCCTTGCCTTGGCAGAACTTCTTGTCGACCCAGCCAGTCAGAATCGGAGCCATGATCGCCGTGATGATAACGGCGGTGGCGATCTGAGCGTACGCGGTGGGCGCAAGCTCGGCGTAGCGCGGCGCGACCTCGGCGAGGGCAACCGGTGTGGTCATAGCCGTGCCGGCAATGGTGGAGCAAGCCACAGCGGCCTTGCCATTGCCGCCGCACAGACGCTCGAACGCAAAGGTGATGGGACCGACGACAAACAGCGTGACAAGGCCCAGCAAGATGCCGGAAATACCGCCGGTGATAAAGCTCGACAGGCTCATGGACGCACCGAGCTGAAATCCGATGACGGCAATCGCGGGATTGGCACCGGGAACCAGCAGGTTCTTGATAAACGGGAACAGGTTGCCCAGAACCATGCCGATAACGAGTGGCAAGATGGAGCCGATAATGGTGCCAATGGGAATGTTGGCGAGGCCGGAAACACCGAGGATGATCATCGTGACGGCGGGGCCGGCCGTAAAGAACAGGATACCGACGGCGCCCTGCTCAGACTCATCGCCGAACTCGCCCATGATGCCCGTATAGAGCGCCATGTTGCAAAACGTGATGCCGCCGATGATAGACACGGAGCTCAGACCCAGGAAGTTGTCGTTAAAGAAATATGCCACGCCCAGGCCGAGAGCCGCTGCGACGACCAGCTTGGGAATCAGCACGACGATGCCGGTCTTGATGGCGCCCGGCGTGGACTTAAAGCTGATGCCGGCGCCCACAAACAGCAGGATCGCGGCGACGATGGTATTGGAGCCACCGCGGCAGGCAGCCGTAAAGAATCCGCCGATCTCAAAAACCTGCGGGCAGAAGGTGTTGAGCAAAAGACCGACGATCATCGGATAGATCATGATGTCGCCCGGGATGCGCGGGACCTTGAATTTCTTTTGCTCGTTGGCGGTCGCTTCCTGTGCCATGAAACCCCCATTTCCGCTGACGGGGTACAAAAGCCCACGTCACGCTTTGCTACAGTAAAGTTTGACCATGGTACCAGAAGAAATAGACCAGCTCGGTGAAAAATTCGAAAAGTTGGGATGGAACGAGATTCGGCGCCCGCGACGCCACCCCTATATAAGGCTCAAGACGATATAGAGTACGATGCCCGAGACGCAGCACCAAAGCATCGATTTTGTCTTGACCGCCACGGCCACGACGCCGGCAGCCGCAATCCAGGGAACCAAGGCAGGCCAGGGTCCCGCGTCGAACGCGCCGGGGCTCGCCAAGTCGTTGGCGACCAGCGCGGCAAAGGCAGCGGGCGGGATATAACCCAGGGCCTCGGTAATGCGGGGCGACAGGGTCCGCCCGCGCAAGGCAAACGCCGGCGCGATGCGAAAGAACGCGATAGCAGCCCACGACGACAGCCACAGAACCAAGAACTCGTTAACGGGCATGGCGGGCACCTCTTCCGTCTAATACAGCATCGCACGCCAGCGCAATGGCAATGCCGACCACGACGCTTGCCGGCACGGCAATATTCGTGAGGCCCAAGAACTTGCATACGGCGACGGACACCGCGCCCGAAACCGCCGCGACAACGTTGCCGCGCGACAGCCGCTGCGAAAAGAGTAGACAGATAAAGAGCGACGTGCAGACGAAACTCGCAATAGCGGTGGGAACATCGACAACGGCACCGACGATGGCGCCCATCGTACACGAAACGCCCCATGTTGCGATGAGAATCACGTTGAGCACAAAGGACTCGCGCGGGCCCCAATCCTCCCCTTCAACCAACTTGGCAAGTGAGATGCCATATGCCTCCTCGGTAAGTGTCGCGGCAACAGCCAGCGTCTGACGCTTCGAGGCACCCGTCAGATGCGGCGCGATCGATGCCGAGTAAAGCGCAAAGCGCGAGGAGATGGCAGCAACGCTCGCGACGATCGATGCTGCAGGCACGCCCGCCAGCCACAGGTTGCAGATCATAAACTGGCCGCTGCCCGTCACAAACGTGCTGCTCAGGGCAAAGACCATCCAGGGTTCCATTCCCGTCTGCCCCATGATCATTCCGCACGGCGCGCCTATTGCAACATAGGTAAGCATCACCGGCCAGACGGTTTTAAAGATCCTAAGGACCATGCCACTCCCATTCTGGTAAGTCGTCTGCAGCGCACCTCGCAACGCAGCAGAAATATCAACCGGTGGCAATAAAGTTCGCCTACAATTGCCACCGGATCGAAAGACACAACTTTTTAGGAAGTCATTATGACAGCTATCGATCGAGACCGGGCGCGCGCAGCCTTCAAAAGCTACACCGATGCCTACGACGCCACCAACCCACGCATCGCGCTCAAAATCGAGCATACGTACCACGTGGCCGAGGCATGCGATGCCGTAGCGCGCGAGCAGGGCTGGTCGTCAGATGATATTGACTTGGCATGGCTTTGCGGCCTGCTGCACGATATAGGCCGCTTTGAGCAGCTGCGACGCTGGGACACCTTTAAGGACGCCGAGAGCATGGGCCATGCAGCGCTGGGCATCGAGGTCCTCTTTGGCGAGAATCCCGCCGATGCACCCGCCGTGACGAGCGTCCGCGACTTTATCGATGACCCGGCAGAAGATGAGCTCATCCGAGCGAGCATTGCCTATCACAGCGATTTCCGTCTACCCGCGCAGCTCGACGAGCGCACGCGGCGCTTCTGCGATATCGTGCGCGATGGCGACAAGATCGACATTATGCGCACCATCGCCGACAGCACCGTCGACACCATCCTCAAGGTGGATGAGGACACGTTTCTCGCCAGCCACTTCTCGACACCGGCGCTTACCGCCTTTGACGAGCATCGCTGCGTCGCGCGTGACGAGCGCAACGAGCCGGCGGACTACCTGGTGGGGATCATCTGCTTTATGTTTGAGCTCGTCCATCCGGCAAGCCGTGCACTGGCGCGCGAGCAAGGCGATATCTATCGCCTGCTCGACGCGCCCTTTGGCATTACGCGACCCTTTACCGACCCCGCCGCGCAGGCAACCTGGAGCCGCCTTAAGGACGAGCTGCGCCGCTGGCTGGCAAGCGCTTAGCACTCGAGCTGAGCCAGCAGTTCCTCAACGATCTCAACGGCATCGCCGACGACCTTGTACCGGGCGGCACCGAAGATGGGGGCATCCGGGTCCTCATTGATGGCGACAATGCACTCCGCCCCACCGATGCCGGCGAGATGCTGGATAGCGCCCGAGACACCGATGCTCACGAGGAGCTTGGGCGAGACCGATACACCCGTCTGGCCAATTTGGTGGCGATACTCCAGCCAGCCGGCCTCCACCACGGGGCGCGTGCAGCCAAGCTCGGCACCCAGAGCCTCGGCAAGCTTTCGCATCAGCGGTAGGTTTTTCTTGGAGCCGATGCCGCGGCCCACCACGACTAGACGCTCGGCATCGGCAATTGAGGCCTGCTGTCCCCACTCCTCGGCGGGAATCGAGATCTCGACACGGGCCTTAACGTCATCCGCTAGCACTACCTGGGCAATCGTGCCGGAGCGGCTATAGTCAAACTCGGGCGCCTTAAAGATGCCGGGGCGCACCGTTGCCATCTGAGGACGGTGGTTGGGGCAGATAATGGTGGCCATCAGGTTGCCGCCAAACGCCGGGCGCGTCTGCTGCAGCAGACCCGTCTCCGTATCCATCGAAAGCACCGTGCAATCGGCCGTAAGGCCCGTCTGCAAGCGCACGGCCACACTGGGCGCCAGCTCGCGACCAAAGGCGGTCGCGCCGTACAGAATGGCCTCGGGCTTGCGCTCGGCTACCAAATCGCAGATCAAGCGAGCGTAGACCTCCGCGTCGTTCTGACGCAGGCGCTCGTCACGACAGACCAGAACTTCGTCCGCACCGGCGCAAATCAGATGCTCCAGGTCCCCGAGTGAGCCCTCGGGGCTCATGCCGACCAGTGCCACCAGACGGCAGCCGCGGGCATCGGCAAGCTCGCGCCCCTTGCCCATGAGCTCGAAGGCCACGGATGCAACGGCATCGTGCTCGTCAGTCTGCACGAAGATCCAGATGTCTCGATATGCGTCAAGGTCTGCCGCGCCGGCGGCCTCGTCGCGCTCAATCGAGATGGCGTTGACGGGGCAGGCGTCGACGCACCCACCGCACAGGATACAGCCGTCGGTTACGCGGGCACAGCGATTGGGGCGCTCACCCTCCACCACAATGCCGCCCGAGGCGCAGGCGCGAACGCAGCGACCGCAGCCGATACAGGCTTCGCTATCGATAATCAGCCCGCTCATCTATGCCATCCCCTCGATAATCTTGGCAAGTTTTACCGCCTGCTCGGACGCCGTTCCCTCGACGGCCTCGCACGTTTGGTCACGGTCGGGCACAAACGAGCGCACGACCTGCGTCGGTGATCCGGCAAGGCCGCAACGCGAGGGGTCGGCGTTTACGTCGGCAGCGCTGGCCACGCGCACGTCTGCATCCTCGGCCGCGCGAATACCGGCAATACTCGGCATGCGCAGCTGGCCAATCTCCTTGGCAGTCGTCATCGCACACGGCATCTCCAGGTACACCGTCTCCTCGCCGGCATCGCAGCCGTGAACGAGCGCCAGCGAGCCACACGTCGTAAATCCCGCGCTCTGCACACAGCTCACGTCGGTCACGCAGGGGACCCCAAAGGCGCCGGCCAGCTCGGGGCCGATCTGGGCCGTATCGCCGTCCACCGCCATCTTGCCGCAGATGAGCAGGTCAAAGTCCTCATCGAGTGCCTCGATGCCGCATTTGAGGGCATAGGTGGTGGCTAGGGTATCGGCGCCCGCAAAGGCGCGATCGGTCAGCAGCAGCGCGTCGTCGGCACCGCGGGCGATGCAGTCGCGCAGCAGCGATTCGGTCGCGGGGATGCCCATCGACACCACCGTCACACGCACGTCCATGCCAAAGCCGATAAAGTCGTCCTTCAGCGCTAGCGCACATTCGAGGGCACTTGCATCGAAGGGATTAATGACCGCCTGCTTGCCATCACGCACGATAGTATTGGTCTTGGGGTCCATCTTGACCTCGGTGCTTCCGGGCACCGCCTTGACGCACACCACCATATGGAAATCACTCATCTTCACGCGCCCCCTTTCTGGACGAGTTCATCCAAGAGCTTCTCCGTAAACAGGTTGCCGCGACCCAGCTGGCCGGCAGGATCGAGCTGGAGTTTGAGGCGCGCCGACTCGACCATGGCCTCGTGGCCGTACATCGTCTCCAAGAAGCCCGCCTTGATCTTGCCGACGCCGTGTTCGGCAGAAACGGCACCGCCCATGGCCGTGACCTCGGAAGCCCACTGGGCAAAGAGCTCTCCACCACGACGGTAGTCTTGCGCATCGCGCGGCAGGATGTTCACATGCAGATGGTTGTTCCCGATGTGTCCCCAGGCAGCAGACTCAAGCCCGCTTTCGGCCAGCGTGCGGCGATAGAGGGCCACGACATCGGCAAGGCGTGCATTGGGCACCGACATATCCGATCCCAGCTTGGTAATGGTGGGGTCGGTGCGGCGACGCTCGTCGATGAGCATGTTGACGCTCTCGGGCACCGCGTGGCGGAAGAACCGCTGGCACTCGCGATCGACTTCGGTGCGGGCGACCCATGTCGCATCGTCGCGGCCGCCCGCAAGCTCCAGCACCCATCCCAAGTGGTACAGCTCCTCGGTCGCCTGCGCCTCGTCATCGCAATCGAGCTCCACGTAGACACAGACCTTTGCCTCGTCGTCGAGCGCCGGCAGCGAGGCAAACGCCGTCGACTGCTCGCGCTGGCGACGTAGAATATCCAGGGCGCCAGCATCGAAGTACTCGATGGCAGCCGCATGGGACAGGACAGGGCGCACGGAATCGGTAAAGGACACCGCCTTGTCCTCGCTATCGAAAAAGCAACTCACACCCCAAACGACCGCAGGCGCCGCCTGCAGGGCAATCTCGAGCTCGGTGATAACGCCGAGCGTGCCGCACGCGCCGATAAAGAGGTCGATGGCGTCCATATCGTCCGCAACGAAATAGCCTGAGGCATTTTTTGTCTCGGGCATGGTATAGCCGGGAAGATCGAGCTCGAGCGTACGGCCCTCTGCCGTCACGAGCGACAGGTGGCGGTCCTGGGCAAAAGCCTCGCCGCGCTGAAGCTCAAGCAAATCGCCATCAGCCAGCGCGACGTGGAGTCCCGTGATATGCGGGCGCATGGGGCCGTAAGCGTAGCTGCGGGCGCCGGAGGCGTTGCATGCCGCCATGCCACCCAGACAGGCAGATGCCTCGGTGGGATCGGTGGGAAAGAACTGCTCGGGGGACTCTTGGAACTCCTCGTAGGCCTCAAGCGATGCCTGGTCCCAACCAGCGGTCGGCAGTACCTTCTTGCTCAGCTGCTTACGCAGCTCCGAGAGCACAACGCCCGGCTCCACGCGCAGCAGAAATTGGCCTTGTTCATCGCGGCGAAGGCCCAAGTAGCGATTCATACGGGAAGTATTGAGGATATGCCCACCGTGGGGCACGGCACCGGCGGCAAGGCCGGTTCGGGCGCCCTGAACCGTTACCGGGACACGCTCGGCATGGAGCGTTTCCAAAATGGCACGGACCTCGTCTTCCGTTGTCGGAAACGAGATGCTCGATGCTTCGCCCGATGCACGAGATTCATCGCGGCCATACTCTTCGAACTCATCGGTGAAGGGTTTAATGGTTGCAGACACGCGAACTCCCCCTTTAGCTAACTACAGTGTTTGCAGGGAGATGTTACCGCATCGTTTCGTCGACGTGTTCGAGACCGTCTCCATAATTGGCGATTTTTACGTTCGTGCAATTCGGCGAACGGCAAGTCTTCCTCGGCAGACGAAGCTTTTAACACATATGGTCACGCCGTCGCCGATCGCTCGATTGTCGCTCGAAAAAAGTTGAAGTAATTTTTGCTGCCTTTTACCTGCGGAGACACCAATCCGTCAAGCATTTGGTCAGAAATTGGTCAAGTTGCGACTGATAGGGTCGGCGTCGACAGCCAAAACCGATAGAAGTTTTGGCCCCAGAAGCAGGGAGGTTCCCATGGCATATTACTGGCCCCAGTACGGCGTCGCCATCGAGGTCGACGACGATCCCTATCTCCTGCCTTTCGACGAAGAGGCGTTCCCCGATACGGCGGTCTACCACGTCACCACCGATGTTATCTGCGACCCCGAGTCGTTCTCGGCGCTCGCCCACCACATCGCGCGTATCCACGACATCGAGCTCCCTCACGACTTCGACGAGCTCATCTACTCGCGCCGCCTGATGCTTCACATGCTCTTTGGAGCGGACCCGTCCACGTTCGCACGTGTCTACACCACCAAGGATGCCGCATGAGTGCGAAGAAGCCGCCCCACCTTGCAGGACTGGGGCGTCGCAAGAAACTCGTCGTTGTCTGCCTGGCTATCGTCTGCGCCCTTATCGCCGTAGGGCTATACGCCTGGCAGTCGCAGCCCGTGCCCGAAGCGGGCGCCTCAGTCACGACGGCAGAGGGTAAATCGCGCCAAGAAATCCAAGATGAGCTCGATGCCATCGTCCGCGACAACATGATGACGATTTCGGTCGCGCCGGTCGCTCAGCTACAGGAGGACGGCAAGCTGCGCGTCAACGTGCAAAACGTCCAAGACAATAAATTTCCCCAGCGATTCCGCGTCATCCAAAACGACGAGACCGTGTACGAATCCGGTGTGGTCGAGACCGGCAAGACAATCGAGACGTGCCCCGCCGGCGACATCAAAGAAGGCGAGGCGTACATCGAGATCCAGGCACTCGATGCCAAGACCCTCGACAGCCACGGCAATCCGACACGTGTCAAGGTACGGGTTGAGCAAACCGAGAACTAGCTTTTTCAGCCGACGCGGCACCGCACGCAATTCACCAGCATTCGTCCAATCATCGCGGGGACGGCCCGCGGCGAATAGAAAGGAACGATCATGGACATCACCAGGAACATGAACGGAGCCAGAGCGCTCGTCGTGGGCGCAGGGCTCGCGCTCGCGCTCGCAATGGGCGCCGCCCCGACGCCAGCTCTGGCAGCCGGGCGCGTTGGAACCACGAAAGTAATGGTCAGGACCGAGATCGACAACGTAGAGTTCAAAGTTCCGACGGTTATTCCCTTCGTCGCCAAGGCCGACGGCACGCTTCAGGGCCCCTCAGAAGACGCGACCACCATCGACAATCATTCGGCCTACGGCATCCATGTCACCAACATGAAGATCGACGCCATGAACACCTGGACCATTGCCGCCGACGCCAAGGCCGGAACCGCGCAGAATTCCATCGACTTTAAGGTCGGCCCCGACGGCGCACTCCAGAACGCCAGCGCCGCAATGCAGGAGACGGGCCTCGATCTTTCCAAGAATGCAGCCTTCGACATGGGCTACCAGGGCATTGCCGGCGGCACGGACAAAATTAAGCTCAAGACAAGCGGAAACGTCGCCCGCGTCACGCGCGACATCTTCCGCGTAACCGGCGAAGGCGATCAGGTTGCAACGATCACCTGGACGGTCGAGCCCGGTGCGCACACGGCATAAGGCCGTCGCCCTGGCCGCCGCCGTCAGTATCCTAGCGTTTGGGCCAGCCATGGCCTTTGCCCAGCAAGAACAGGCGCAGGCCGCCACGCAAGTGACGGTCGACCTCTCGGAGCTCGACCGCGGCAACTGCAAGGAACCGTTGGCACAGACAGACGACAGACGATGGCTCTTGGCAGCAGGCGCCACGGCAGCAGGCGCGGGAACCGCCGGCCTCGGTCTGCACATCAAACGCAGCCAGAAACGAAACACGGACAGGCCGCACTAAATTAGCTAAGGAGACCCCATGGCATCGAAGAACCTTTTGCCCGTCGTCGCGCTCTGCGGCGCGCTCGCAACCGGAACGCCTGTCGCCGCTTGGGCGACTCCCGTCATGGCAGACTCCTTACCAGCAGCCCTAAGCTCCGCACCAAATCCGTCGAGCGCCATTGCGTGCAAGCGTTTTTCGTTCGCACAGGCCGCAATCTCAACCTCGGGATGCCTTCGTCGTAATACGGACGGCTCGATAGTCGTGGATATCAATCGTTCGAACAAGGCAAACGGCTCCCAGGCGGGGTGCGCCGTCTGCACGTGGCGCTCGATTGTGCTCGATGCAGATGGCGATCCGTGCGATTTGGGGTTGCGCATCGATATCGCTTCGGTCGATGACTCGACGAACGGAGCGAAGGTCGCCTTCGACGGTGCGTTTTTCGAGAAAGGAGGCGGTATATGTCTGGGCTGCGCCGCCGCGAATGCAGACGATGTGCAGCCCACCCTCTCATTCACGGCATCGCTGCGGCTGACCAAGGCGGGCACCGATGCCATCGCGGCGGGAGAAGCATCCCTGCTGTTCTACGCCGCCAGCACCGAAGACACAGACATTCATTTCGAGAAGCCGGCCGGATCGCTCAGCCTTACGCGCGGGACGGAGGCAGGCCCTATTGCAATCGATACCCACACGCTAGGCAGGCAACGCATTCTTGCCGACCCGGCGCTTCTCGAGATGGAGTGGAACGGATCCGGAGCCGTCGGGATTGTCCCCTCCGCGCTTGACGCCAAGACGCTCCCCTCAAACGACGAACCCATCAACGCAACCATACAAGAAGAGAGCACGGACAAAGAAGCAGGTGCAGGCGACACGCCGTCGCCGACAAACAGCGTCCCAGCTTCTTTCGAAGCACCGAATGAGCCCGCTACCGGTCCAAACGATCCCGAGCTCGCGGACAGTCTGGGGCTTGCTGATCCTCAGGAGATCGATGAAGGTAACTGCTGCGTGCTTGCCGCCCTCGACCACACAGAGGTCATCGATGCTGCAAACATCGAAGTTGCCGCCGCCAATCAGCCCGTCCGCAAGTCGGCCATCATCGCATTTCCCGAATCCATCGAAGTCGTCTTTTTGCCATCGGGCGAGGTCGTGGCCCCAACACTGCTCACCTTGTTGGGCGCCAAGAATACTCGAAACGAAATTAAAAAGGTCACGGTTGTCGACCCTGCAACCACCGCTAAACTGCGTCTATACGCCGTTGCTCCAGACGGAGGCAAGACCTTGGAATTCGATGGCGACACACTTCTAGCCTGGCGACGTCTGGACATTATGCAAGACGTCTCGTATCAGATCGAACTCGAAGGGTTTGATCGTGCCCGCGATGCCAATATCATCGCCGCGGCTATTGAATCCCCGCAGCGGCTTATGACACTGCGCTTTGACTACTACCCCTATGTCCCGACAACCACCTGAGGCTTAAATGCTGCGCATCATTCCTAATACCACTTATATAACGTATTAGATGAGTCGCGATGTGCCTCGCATTTCGTTCTGCTACGATTGCCACGTTGGCATCAATACAGGAGGGCTCATGCCGGGCTTGGGAACAATCATCAACGTTG
>DBFVGT010000006.1:0-9415 GCA_048524725.1 Collinsella sp. | reverse complement strand
CCCTTACCGGCACCCGGAGCTCCGAGCAATACGAGGTTCATGAGCAATCCTCCTCTAGCCTATTTAAAGAATCCATCGTAATCATACATCTTGATCTGGCCTTCGAGCTTATCGACCGTGTCGAGCACGACGCCGACCATGATGAGGATGGACGTGCCGCCAAATGCCTGGATCAGCTGGTTACCCGTGAAGGAGAAGATGATCGAAGGCACGATGGCGATGAGCGCCAAAAAGACAGCGCTGGGAAGCGTGATCTTGTTGAGCGCGTTCTTGATGTAGGCCGCGGTAGCCCTACCCGGACGGACGCCCGGAATAAAGCCGCCCTGCTTCTTAAGGTTGTCGGCCGTGTCATCGGGGTTGAACACCATGGAGGTGTAGAAGTATGCGAAGAACACGATGAGGACAACATTAAGCACCCAGTTGAGCCAACCGGTCGAAAGCGCAGAGGCAACTGCCTGAATCCAGCCGATGCCGGGGAAGAACACGGCAATCTGAGCCGGGAAGTACAGCAGCGCCGAAGCGAAGATGATCGGCACGACACCCGCGGTGTTGACCTTGATGGGCAGGTAGGTGGTCTGGCCACCCATCATGCGACGGCCCACGACGCGCTTAGCGTAGGAGACCGGAATGCGGCGCTGGCCGCGCTCAAGGAAAACGATCAGCGGGATAACCAGCAAGATGATGGCGCAGATGATCACCATGGTGATGATGCCACCGGCATTGCCCTCGGTGCTGGAGAAGATCGCCTGCGGCAGACCGGCCATGATGTTCGCAAAGATGATCAGCGACATGCCATTGCCGATACCGCGCTGGGTGATGAGCTCACCAATCCACATGATCAGCATGGCGCCCGCAGTGAGCGTGCCGACGATCATGAGGTCAAAGATGAACTCGGGAGCGCCGGCGCCAGTAAAGCTGATGCCGAAGCTCTTAAAGAGGAAGAGGTAACCCACGGAGTTGAGGATTGCCAGAGCCAGGGTGAGGTAACGCGAATACTGCGTAATCTTGGTCTGACCGACCTCGCCCTCGCGGGCAAGCTCATGCAGGGAAGGCACAACGGCCTGGAGCATCTGGAGGATGATCGAGCTGGTGATGTAAGGCATAATGCCCAGCGAAAACACCGAAACATAGCTCAACGCGCCACCAGAGAAAAGATTCAGGAGGGCCATAGCACCTGCGGCGACCGAATTGTTATCGGTCGAGAAAAGGCCCAGCATCCCCTGGAAGGGAATGCCGGGCACAGGAACGTGCGCACCAATGCGGTACACGACGAGCATAGCTATGGTAAAAAGAATCTTTTCGCGCAATTCTTTGATGCGGAAAGCATTCTTAAGACCATTTAGCACGGCAGCTCGACCTTTCCGCCGGCGGCCTCGATCTTGGCCTGCGCAGAAGCGCTGACCTTGTCGACCTTGACCGTGAACTTCTTGGTGAGCTCACCATTGCCGAGCACCTTGACGGGCTCGAACTCGCTCTTGGTGATGCGTGCGGCCTTAAGAGCGGCACCGTCGATCACAGCGCCATCCTCGAACTTGCGCTCGAGACGCTCAACGTTAACGGCGGTGTACTCGATACGACGGGGGTTGCGGAAGCCCGGAAGCTTGGGCAGGCGCATAGCCAGCGGAGTCTGGCCACCCTCGAAGCCGGCACCCTTGGTGCCGCCAGAGCGAGAGCCCTGGCCCTTCTGACCGCGGCCAGAAGTGGTGCCGTGACCCGAAGAATTGCCACGGCCGACGCGCTTGCGGTTCTTGGTGGAACCGGGCGCGGGAGTAAGATCGTGAAGCTGCATTTGCTACTCCTCTACAATCTCGACAAGGTGCTTGACCTTGAAGATCATGCCGCGGACGGACTCGTTGTCAGCAATCTCGCGAACCTCGCGGATCCTGTGGAGACCGAGGGCACGGACAGTACGGACCTGGTCCTGCTTGCAACCGTTGGTGCTGCGGACCTGCTTGATCTTGATGGTGTCAGCCATGCTTAGTTCTCCTTACCGACGAACATCTCGGAGACCGTCAGGCCACGGCGAGCCGCGACGTCCTCAGGGCTGGAGAGCTCCTTGAGGCCCTCGACGGCAGCCTTGATGATGTTGAGGCCGTTGTCGGTACCGAGGGACTTGGACAGGACGTTCTTGATGCCAGCAAGCTCGAAGAGGGGACGCACGGCGCCGCCGGCGATAACGCCGGTACCCTCGACAGCGGGCTTGATGATGATGCGGCCGGCACCAAAGTGGCCGAGAACCTCGTGCGGAATGGTGCCCTGCTCGGTCACCGGCACGTGGAACATGTTCTTCTTGGCATCGAGAGACGCCTTGGAGATGGCCATGGGCACCTCAGCGGACTTGCCCATGCCAACGCCGACGTTGCCCTTGCCGTCGCCAACGACGACGAGAGCGACGAGGCTCATGCGACGACCACCCTTGACGGTCTTCGACACGCGGTTGATGTAAACGACGCGCTCCTCGAACTCGGAGGCCTCGCGCTGCTGCTTCTGATTACGAGCCATGTGCTACATACCTCCTAGAACTCGAGACCGGCGGCACGAGCACCGTCGGCGAGGGCCTTGACGCGGCCATGGTAGATACGGCCACCACGATCGAAAGCGACCTTGGTGATGCCGGCCTCGATGGCACGCTTGCCAACGAGCTGACCGACCTTCTCCGCAGCCTCCTTGTTCGAGGTGTGGGTGCCCTTGAACTCGGCCTCGAGGGTCGAGGCGGAGACGAGCGTCAGGCTGGAGCCCTTGCTGTCGTCGATGATCTGGGCATAGATGTTGGCGTTAGTACGGGTCACGCGAAGACGCGGACGCTCGGCGGTACCCGAGACCTTGCCGCGAACACGACGCTGACGACGCTTGAGGCCTTCCAGCTTCGCCTTATGCTTGTTCATACGTAAACTCCTAAAAAGGTTGATCTTGCCAGCACCTAACGGGGTGCTGGTCTTATGCGAGTGAGTCGGTTACGACTACTTGGCGGCCTTACCCAGCTTGCGGCGGATGTGCTCGCCAACATAGTGGATACCCTTGCCCTTGTAAGGCTCGGGAGGACGATGGCCGCGGATCTCAGCGGCGATCTGACCGACCTGCTGCTTGTTGATACCCTTGACGTTCACGTGGGTGTTGTCGGGAACCTCGAAGGTGATGCCCTCGGGAGCCTCGACGATCACGGGGTGCGAGAAGCCCAGGGAGAACTCGAGGTTCTTGCCCTTCTGCTGCACGCGGTAACCGACGCCGGCGAGCTCGAGCTTCTTCTCGAAGCCCTCGGAAACGCCAACAACCATGTTGTGGATGAGGGCGCGGGTGAGGCCGTGGCGGGCACGGGTCTCACGCTCGTCGTCGGGACGGGAAACGGTGAGGACGTTGTCCTCGACGTTGATAGCGAGCTTCTCAAAGACATCGAGCTCGAGCTGGCCCTTGGGGCCCTTGACGACAACGTTGTTGCCGTTGACTGCCACTTCGACTCCGGCGGGAATCTGGACAGGCTTATTACCGATACGAGACACGGTGATCTCCTTTCCTTCTACCTACCGAGCGAATTACCAGACGTAAGCGATGATCTCGCCGCCGACGTTGTGCTTGCGAGCATCGCGGTCGGTCATGACGCCATGGCTGGTGGAAATGATGGCGGTACCAAGGCCACCGCGGACGCGGGGCATGTCGGCAACGCCGGTGTACTTACGCAGGCCCGGCTTGGAAATGCGGCGGATGCCGTTGATGACCTTAGCCTTCTTGGGACCATACTTAAGCGTGATGTGCAGAGTCTTCTGGGGAACGGTGTCCTCGACATCGTAGCCCTCGATGTAGCCCTCCTCGTGCAGAACACGAGCGATCTCGACGAGCTTCTTGCTGCTCGGCATGGAGACCGTGGCCTTGTTCACAGAGTTAGCGTTACGGATGCGCGTAAGCATATCTGCGATCGGGTCTGTAAGGTTCATACAGATTCTCCTTCGTTCTTGATGAACACGTGCTCTTGGTTCTTCGCCGCCCTTAACGGCAAAGCCTTTTTAGCGCGTTTTCCCTGTTCCAAACTGATGCTTGAAACGCTGGTAGTGACTTACCAGCTGGCCTTCTTAACGCCGGGAAGCTCGCCCTTGAGTGCAAGCTCGCGGAAGCAGACACGGCACAGGCCGAACTTGCGGTACACAGAGTGCGGACGGCCGCAGCGCTGGCAGCGCGTGTACTCACGAGTAGAGAACTTCTGCTTGCGATTGCACTTGACGATCATCGATGTCTTAGCCACTTATATCCTCCTCACATAGAGTATTGTTCGCCCCAAGCGCCGCCCCCTTCTGGGAACGGCGCTCATAGGGCAGGTGAACCTATTTCTTGAACGGGAAACCGAAGGCGTCCAGAAGGGCCTTGGCCTCCTCATCGGTATTGGCGGTGGTCACGAAAGTGATGTCCATACCACGCTGGTGATCGACAGAGTCGAAGTCGATCTCGGGGAAGATGAGCTGCTCGGTGACGCCCATGGAGAAGTTACCACGGCCGTCGAAGCTCTTGGCGGAGATGCCGCGGAAGTCGCGGATACGGGGAATCGCGACGGAGGTCAGACGATCGAAGAACTCCCACATACGGTCGCCACGCAGGGTAACCTTGCAGCCGATCGGCATACCAGCGCGCAGGCGGAAGGTAGCGATGGACTTGCGGGCACGGGTGATCATCGGCTGCTGGCCGGTGATGGCGCGCAGGTCGCGCACGGCACCGTCGATGGCCTTGGAATCGGTAGCGGCCTCGCCGACACCCATGTTCACGACGATCTTCTCAAACTTGGGGATCATCATGACGTTCTCGTACTGGAACTTGTCCTGAAGCTGCTGCTTGACCTCGTTGTTGTACTTGGTCTTCAGACGCGGCACATACTTCTCTTCTGCCATTGTTCACTCCTTCTTGGGGTTTTAAGCACGGGGCGTGGCCACGATGGGTTGTCCTCGTGCCTCCTGGCTGCATCCGCGCCGCTCATGGCATTTTGCGGTTTGGACTCGACACAGCAGGAGCCGACAAAACAATCGGTACTATACGCGCATCGAGAGCGTATTTCCAGAAAAACCTCGTCTGCCTGCACAACTCCACAACTCCCCCGCACATATTGATCCCTAGGGGACGGAGGAAAATGGCAGTTGCGGTGAAATAGGGACCGTTTGACGGCTTAACAGGCTTTAACAGTCCGTATTTCACCGCAACTCATATATGGGGATGCGATTAGCGCTTGCGGGGGACGAGCTTGGTGCGGCGCAGGTGGATCATCTCGGCAGCGATGGAGATGGCGATCTCCTCGGGGTCCTCGGCCTCGATGGCGACACCGATCGGCAGGTGCAGCTCGTCGATCTGGTCCTGCGTAAAGCCCTCCTGCTCCAGGCGGGCGCACACAAAGGCCGTCTTGCGGCGCGAACCCAGACAGCCCAGATAGGCGGGCTTGGCGTGCATGGCCTGAATCACCACGTCAATATCGGACTTGTGACCCGCCGTGGCGACGACCACTAGGTCACGCGGGCCGATGGGGCACTGCTTGCTCAGGTTCTTGTAGTCGACCAGACGACGGTCGTAGACACCGGGCACCCATTCGGGGGTCAGTGTGCCGGGGCGGTCGTCGCAAGCCACGACGGCAAAGCCCGCCGCCGTGAGCACCCGCGCCGTCGCAGCACCCACGTGGCCGCAGCCAAAGATATAGGTCAGGCCCTCGGGGCAGAGCGTCTCGATATGCGCCGCGGGAATCTCGGAGACGGCGTTGGTGTAGCTGACCTTACTCCCCTCCTCCACCAGCGAAAGCCCAGGGCAGCCCGCAATGGTGCGGCGCGATTCCTCGCCATGGTACTCGGCCACATCGCCCTCGAGCGCGCTCGCGACAAACGGCTCAAAGTCGATGACGAAGTCGCCGATGCGCCGATAGGCCAAGACGTCGGCAATTTCCTGGAACAACGGTACCTGGGTCGCATCCAGATGCAGGTAGCACAAGCAGATGGCTCCGCCGCAGATCATGCCGGTATCGGAGTTCTCGCCGCCCATAGTGTAGCGGACCAGACGCGACTGTCCCGCGCTCAGGAGCTCGCGCGCCTCATCCAGCGCAAAGAGTTCAATCTTGCCACCGCCGATAGTGCCCGCCTGGCTGCCATCGGCAAAGACGGCCATCCAGGCGCCCACGCCGCGCGGCGACGACCCCGCTGTGCCGGCCACTACCACCAGTTCGCACGTCTCACCAGCACGCAAGGCGGCAAGCGCCGCATTCACAACATCGAGCTTTTCCATTGCCGCCTTCTATCCTCTAAAGACACCGGTGAGCATAGCGAGCGCCTCGAGCACGCCGCCGCCGACCGACGTCGCTTTGTCCGAAATATAGTTGATATAGCTGGCATCGCCGCGCGGGTCGACGTCGGCACATTTAAAGCCCTCGGTCACCTGAACGCCGTCGGCCAAAAGGCCGCGCAAGCAGCCATCGATCTGCGTATACATGGGCGTATCGCCCGCGTAGCCAATCACGTCTCCGGCGCTCACGATGTCGCCGATTGCGCGGTCGGACCGAAACACGCCGACGGCGGGGCTGTGGATAACGCGCTCCTTGCCATAGCCGGCGATAATGCCCGGCACGCCCGTATTGGGCTGAGGCGACCCCTGGGTGATGACGCGGCCGAGGAAATGACCGCGCATGGTCTCGACCACGGCGTCGCAATCGACCGGCGCGGTAAAGCCCGGCCCCACGGCGATGACGACAGGCGCCATATCGCGCGTGGTGCCCAAGTTGCACTTGGCCAGTATCGCGTCGACCACGGCAGCGGGTTTCAGTTCGTCGAGCATCTTGGCCTGGGGGTCTACCACGACGGCGACGTCTCCGGCCTCGGTAATTGCAAGCGCCTCTGCCGGCGTCTGCGCCAAGCGAGCGCGAATGCCCTCGACCTGGACCTCGCCCAGGCGAATGGCCTCGCAAAAACTGATTGTGCGGCGGATGCACGTGGGAACCGCGATATCGGCCATAACGACCGACACGCCAGCGCGTACCAAACGGACGGCGACGCCCGTGGCGATATCGCCGGCGCCGCGAACATAAACGAGCATTCCCGGGGCACCTCCCTGTGCTACGGTTTGAGCAGAGCAAAAGCGGTTCGACCGCTACTCTGATGATTATTTATTATCACAGTATTATACGGCGGTGAACAGATGGAAACGGTTAGCGGCAATCTTGCCTCGGCGCTCAGGATCGAGCCGGGCATTACCGCGATTATCGGCAGCGGCGGCAAGTCGACCTTGCTAAAGACGCTCGGCCTTGAGCTTATGCGCGCTGGCGGCCGCGTGCTCCTCTGCACCACCACGCATATGTTTCCCGTCGCCGGCGTGCCATGGGACGGGTCGAACCGTCGCCTGGACGCCGCACCTTGGAAGCCGGGCGCCTCGCATATCCCCGGTTGCACCTGCGAGGCCTGCGCGGGCCTTGTGCGCGGAAGCATCTGCCAGGCAGGCGTCTTGGACCCGGAGACAGGCAAGCTCTCCGCCCCCGCTGAGCCGCTCGACCAGCTGGCACAGCGCTTTGACTATGTATTGGCCGAGGCAGATGGCAGCAAGCGACTCCCGCTCAAGGCGCATGCCGCCTGGGAGCCGGTAATTCCAGCCGCCACGGCAAACGTTGTCTGGGTCGTCGGCGCCTCGGGGCTGGGCAAGCCCGTCGCCGAGGTTGTCCACCGCCCCGAGCTCTTCTGCGAGCGTTGCGGCTGCGAGCCCACCGACACTGCCACCCCAGGGCGCGTCGCCCAGGTGCTCAATGCCGAGATGCAGGCGTTGGGACTCTGCACCGCACGCGTCATGCTCAACCAAGTCGACACGCTCAGCGACCCCACGATGGCCGACCGCTTCGAGACAGCTCTCGACCGCCCCATCGTCGCCACCAGCCTCCAGGGGTAGCTAAAAGAGCCCCATCCCAAATTAGCTACCCCGGCGCCCTTTCTGCTAGCGGGGGACGTAGCGGCCGGGCTGGGCTCCGGTGGGCTCGCCGTCGCGCGCAGCCAGTACGCCGTTCACAAACACGGCCTTGGCGCGGCCGTGCGCCTCAAAGCCCTCGAGCGGCGTGTAGTCCACAGCCTGATGCTGCGTCGCCGCGCGAATGGTCCAGCGCGCCTTGGGATCCCACACGCACACGTCGGCATCGGCACCCTCGACAAGACAGCCCTTGCGCGGATACATGCCAAAGACGCGCGCCGGGTTCTCGCTCATCAAGCGGCACAGATCCTCGGGACCCAGCTGTCCCTCAAAGCTCGTAGCGATCGCGACGGGGCGATGCTCCACGCCGGGCCCGCCGTTGGGAATCGCGCGGAAGTCGTCGCGCCCGCGGTCCTTTTGCCCGTGCAGGTTAAAGCTGCAGTGGTCGGTGGCGATAGTATCGATCTCGCCGGCCACAAGCGCCTCGCGCAGTGCCGCACGGTCACCCGCATGGCGCAGCGGCGGGCTCATCACATACTTGGCACCCGCAAAGCCGTCCTCGCCCTGCTCCAAGTAGCACGTATCGTCGAGCATCAGATACTGAGGGCAGGTCTCGACATAGATGTTCTTCTGCCCGCGCGCCTTGGCAGCGCGAATGGCCTCGAGCCCCAGCTTGGTCGAAAGGTGCACCACGTTAACCGGCGCGTCGCCGGCCAAGTGCGCCAGATACAGCAGCCGGCTCACTGCCTCGGCCTCGCACACATCCGGACGGCTGAGCGCATGGCCCTCGGGCCCGTGGATACCCTGCTCAAACACGCGCTTCTGCAGCTCATTCACCAGCGTACCGTTCTCGCAATGCACGCACAGGATACCGCCCAGGCGCTTGAGCTCCTCCAGCACCTCGAGCGTCTCGGCATCGTCCAGGCGCAGATG
Source organism: Collinsella sp. (assembly GCA_048524725.1). Lineage (GTDB taxonomy): Bacteria > Actinomycetota > Coriobacteriia > Coriobacteriales > Coriobacteriaceae > Collinsella. The sequence goes on along the minus strand of DBFVGT010000006.1, from coordinate 583 downwards.
GTCGTAGGCAAAGTAGGTCTTAAACGACGATACGCCTGCCTCGCGCATGGCCGAAAGATCGGCGCGATTGCGCTCGTTCCACTCGGCGAGTGCCATATGAAAAGCGTAGTTGGCCGTACAGGTTCCGTCGGCGCGGCGATGCCACTCGGCCAAGGCATCGGGCATGGTCACGCCGCGATCGGCCGTGGCGTAGTCCACGATGGTCGTCGTACCGCCGCAGGCAGCCGCACGCGTACCGGTCTCAAAGCTATCGGCCGTCCAATCCATGCCGGTCCAGCACTGCATGTGCGTGTGGCCATCGATAAAGCCGGGAAACACCCAACAGTCGGTGGCGTCCTGGACGGTATCGCCCTCGCCCGGCTCGATTGCCGCGGCAATCCGCACAATCTTATCGCCATCCATGGCAAGATCGGCGCGACGAAGCCCCTGGGGCGTCACGAGCGCGCCGTTTTTGATGATGATCATAATTGCTCCTTATTGATTGATGCAGTTGGCCACGCGATCAAAATACGAGCAGGCGGCGATATGCTCCGTTATGCGTCGCTGTCCCTTGACGGTATCGACGTCCCACAGCTCGTAGGCA
>DBFVGT010000005.1:0-14429 GCA_048524725.1 Collinsella sp. | reverse complement strand
CATCCGCCGCAACATGCAAGAAGTGCGCGACGCCTTTGCATGGAACCCGGGCTTTAAGGAATACTTTGCCGTCAAGGCCAACCCCAACCCGGCGCTCATCTCCATTCTCAACGAATACGGCTGCGGCTGCGATTGCTCGAGCTATACCGAGCTCATGATCGCCCGCTCGCTGGGTATCACGGGACACGACATCATGTTCTCGTCCAACGATACGCCGGCTGCCGACTTTGAGCTCGCCGACAAACTGGGTGCCATCGTCAACTTTGACGACATCAGCCACATCGAGTTCTTTGAGCACGTTGCGGGGCCAATCCCCAAGACGGTCAGTTGCCGCTTTAATCCAGGCGGCCTGTTCCAGCTCTCCAACGGCATCATGGACAATCCGGGCGACTCCAAGTACGGCATGACCACCGAGCAGCTCTTCGAGGCCTTCCGCACGCTCAAGGCCAAGGGCGCCGAGCGCTTTGGCATCCACGCATTCCTTGCCAGCAACACCGTCACCAACGACTACTACCCCAAGCTCGCGCGCATCCTCTTTGAGCTTGCCGTGCGCCTGGAGCGCGAGACCGGCGCACACGTCGCCTTCATCAACCTATCCGGCGGCGTCGGTATCCCCTACCTGCCCGAGCAGCAGGCCAACGACATCCACGCCATCGGTGAAGGGGTGCACACGGCCTACGACGAGATTCTGGTTCCCGCCGGCATGGGCGATGTGGCAATCTGTACCGAGATGGGCCGCTTTATGATGGGCCCCTATGGGTGCCTGGTCACCAAGACCATCCATGAGAAGCAGATCTACAAGGACTATATCGGCGTGGACGCCAGTGCCGTTGACCTTATTCGTCCCGCCATGTATGGCGCCTACCACCACATTACGGTGATGGGCCAACCGGGTGGTGACGACAAGACCACAGCGCCCGCTACGGACACCTACGACATCACGGGCAATCTGTGCGAGAACAACGATAAGTTCGCCATCGACCGCGAGCTGCCGCATATCGACATGGGCGACCTGCTCGTGATTCACGACACCGGCGCGCATGGCTACTCCATGGGCTACAACTACAACGGCCGTCTGCGCTCCGCCGAGGTCCTGCTGCGCCCCGATGGCTCGGCAGACCTCATCCGCCGCGCCGAGCGCCCGGGCGATTACTTTGCCACGCTCGACGTGCTGCCGTGCGGCCGCGAGCTGCTGGCCAAATCGCGCGCCGATGCCGCCCGCCGTCGCGCTCAGGACGAGCGCCTAGCAGTCACCGCCCAATGGAACAAACGCGTCCAGATCGCGGAAGCGAAGGAGAAGAACATGGATATCCGCAATCTCGAGGGCTCAATCGTCGCCCTTGTCACGCCGTTTAAAAAGGACGGCAGTGTCGACTTTGACGCGCTTGAGCGCCTTATCGATTTCCACCTGCAAAATGGCACTGACGCCATCCTCACCCTGGGCACCACCGGAGAGAGCGCCACGATGACCGATGACGAAGACAACTCCGTCGTCGCCGCCGTTGTCAAGCATGTTGCAGGACGCGTCCCCGTCATCGCCGGCTCGGGCTCCAACTCCACGCAGACCATGCTCACCAAGTCGCTCACCTATCAGGGCCTGGGCGCCGACGGCCTGCTGCTCATTACCCCCTACTACAACAAGTCTAATGAAGAGGGCATCTACCAGCACTTTAAGACCGTTGCCGATGCCGTAGATATCCCCTGCATCCTGTACAACATCCCCGGCCGCTGCGGCTGCGGCATCAGCGTGCGCAACGTGGAGCGCTTGGCCGCGCACCCCAACATCATGGGTATTAAGGAAGCCTCGGGCAACGTCGCTTACGCAGCCAAGATCGCCCACCTGCTGTCCGATGACTTCCGCATGTACTCGGGCGAGGACGCACTCACCGTTCCGCTCATGAGCCTGGGAGCCTCGGGCACCATCAGCGTATGGGCCGACGTGCAGCCGCAGCTCGTGCATGACATGTGCCGCGCCTATCTGGACGGCGACGTAGCGCGCGCCCGCGATATCCAGATTGCTGGCCAGCCGCTCATGAATGCCCTCTTTAGCGAGGTCAACCCCATCCCCGTTAAGGAGGCGCTCGCCCAGATGGGTATGATCGAAGCAAACTACCGCATGCCGCTGTGCCCCATGGCCGACGATACGCGTGCCGCACTTACCGATGCTCTGAAGGGAGCTGGTCTGCTTGATTAAGACCGTCATTATGGGAACGGGCCGCATGGGCTCGCTCATCCGCACTACCGCCGAGGGTATTGTCGATACCGCCGGACAGCCCGTTTTCGACATTGTGGCCCAGATTGGCTTCGATTTGAGCGAGCTCGAGAACGCACCGGCTGCCGATGTGATTATCGACTTCTCGAACGTCGTGACCTTTGACGCCGTCGTCGCCTATGTCGAGCGCACGGGCGCGGCGTTGGTCTCGGGCACCACAGGCTACACTCCCGAGCAGATGGACCGCCTGCGTGAGCTGGGCCAGAACGCCCGCGTCATGCACTCCGGCAATTACTCCATCGGCATCGCAGCCCTGCGTCATCTAGTGGCCCAGGCCACGCGTGAGCTGCCCGGCTTTGACTGCGAGATTGTCGAGACTCACCACAACCAAAAGGTCGACGCCCCCAGCGGCACCGCAAAGCTGCTGCTCGACGCCGTAGTCGAGGCCGAGCCCGAGGCAGGCTACCACCCCGTCTATGGCCGCGAGGGCATGTGCGGCGCGCGTGACCCCAAGGAGATCGGCATGCACTCGCTGCGCGGCGGCACCGTCGCCGGCGTGCACGAGGTGAGTTTCTTTGGCCAGGACGAGGAGGTCACGCTCACCCACCGCGCCACGAGCCGTCAGATCTTCGTCAACGGTGCCTTGGCAGCCGCGCAGAAGCTCATCACCCGCGAACCCGGCTTCTACACCTTCGACCAGGTCATGTTCGCCTAACTAGTTATCAACCATACCCCCTCAAAGGAGAGACAGCATATGAGCAACGCAGCCGAGATGGACGCACAGGAGATTATCAACTACATCGCCACCGCGCCCAAAAAGACGCCCGTCAAGCTGTACGTGCGCGAGAAGCCCGGCATGAAGGTTGCCTGGGGCGACGCGCATGTCTACGGCGGGCGGCGCGGCAAGACCGTCTTTGGCGACTGGGATGAGCTCAGGGCAATCCTCGACGCCAACGCCGACTCTATCGACTACTACGACGTAGAGAACGACTGCCGCAACTCCGCCGTGCCCATGCTCGACCTTAAGGGCATCAACGCCCGCATCGAGCCGGGCGCGATCATCCGCGACCGCGTCGAGATCGGCGACCGTGCCGTCATCATGATGGGTGCCATCATCAACATCGGCTCCGTTATCGGCGAGGGTTCCATGATCGATATGGGCGCCGTGCTGGGCGGCCGCGCCACCGTGGGCAAGAACTGCCATATCGGCGCCGGCACCGTGCTGGCAGGCGTTGTGGAGCCCGCCAGCGCCACGCCCGTCATCATCGAGGACGATGTCATGATCGGCGCAAACGCCGTGGTCCTGGAAGGCGTGCGCGTGGGCAAGGGCGCTGTTGTCGCCGCCGGCGCCGTGTGCGTCGAGGACGTCCCCGCCGGCGCCGTCGTGGCCGGTGTCCCCGCCCGCGTCATCAAGATGCGCGACGCCCAGACCGACAGCAAGACCGGTCTCGAGGAAGGACTACGTCAACTTTAATAGTTACGCGGTTATGACGAAAAGGCCGAAGTCCCAAAGGGCTTCGGCCTTTTCGTTACGGTCAATCCGCTCGATCCCTTATCGATTCTCAATTGACCCGATATTCTTGAGCTCGATGGAGATGAGGCCGTTGGGTTCGTTGACGAACTCGATGTACTCGGAGTTCGAGCCCATCTCGGCCGGAAAACTGATCTCGATGCCCGTATCGGTACGAATCTTGTGGTTGCGCACTGCCGCACGCTCGACCTGCTTGCGCTCCACGGGAACGCGCTCGGGAACCTTCTCCTCGGTCAGTGCCGCGCGTACACTTTCCTTGATAACCGGCTCATCCTCAAAGACCTCGTCGACGATATCCCAAGGCGGCAATTCCTCGTCATCCTCGACCTTTTCAGCCACGGCAGCCTTGACCTTAGCAAGCGCCACAGCAGTGTTGGCGCCGTGTTCCTCGGCGACTTCCTCGACCACGCGCGTCACGGTGTCGATGACCTCCTTGCCCGACACGCCCGTATCGCACTGCAGCAGACCGTCGGGAATGAGCATACGGTCTTCGCCGGCAATCTTGCGCTTCTTGTCCACATAGCCGATCTCCATGGTGCTCGCGCGCACGATGGCATAGCTTGGCACCTTTTGCGAGGGGTTTGGCAGAATAGCGTAGTGGCGCGCGATGTCGTTGCGCACCTCCCCCTCCTCGCGGCCCACCTCGTGCATAAAAGCCTGCTTGGAGCCCAGCAGCATCACGGCAAACCAGCGGGCATCCTCGTCGTCGTCAAAGTCGGCCACGAGCACATCGGTGGACTCGGCTTTTTCGGCCTTGGTAAGCTCGGAGGAAATGAACTCCGCAATCTGCTGCGACAGGTCTACGAACTCGCGCTCGCCAAAGAAATAGCCCTTGAGCTCGCCGCCAAACGCAGAGTTCTCGGCAAACGTGGCGCGTTTATTGTCGGCCGAGGTACGTGCGCGGCGCAGATGCGTGGTCACGAAGTTGCGCACGGTACGACTCTCGATATCGAGCTCGCGCTGGCTCATGACGTTGACGGCAGAGTCAAAGTCCAGGATATGCAGAATCGCGTGATTGATTTTCATATACGGCATTCCGTTCTAGATCGATTTCGGCACGAACCAGTATAGCGGTCGAGCCCTCCCCGAGCGCATCGAAGATTGGTGCATCGGGGACAGGTTGCTTTGCATCAATGGCTAGCGCAGGAGCTCGGACTGCCAAGCCTCGAGCTGTTCTGCCAGACTCTTACCGGCAGCGGACATGTCGATCTGGGGTCGTTTGGGCAGCAGTGCGCACTTAAGGATTGCCACGATGGTCTGCGAGACAAAGCGTCGTGTATCCTTGTCGAAACCTTGCGCAGTCTGGAGCATCACGGGCAGGCTCTCGCGCAGATTCCCAGCGATATCCGCAAACCGCTCAGCACCCGTAGCCTCAAACACGGAGAACAATGCATCTACAAAACGCTCGCGCTCGGCAGGCCCCACTGCAAGCAGCATCTCGCGAATGGAGCCATCAACGTATCGAGCACCGGCGGACAGGCGCTCACAGTACACGAAGTCGCGACCATCAACCACCCAGCTAAAGGGATTGTGCTGCAGCAGGCTGAACTCGGTGCTCTCAACGATGGCATAGTCCTCCTGCGTCTCAAACATCATGCCAAAGATCGACGACCGAGGTAGCGTCTTGTCGATTCGACCGGAAAGATCGGCAAAGGCGTTGCCGTTCAGAAACTCCTCGACGAAGCCCGGACCATCATGGGAATACACCCGTTCGATTCGCTCACGGGCAACATCGGAGCACATCGTCGCACCGTACACCGCAAGGTTTCCACCCTTGGAATGACCTCCGCACAAAAGCGGCCCGTCAATCGCATCCGCCGCCTCGTCCACATAACGCGCCGCGGATTCCTGGGCCGGCACAGGATACCGGAACGCCATGTTAAAGTCCTCTTTCCAGCCCACAATCGTGCTGTCGGTCCCCCGGAAGGAAAGATAACTAAACCCCGCCGGAAACCGGAACGCCATGGCTGCAAACTGCTCTGTCGCCACCACATCGCTCACGGCACGATAGCCGCAAACGTGCACGCCACGGTAGCGAGGGCTTGCTGCCACGGCCTCCAACAAGGCCCTGCTCCCCTCTGGGTCCCACAGGTCGCCAATCATGTCCCAGTAGCACTCGGCACGCAGCAGCTCGCGTACGTCTAGGCCCTGCCAGTTCGTCAGCTCCGCCATATCACCCGGCAAGCGCAAATAGGACAACCACGCAAAGACCAGGCTATCCACCGCGCAGAACGGCCGTTCCTCAAACGGGTCAAACGCCGTCTGGGCATAGGTCAAAAAATTAGGCGAATCCGACATGGCCCTCCCGTCAACTATGGTGCATTGGGGTCAGGTTACTTTGCACCAAAAAGGCGCCCGGGCCGTGTGGGCTCGGACGCCTTCATTGTAGCTTTTCGCTTTAGCGAGCTTGATTTAGCAGGAGAAGTCGACGCTGTCGATGATGTCCTTGAGGGCCTTGGCGGAGGCGGTAAGCTCATGCTGCTCGTCATCATTCAGCGGCACGGGGACGCGGCAGACAACGCCGTCGCGGCCAACGACGGTCGGCATGGAGATGGCAAGATCGGACAGGCCGTACTCGCCCACCATGAGCGAGGAAACGGGCAGAACGGTCTGCTCGTCACGCATGACGGCAGTGCAGATGCGCTTGACGGCCATGGCGACGCCATAGTAGGTGGCGTGCTTCTTCTCGATGATGGTGTAGGCAGAGTTCTTGACGTCCTCGGCGATGCGCTTCTCGGCAGCCTCATGCTCCAGATGACCGTGAAGCTCGCAGAAGGTGTTCAGCGGAACGCCGGCAACCTGAGCGCTGGACCAAGCGACAAACTCGGAATCGCCGTGCTCACCCATGACATAGGCCTGGACATCGCGCGGGTCGACCTCGACATGGGCACCAAGCATCTGCTGCAGACGGCCGGTGTCGAGCACGGTACCGGAACCGATGACGTGGCCCTCGGGCAGGCCGGACATCTTGATGGCGGCGTAGGTCAGAACATCGACCGGGTTGGAGACGATGAGCAGAATGCCGTCGAAGCCGGACTTCTTAATCTCGGGGATAATGGACTTAAAGATGCTGACGTTCTTGTTGACCAGGTCCAGGCGAGTCTCACCGGGCTTCTGGGCAGCGCCAGCGGTGACGACGATCATGGCGGCGTCGGCGACATCGGAATAATCGCCGGCGTAGATCTTCATCGGCTCGGCAAACGTCATGCCGTGCGCGATATCCAGGGCCTCACCCTCGGCGCGGTTCTTGTCCACGTCGATGAGGACCATCTCGGAGAACAGACCACTCTGCATCAGCGCGAACGCCGAAGACGAACCAACGAAACCGCAGCCGACAATAGCGACCTTCTTCTCGTTAACCATTAGAAACTCCCATCTCTCTCCACAAGCAAGCCGCCCGGGAACGACCCGAGCGGCTTGCCGTAATCCCAATACATCCAATCGGGACTTTGATTATGCTCCTATTCGCAGACAAAAATCGACCGTTTACCGAAATTGTTTGCAGAAATCGTAAAATAACTGCACGCAATCGGTTTCGAGCTATTGACGAGCCGAAATACCTTTCTAATACAGGCCCGCCTCGCGAATGGCCTCGACAGCCAAAGCAATCTGGTCGGGCGGCAAGACCAGCGCCATGCGCACGTGCCCCTCGCCCGAAGGACCAAAGCTCGCGCCCGGCGTCACCACAACGCCGGCCTTCTCCATGAGCTCCTCGCAAAACGCCATGGAATCGGTGCGACCACCGGGAAGCTTGGCCCACACAAACATAGAGCCATGCGCGTTGGGACGCTCCCAGCCCAGGCCCTCAAGACCGTCGCACAGGGCATCGCGGCGCTCCTGGTACTTCAGACGCTGCGCCTCGACCTCATCGCGCGGACCGTTCAGGCAGGCGATAGCAGCCTTCTGGATCGGGAAGAACATGCCAAAGTCGATCTGGCCGCGCAGTTTGGCAAAGGCAGAGACCACGTCCTCGCGGCCGACCAAAAAGCCGATACGCGCACCGGTAACGTTAAACGACTTGGAAAGCGAGAAGAACTCCACGCCCACCTCAAGCGCACCAGGATACTGCAAAAAGCTTCCGCCCGGCTCGCCGTCGAACACGATGTCGGAGTACGCGTTGTCATGGACGATGAGCAGGTCGTGCTCGCGGGCGAAAGCGATGATCTCCTCGTAGACCTCGGGCGTGCCCACCGAGCCGACCGGGTTTGCGGGCAACGACACGATCATATACTTGGCACGATCGGCCACCTCGGGATCGATGCCCGCCACATAGGGCAGGTAATTATGCTCGGCGACCAACGGATAGTACTCGAGCTTGGCATCGGCAATCTTGGCGCCCGCCTCAAAGACCGGGTAGCACGGATCGGGAACCAAAATGGTGTCACCCGGATCGAGCAGGGCCAGGCCCAAATGGCCCACGCCCTCCTGCGTGCCGTTGCACGACTGCACCATAGACGGCGTAATGCCGGAGACACCAAAGCGGCGCTCATAGTAATCGCACACGGCTTGCTTGAGTTCGGGCAGGTCGCGCAGGGCATACTTCCACATCTCGGGATCTTGGGCTGCATGCGTGAGCGCCTCGACCACGTGGTCGTACGGCTTAAAGTCGGGCGTGCCCACGCTCATGTTGTAAATGGTCTTGCCCTGAGCCTTCAGCGCAAGCAGTTTGTTGTTGAGCGAGGCGAAGACCTCCGCGCCAAAGCGGTCGAGACGCTGCGATGCCTGCATGGTGCCACCTTTCGATATGAAAAACGCGGCGCTCCGACAAGAGCGCCGCGCGATACGGGCCATCAGATTGCAAAAGTGTAACGCTTGCACCCGCTGTTTTGGTTCAATTTGGCAACCTTAGTCCATCGGATTGAGCGCGTCAATCTGGGCGAGCCACAGGCGCGAGCTGGCGTCACTCGGCATGCGCCAATCGCCGCGCGGGCTGAGCGTGACCGAGCCCACCTTGGGGCCATCGGGCAGGCAGCTGCGCTTAAACTGCTGGGCAAAGAAGCGACGGTAGAACGTGCGTAGCCACGTGTGAATGGTCTTGACGTCGTAGACGCCCTCGAAGCTCTTGAGCGCCATGCGGTAGATCTTGCCCGGCTCAAAGCCAAAACGCAGCAAGTAGTAGAGGAAGTAGTCGTGCAGCTCGTACGGGCCCACCAAATCCTCGGTCTTCTGCGCAATCTCGCCGTCGCCCGTGGGCGGCAGAAGCTCGGGGGACACCGGCGTATCGAGGATGTCGAGCAGCGTCTCGGCAATACGCCCGCCAAAGACATCAGTCGCATAGCGCACCAGATGGCGCACAAGCGTCTTGGGCACGCTCGCGTTGACGGCGTACATGCTCATGTGGTCGCCGTTATAGGTAGCCCAGCCGAGCGCCAGCTCCGACAGGTCGCCCGTGCCGATGACAAAACCGCCGGCCTGGTTGGCCAAATCCATCAGAATCTGCGTACGCTCGCGCGCTTGGCTGTTCTCGTAGGTCACATCCTGCACGGCCGGATCGTGCTCGATGTCCTTAAAATGCTGCTCCACGGCTGCATGGATCGAGACTTCGCGGAAGCTCACGCCTAGGTCGCGAGCGAGCGACTCGGCATTCGACTTAGTGCGATGCGTCGTGCCAAAGCCGGGCATGGAAACCGCCGTGATACCCGTACGCGGCAGCCCCAGCGCATCGAAGGCACGCACGGTCACAAGCAGCGCCAGCGTGGAGTCCAGGCCGCCTGAAAGACCGATGACAGCCGCCTTGGTACCCGTATGGGCAAGACGGGTCTTGAGGCCCGCGGTCTGCAGGTCGAGGATGGTCTCGCAACGCTCGGCCAGGTCACCATGGTCGGCCGGAACAAAGGGCGCGCGGGGGAAGACACGGTCGATGCCGAGTGCATCGCGCAGGACAGGCTCTTCGGCCAACACGCCCTCAAACGAAAACTCAACGGTCGTGGCCTCCGGCGCATCGTCCGCGCGCGTCCACGTCGTCGAGCGACGGCGCTCGGCAACCAGACGGTCAAGGTCAACGTCGACGATGGCCATATCGCAGGTAAGCAGTTTGGTCGCGGCGAGCTTCGAGCCGTTTTCGTAGACGAGGTTCTCGCCCGCAAAGACCATGTCGGTCGTGGACTCGCCCTCACTCGCATCCGCGTAGGCATAGGCACAGTACAGGCGCGCGCTTTGGTTAGAGATAAGGCTGCGGCGGTAATCTGCCTTACCGATAATCTCGTCCGAGGCCGACGGGTTGAGAATCACCGTCGCACCGGCAAGCGCCATCTCGGTCGAAGGGGGCGCCGGCACCCACAGGTCCTCACAGACCTCAACGCCCAGCACCAGGTCCTCGGCGCCCTCATCACAGCAGCGGTAGACAAGCCCCGAGCCAAGCGGCACCGGACCCTGACCGGCAAATTCAACCCACACGGGATCCGCAGGCGCCGGAGCAAACCAACGGCGCTCATAGAACTCGCCATAGTTGGGCAGATACTTCTTGGCCGTGAGGCCCAAAAGCTCGCCCGCGCAGCACACGGCGGCGCAGTTGTAGATATTCTCGGCAACCGCAACGGGAAGACCGACGGTAAAGACAATCGGCAGCTCGCGGGTTTCATCGAGAATATGTGCCAGTGCGGCCTCGCAGGCATGCAGTAATGTGCGGTTATGGAACAGATCAGCCGCGGTATAGCCGCACAGGTTAAGCTCGGGCAGCACCAGCGCGCGAACGCCGCGCTCGGCAGCATCGCGAACAGCCGCCAGCGCAACCTCGGCATTGCCCTCGACATCGGCAACGCGAATCTGCGGCGACGCCGCCGCCACACGCAAAAAGCCATCAGACTGAGAAAGGTGAAGATTCATAAGAATGCTCCCGTGCGTAGACGCCATTCACAACAATTAGCAAGCCCTATTGTAGTTCAACCGCCGGGTGCAACCGCATCCCACCAACTTGGTGAGCTATTGATGAGTTGATGGTATCTGTTAAATGTCACGTACGATTCACATCTGGTGGGTACCCTGATGGCTAAACGAAACGAAGCAGATTTACACCGGGAGGACCCCGTATGACAACCAAGTACACCGACGCGCCGCGCACGCGCGTCATGACACCGGCCGCGCTCAACAACGGCGTGCACGAGAACCATTCCATCGGACAGACCATGGCCATCGCGCCCAAAAAGGGCCTGTTCGACGACATTTCCATTCCCCAAATCATCGCCGGCGCCGCAGCTGCCGCCACGAGCGTCGCGCTTGCCTCCAAGATCGGTATCGCCGGATCGGTGATCGGCGCCGCCGTGAGCTCGGTCATCACCGTTGTGTCCTCGCAGGTCTACCGCCACTTTATCTCTGCCAGCGCCGAAGCCCTCAAAGGTACGCACGCCACCGTCGACTACCCCGCCGGCGCCTATGAGCCCGTTGAGTTTGATGCCGAGGAGCACCTGGGCGGAGCCGCGACTACGCAGGAGATGCGCCAGATTGCGGGGCGCGCGACCACGGCGCGCGTAGCCCCCAACAGCCTGCGCGCCAAGGCGGCGGCAGAGCGCAGCCAGACGCAAAAGAAGGTCATCATCTTCTCGATCGCCATCGCCATCGTCGCGGTCATCGCCTGCACCGGCGCTATCCTTATCACCACTGCCGGCGAGGGTCTGGGTGAGCGTCCCGAGCCAATCCTTTCGTCGCGCACGACCGAGAGCGATGCGGATAGCGCTGGTCAATCGCAAATCCAGCAGGACGACCCGCAGGGCAACTCCGCATCCACCAACTCGTCTTCGGACACCCCTGATCAGTCGCAGAGTGCCGATTCCTCTACGTCCAACAGTGGCACGCCGTCCGGCACGACCGACTCAAGCCAAACGACTGACGGCTCTCAACCGAGCACGGGCGACCAGACGAACGGCAATACATCGAGTACGGGATCTACCGACAACGGCAACACCAACAGCTCGAGTGGAACCGCGTCCGGCACGGCATCTGACAGCTCGAGCCAAGGCACGGCATCGGGTAACTAAGCACGTTTGCCTCTCAAAGAGAACCAACCTGTATAACGGGCGCGAACCGGCAACGGTCGCGCCCGTTTGCCTTGGGCGCCGAGGTAGCACGCCCCGTGCGATGGTAAGATGCTTTGGTGTGTAAAGAGGAGATTTGCCATGAGCAAGACAATAGTTAAGCCCACGCTATCGCTGGGCAACCACATCTATCTGTATCGTCTGCTGCGCGATGCAATCGGATGCGGCAAGCAAACGTTTATGACGCAGGTCGAGGAGGCGCTCGCCACCGGCGATATGGCCGCTTATGACCTAGGCTTTGAGTCCACGCGCGAGCTGCTCGAGGAGCTCGACGACTGCATTAAGCTGACCGTCTTTAAGGGCGGTCGCCTGTATGCCACCGTCATCGCCAACGAGGCCTGGGATACCGCCCTTGCCAAAGGCGAGGACAAGCCCAAGGCTGCCAAGGGTGCCAAGCAGTCCTACAAAAAGAAAAAGCGCGGCGAGAAAGACCTCAAGGCTGTACGCCCCAAGCACGTTAAGCGTCCCGAGCCCGTGGCCGAAGTCGCTCCGGAGCCCGAGCCCGAGACAGAGATCGAAGTCGCTATTGAGGTAGCAGCAGAAGCCGAAACCGAAATCGCCGCCATGACCGATCCCGAAGTCATGTCAGAGCAGGAAGCCGCTGTGGAGCTCAACGAGGCCCCCAAGTCGACAACCGAAGAAGCCGCTAACCAACCCGAGACGTCTGCGTTCCAAAACAGCGATGTCTTTGGCAACGAGGCCGAGGACGATCAGTCCGACGAGCCCGCCGATCAAGGCGCTACCGAGTCGGCGCCGGAGCCCGAGACGCCGCAGCCCGCCATCTCGCTCACGGTTGTCTATGACCCCGAGAACGCCAACGCCGGCATCACCACCATGGCATCCACGCCGGTCGAAGCAAAGCTGCCTGTCGAGGCAGAGGACGCCCCGCAAGCCGATGCCAAAACCGAGACTGAAGACACATCCGTCTCCGTGGAACCGACAGATTCCGCAGTTAAGCCGGAACCGGTGCCTGAGTCTGCACCCGTCATCGAGTCCGCATCCGAACCTGTCTATGACCAGATTCCCGCACCGGCTCCGGTCCCCGCTGCAGCACCGGCCCCCGCACCCGCAGCGCCCGCCATCCCCGAGGACTTCCCCGTCGATTTCACAACCGAGGTCTTCTGCCCCGGCCCGCTTTTGCACCAGCTGTCGACCTATCTCCCCTACGGCGCCGACACGCTCGGCATCGTCGGCGAGTACTACTGGATCGCCCGCGAGCGCGGTACCATCGAGGCCGCGCGAAACCGCGCAAGCTTCCCCCTGCACTACACGCAGGCCGGCGAGCGCCACGAAGTCACCGTGCGCATCCGCCGCAACACCACCGGAGGCCTCGGAGCCACCTGGACCGTCGACAAGGTTGAAGAATCCAACGAATAGCAAAACGCGACGAACGTCACAAAAACGTTCGCCGCGTTTTTTTATTTTCCCAGGTTGAGCATAAGTTCGTGTGACAAAAGGGCTGTCCCTTTGCCACATCAAACTAGTCCCTGGTAAGTTTCCTGTGGATACGATGCGGCTGGGCTGCGTCCTCGCCCAGACGCTCGATGCGGTTGGCCTGATAGGCCTCAAAGTTGCCCTCGAACCAATACCAGTTGCCCGGATTCTCGTCGGTGCCCTCCCACGCCAGAATGTGCGTGGCGACGCGGTCCAGGAACATACGGTCGTGGCTGATGACCACCGAGCAGCCCGGGAACTCGAGCAGCGCCGCTTCGAGCGAGGACAGCGTCTCGACGTCGAGGTCGTTCGTGGGCTCGTCGAGGAGCAGCAGGTTGCCGCCCTGCTTGAGCGTAAGCGCCAAGTTCAGACGGTTGCGCTCGCCACCGGAGAGTACGCCAGCGCGCTTCTGCTGGTCCTGGCCCTTAAAGCCAAAGCTCGCCACATAAGCGCGGCTCGGAACCTCGGTCTCGCCGACCATCATGTGGTCCAGGCCATCCGAGACGACCTCCCACAGGTTCTTGTCGGGGTCGATGCCGGAACGGTTCTGGTCGACGTAAGAAATCTTGACGGTCTCGCCCACCTCGAGCTCGCCCGAAGTCAGCGGCTCCAGGCCCACAATCGTCTTGAACAGCGTGGTCTTACCGACACCGTTGGGGCCGATAACGCCCACAATGCCGTTGCGCGGCAGGGTGAACGAAAGGTCATCGATGAGCACGCGGCCATCGAACTCCTTGTGCAGGTGATGGGCCTCGAGCACCTTGTTGCCCAGACGCGGGCCCACAGGGATGCGGATGTCGGTCCAGTCGAGCTTCTGGCTTGCGCGGGCCTCGGCCTCCATCTCCTCGTAGCGAGCCAGACGGGCCTTGTTCTTGGCCTGGCGAGCCTTGGGCGAGCTGCGTACCCACTCGAGCTCGGCCTCCATGCGCTTGGCGAGCTTGGCGTCACGGTTGCCCTGGGCCTCGATACGCGCGGCCTTGGTCTCCAGATACGTGGAGTAATTGCCCTTGTAGGGATAAAGGTGACCGCGGTCGACCTCGCAGATCCACTCGGCAACGTTATCCAGGAAGTAGCGATCGTGTGTGACGGCAAGCACCGCGCCCTGGTAGTTGTGCAGGAAGTGCTCGAGCCACAGGATCGACTCGGCGTCCAGGTGGTTCGTGGGCTCGTCGAGCAGCAGCAGGTCGGGAGCCTCGAGCAGCAGCTTGCACAGGGCCACGCG
>DBFVGT010000004.1:0-11069 GCA_048524725.1 Collinsella sp. | reverse complement strand
GGGCCCTCTACGGGGCAGGGGCAGACGGCCATCCGGAGGCGCCCGATCGGCGGCCCCTCGGGGCTTGCCCGTATCGTAGGCAATGCGCCGAATGCTCGCCATCGAAATTTATCGATGGCCTATTTCAGACTGTAATGGGGGGATTCATGAGAGGCATGGGAGACACAGCCGCATACCTGCGTCGGGGCATTCGGGAGATTATATGCCTGGCGCTGTTCTATTTTACGTATTTGGCTGGCGAGTATCTTTTTGACGTGCGCGTTGCCGAGTTTGTGCCGCCGAGCGAGGTCGTTGTCTACGAGAGCTTCATCGTCGGTGCGAGCGTGATCGGCTTTCTTGTGCGCCCCCTTCTGTACTACCGCCGCCCCCATGCGATCGATACGACGAGCGACGTCACGGGCGTGCTGCTGGTATCGGCATTGCTGCTGCTGATTATGGCTGTTCGGTTTGAGGTGGTAATCGCCGGCGGTTTGATAGCGTGCTGCACGCTGGGCTACTGCGGATCGACCGCCCATGCCAACTTTGCGCGACGCTTTGCACGGACGCCGTATTTGGCGCGCGCGGCGGCGCTTTCGTATGCCCTGGGCGTTCTGGTGCAGGTGCTCAACCATATGGTGATGCCCGCGGGGATTCCGCAACAGTTTGTTCTTGTTGCCTGTGCGGTTGTGCAGGTGGTGCTGCTCCACGACGCTCGTCGTGCCAAGCTGCGCGGTGAATCTGAGCCTGGGCGCGAGTCCGATATCGCCGAGCTTTCGGTGGATGCGTCGGAATTTGGCGCCAAATGGCAAGACGATCCCGAGTCAACGGCGGCTTTTCGGCGCGCCGTGGTGCGTTTGACGGTCGCAACCGCCTGTCTTGCTGGCGTGTTTGCCGCCCTCAATGCGGGGCTCACGACCTCGCACGCCGCCGGGGCCATCGACTTGGGCGATTGGCCGCGCTTGCTGATGGGCGTGAGCGCTCTAGTCGCCGGCGCCCTATTTGACCTGCACGGTCGTTCGTATATGAACATCACCATGACTTGCACTGCCATGTTGTCCACGCTTTCGTTCTTTGTCTTGCTCATCGACGGCAATGGCGGCAATGCGCTTGCGGCCATGGCGATTTTCTATCTGGGTTCGGGCTTCTTCGTGGTGTTTTTCACGACGAAATTTGCTGCCATTTCGGTTTATGCGCACTGGTCGTATCTGTGGCCGTGCATGGGTCGTGTCATCAGCAACGTTTGCGCGATGCTCGTGACGGCGCCGGCGGTGGCGATTGTCTCGAGCCAGAACGTGCTGCTGGCGGTGAGTGCGGTGCTCGTGCTGTTTGTGGGCATTGCGATTTCGCTGCTGGGGCAGTCTGGGCATCGGGCCGATGACGCTGCGGCGCCCGGCGAGCTGGCGTTTGCTGCCGATGATCTTGGTGCGGACCGCGCGTCTGCTCAGAGCGAGCCCGATTTCGCGGAGGTTCCGGAGCTCACGCTCGGCGAGCGGCTCGATGCCTTTGTCGCCGCCTTTGAGCTTACAGAGCGCGAGCGCGATATTTTGGAGGCGTTGGTCGCATCGCACGAGAGCGTTCAGGACATCGCCGCAAAGCTCTTCCTTTCGCGCTCCACGCTCTACCGCCATATCGCCTCGATCAATAAAAAGACCGGTGCCGAGTCGCGCGTGGCCCTTATCAATTTCTTCTGGTCTTGGACGCCAAATGACTAGCTCATTTGGGACGGGGCATTTTTAGCTGTTTTGGGCCGCTGCGGCCAGCAGGGACAGGTCGTAGCGGCCCAAGCATTCTTGACGATGGTACCTGCGGCACTACAGCAGCTCGCCGCGGCGGGTGATGTAGCGGTGCTTAGCCAGCTGGGTGAGTGCGATGTAGGCGGCGACGATGCCGATAAGCAGCACAAAGAAGCTCGTCGGCAGCGTCATGAGACCGAGTGCATCGGCGATGGGGCTTGCCGGCAGCCAGGTGACGAGCGCCAGGCCCAGCACGGTGAGGGCGCACAGTGCCGGTGCGGCATGGTCGCGCGGGCTCGGCAGGCGCGGGGAGCGCAGCATGTGGACCACGAGCGTCTGCGACCACATGGACTCGACAAACCAACCGCTCTGGAAGAGCGCCGTAAAGGTTGCCATGCCTGCGACGTTGCCCGCGACGGCAAGCTCTGCCCAGCTTGCGCCCACGGCGGCAGGGCACACCACAAAGAAGAGCGCGGCGAAGGTCACAATGTCAAACAGCGAGCTCACAGGGCCCAGCTCGAGCATAAAGCCCTTGATGGACGCGGCGTTCCAGGCGCGCGGGCGGGCGGTCCAGGCGTCGTCGACGGTGTCCCACGGCAGCGCGATGCACACGATCTCGTAGACCAGCGACAGCAGCACCAGCTGCAGGGCGCTCATGGGCAAAAACGGCAAGAACAGGCTCGCGACGGTCACGGACAGCACGTTACCAAAGTTTGAGCTCACCGTGGTCTTGAGGTACTTGAGCAGGTTGCCGTAGGTGCGGCGGCCTTCGATGATGCCGCGCTCGAGCACGCCCAGGTCCTTCTGGAGCAAGATGATGTCGGCGGATTCCTTGGCGATGTCGACGGCGGAGTCGACCGAGATGCCGCAGTCGCTCGCGCGCATGGCGGCGGCGTCGTTGATGCCGTCGCCCATAAAGCCCACGGTGTGGCCGAGCAGCTCGCGCATGACGCGCACCAGGCGCGCCTTCTGCAGCGGCGAGAGCTTGGCGAAGAGGTGGGTGTTCTCGGCGCGCTCGGCAAGCTCGGCGTCGTCGAGCGCATCGATCTCGGAGCCCAGCAAGACGTTGCTCGCGTCGATGCCGATCTGCTCGCAGACGGTGGCGGCGACACGGTCATTGTCGCCGGTCAGGACCTTAACGGCCACGCCCTTGGCCTCGAGGGTGGCGACGGCGCCCGCAGCACTTGCTTTGGGCGGATCGAGGAAGGCCAAAAAGCCCATCAGCACCATGTCGCACTCGTCGGCGATGCCAAACTCGCCCACGCAGCGTGGATTGGTCTTCTGCGCCACGGCAATCACGCGCAGGCCCTCGGCGTTGAGCCCGGCTACCTGCTTGCGAATCTGGGTGAGCTTATCTTTGGTAAGCGGCTGGGCGGCACCATCGACCTCGACAAAGGAGCAGATCTCGAGCATTTCCTCGGCAGCTCCCTTGGTAACCATCTGGGTTTTGCCCTGGGCATCGGCGACAACTACGCTCAGGCGACGGCGCGAGAAATCGAAGGGCACCTCGTCGACCTTGGTGTAGCGGTCGCGCAGGCTCTGGCCCAGCATGGAATCGGGCACGACGGTCGAGGGCGTCACGTCGGCGCGGTCGATGACGGCCAGGTCGATAAGGTTCTTGAGGCCGGTCTGGAAGAAGCTGTTCAAAAACGCATGGCGCAGCACGCGTGCGTCCTCGTCGCCGTCGGTGTTGAGGTAGCGCTCGAGCACGATGCGGTCTTCGGTGAGGGTGCCGGTCTTGTCGCAGCACAGGACGTCCATGGCGCCCAGGTTTTGGATCGCCGGCAGCTCCTTGACGATAACCTGGCGACGGGCGAGGTCCTTGGCGCCCTGCGACAGGCTCGTGGTCACGATGACGGGAAGCATCTGCGGCGTGATGCCCACGGCTACGCTCGTGGCGAACAGCAGCGCGTCGATGACGTCGCCCTTGGTGGCGGCGTTGATGGCAAAGACGGCCGGCGCCATAACGAGCATGAGGCGCACGAGCAACATGGAGACGCTCGAGACGCCGCGGTCAAACGCGCTCTTCTCGGCGCGCCCGTTGAGCATCTTGGCGATGCCGCCCAGGTAGGTGTTCGAGCCGGTGGCAACGACAAGCGCCATGGCGGAGCCGTTTTGCACGGAGGTGCCGGTAAAGACGATGTTCTTGCAGGCAGAGAGCGGCAGTGCGGAGCTGTTGGCGCCCTCGACGACGGTGATGGCAGCAGTCTTCTCGACGGCCTCGCTCTCGCCGGTGAGTGCGGACTCGATCACAAACAGGTCGCGCGCGGTGATGATGCGGGCATCGGCCGGCACCATATCGCCGGCAGAGAGGCGGATCACATCGCCGGGGACGAGCTCATCGAAGGGGATTTCGATGCGCTCGCCGTCGCGCAGGGCACAGCAGGTGTTGGAGACCAGGTCCTTGAGGGCCTCGGCGGCATTGCCGCTGCGGGCTTCCTGGATAAACTTCATGCCGCCCGATACCAGCAGCATGATGCCGATGACGATGACCGTGGAGGGGTCGCGCTGGGGCTCGGGCACGGCGAGCACGTCGATGTAGAGCGAGACCAGCGCGAGCGCGGCGAGGATGCCGGCGAAGGGGTCGATGAACGCGTCGGCGATGCGGCGCGCGAGCGTCTTGGTTGCCGCCTCGATGGTGTTGGGGCCGATGGCGCTCAGGCGCTCGGCGGCGTGCTCGGCAGTGAGGCCGTCGGCTGTGGCGTCGAGCAGCACGAGGGCGTCCTCGGCGCTATGGGTGGCGGCGAATATGGTGTTCTTGGAAATGCCGGCATGAGCGGCAGGGCGCGCCGTGCGGCGGCGCTTGGAGATAGCTTCGAGTACCGTGGCGGTTTTGAGCATCAGCATAGGGTCCTCCTTGTTGAAGGGAGTTAGCGTACGTGTCGTATTGAGTTGCAAAAAACCTAGATGTCGCTCACGTCAAGCTCGCGAACCACCACAAAGGGGACAGGCGCCTTTGTGGTGGTTTTGACGATCGGATAGTGGCGTTTATGCGTGTGCGGAGTCCTTGCGGCGTGCCGAGGGCGACATGCAGGTTTTTCGACTATGACTGCCTTCCATGGCACACCTCCTTAAGGCCGGGCGCAGCGCGCTTCGGGTATCCCGTACCCGTTTCGATCCGCCCGTATTTTTGATGAGGGGGTTTGCCGTGTCAACCCCATTGTTCGGAAAACCATTGCCTCTGACAAAGCCTTTACAGAATGCCGTGGCCTCAAAGCGCACCCGCATCGACGCCCTGCCTGCGCTAAACTGGAAGGCACGTACGCGATTACGAGAGGAGCCCGCATGGAGGCTTACAAGCAAGAGTTCATCAAGTTCATGGTCGAGTCCGACGTTCTTAAGTTCGGCAGCTTTACGCTCAAGAGTGGCCGTCAGTCCCCGTTCTTTATGAACGCCGGCGCTTACGTGACGGGCTATCAGCTCAAGAAGCTGGGCGAGTATTATGCCCAGGCCATCCACGATAACTTTGGCGACGACTTTGACGTGCTGTTTGGGCCGGCCTACAAGGGCATTCCGCTGGCCGTCGTGACCGCGATTGCCTACCACGAGCTGTACGGCAAGGAGGTCAAGTACTGCTGCGACCGCAAGGAGGCCAAGGACCACGGTGCCGACAAGGGCAACCTGCTGGGCTATGAGCCCCAAGATGGCGACCGCGTGGTGATGGTCGAGGACGTGACCACCTCCGGCAAGTCCATCGACGAGACCTATCCCAAGGTCATGGCTGCGGCCGATGTCGAGATTAAGGGCCTTATCGTCTCGCTCAACCGCATGGAGGTCGGCAAGGGCGGTGTGACCACCGCACAGAAGGAGATCGAGGCCAAGTACGGTTTCCCCGTCGCGAGCATCGTTTCTATGGCCGAGGTCGTTGAGACCCTCTACAACCACGAGATCGACGGCAAGGTCGTCATCGACGACGAGCTCAAGGCCGCCATCGACGCCTACTACGAGCAGTACGGAGTTAAGTAGGTTACGGCGTTTTACCAAACGCCGTAACCGGCCGACGCTGCGCGGGCGCCAGAGCGAACAACTTGTCATTCAAAGAGGACGGCATGACCAGAAGGTCTATGCCGTCCTCTTTTCATGCCAATTTGTTCGCTCTGGCGCTCGCTCGCTGTCCGTCCTCTACCTGCGGCGTCGTCTTGCTCCAGGTAGTCATTGGGGACAGACTTAAATGAGTAGTCAGAATGAGAGTGGATAATCTCCCGTTTTTGGTCTGTTTGCGGGCTCAAAGTGGGCGATTATCCACTCTTGTCATTTTGGCACTTGGGGACGTTCCTTTTGTGCCGGCACCTGGGGACACTCCTTGCCGAATGTAGGCCGCCGGTTGCTAAGCGACGGTGATGGCGACCTGGGCGTAGCGGCTGCAGGGGCGCTCGGCGCGTGTCTGCACGGTGAGGGTGAGCACAAAACGGTCACCGGGCCGTGCGTCGGCGGGCACGATGAAGGCGGTGTCCACCGTGCATTCTTGCCAAAGCGACAGATCTTGGGCGCCCGCATAGCTCGACGGGCCCACGGCGACATCCCAATGCGCATCGAAGCCCTTGTCGTCGGGGTCGACGATGGTCGCTGCAAGGGCGACGCGTTCGCCGGCTATGGCGCTGCGATCGGCCGCAACCTCGACAACATGCGCCGGATGCGAGCAAGCTGCCGGATCATGGGCGCACCATTGCGCGCGGGCGGCAAAGTCTTCCTGATAGGCGCGCAGGAAGGGATTGGGGTTGTCGTCTGCAGGCGTGCTGATGGCGGCAAAATCGGTGGGTGCGCCTGCATTGGGGCGCCCATCATGAAACATGCGGCCGAGTAGCGTATCGAAGTCGGGGTCGTCGATACCGCGCAGGCCAAACGGCAGCAGCGGAATATAGGTCATGCTGTCGCCTTCGGCCATAAAGTCGCCGCGCTCAAACTGCATCGCGGGCATGCCCTCCAGGCCCCAATCCAGACAGGCATGCTTGCCAAACTGAAAGCGCTCGGGCTCGTTTTCGTAGACCTTGCCATCACCATAGAGCATATAGCGCGCCATGAGGGGGCCGTTGCCATGGGTGAGATTCTGCTCGGGCCAAGGAGCCTTAAACAGCCGCAGCGTATCGGGCTGAGCCGTCTTGGCGTCGACATAGCCGCCATACCTATAGGGCACACACCAAAAGACGAGCTCGGGAAAGAGCTCGCGCCCATGGTCGAGCCATGAGTTGTCCTGGCCTACGCCATTGGCAACCCCCATCACGCGCACCTTCTGATAGATCCGCTGCCGCACGGCGGGCCACTCGGGTGTGTTCTGCCATTGTTCGGCGATGGACATGAGGGCGCGAACGATAGTGTTCATACCGCCCCAGCTGAGCAGCCACAGCGTGCGGGGGTCGTCATCCATGATGGCGTCGGCGATGACGCGCGAACCGGGCGTTTCCTCGCGCACGTCGCCCTCGAAGGCGGCGTTGCCCATATAGGTGCGCTCGATCATCCGAGCGGGCGTGGGGAAGGACGGCTCGCCGGCGGCAGCGGCGTTAGCGTTGAGCTGCGGCCAGGCCTGGGCATACTCGTTGCTCCACAGGCTTTCGATCCAACCCTCGGGGAATGGGCGGTACTCCATGAGCGAGCCAGCTTCGGGGTCGGGCTCGTGCGGAACGACGTCCCAGGTATAGGAGCGCACGCCTTTGGTCCGCCAATGCGGATTCACCTCGCCCAGCGTATGGACACCATCGCCAAGAAAGTGATATTGCGAAGCCGTGTACACCACAGCCTGCACATCGAGCACATTGAGATACAGAGCCAAATGAACCAGAGAGTTCATATCGTCGACTTCCATATCGGTAGTAACAATCACTCGAGTTAAATTCCGAGACACAAGAACAGCTCCAACCAAGAATCTTTCAGCAAGTTACGCGCAAGGCAAGACGGGACCCACGCCCCCATCGCCACCGACCCAGCGGCTCGCTGGAAGCGCTCGGCCAGCGTTTCGAACAACGTTAACGTAGGGGGCTCTGCCCTTTAGTTTTGTGAACATTCCGCAGCGCGGGCCCGTTTATCCGATGCTCCGAAGGAGCAGGATGAACGGGCCCATGCGCGAGGACGTTCACAAAACTAAAGGGCAGGGCCCCCGATGGGATGGCTATCTCGAAACCCTGGCCGACCACTCCCAGCAGCCCACCGGCTCGCCGTCGATGAGTACGTTGCCCCCGTCGAAATCTTGATAACACAGGTCGTTGAACTGGTGGATCCACACGCCGTGGTTGAATATCTTTTTGGCCGAGCCGTCGGCCTCGCGGTACACGCCGGTCAGGTCCTCGACATGGCTAAAGTAGGTGAGGTGCACGTTGGCGCCGGCATCACGCAGGCGCGCCGTGAGCGGCAGCACCGTCTGCTGCGGGCACACGAGCTCGTCGCCCTTGGAGTGCGTAAACCACAGCGGCGTCTTGGAGAGTGCGGCCACGTCCTCGTCCGTGGCGTTGTACCACGGCGCGCAGCAGGGAAGGCCTGCGGCGAAGAAATCGGGGTAGTCGGCGCACAGGCGCAGGGTCATAAAGCCGCCGTTGGAAAGGCCGGCGACCACGATGCGATCGGTGTCGATGCGGTCGGCATGCTCGGCGACAAACTCATCGATGAGCGCTTTGAGTACGGGGGAGTAGATGCTCTGGTTGGAGCGGCCGAGTTGCTCGACGCCGTTGTCCATCCAAAACGTGGGCGATTGCGGCACGAGCACCCAGGCAAAGCCGCCAAAGTAGCGCTGGATCTGCTTTTGCGAGAGCGCTGTCACGCGGTTGCCGGTGTAGGCACGCGTCGCGCCCTCGCCCTGCGTGGCGCCCTTGCCCTCGCCGGCGCCGTGCAGGTACACGATCAGCGGTGCCTTCTCGACGGCGGGCGTGTCCTCAGGCGCAAACGGGTTGAAGAGCGCGGAGTCAGCGGGCTCAAAGCTCGGCTCAAAATAGCCGTACTCGAGTGCGATGCCGTCGACGGGCGTCTGCTGCACGGCGTTGTGCCAGCCCTTGAGTGCGGGGCAGATGTCGCCGCGGCTGCGGTCGAAGACGAGACCTGCGGTAGAATCGTCGCCGTCCTCGCCCGGGAGCGCCGCAAGCTGCGTGATGCGCAGCTGGTCATCGAGCATGCGCGAGCCCATGACGCCGCCTTCGATGGTCTTGGTCAGGCGCTGCTCGGCGACCTCGAGCGCCACATGGGTGCCCACGGCGAGCTTACGTCCGTTCTCGTCGCACGGATATGCGGCGAGAATGTCGATGTAACCCACGGAGGGCGCGGCATGGTCGGCGCCGCGCTCCTTGCGCATCAGAACCTCGCCCGAGCGCTCGTGACGCTCTACATATATATGGAAGGTGTTCGCGTCGATGTCGTTGGCGCGCACGGTGCAGGGCAGGTCGAGTACGACCTTGCTGATCCAGGGGCCAAAGTCGCCCAAGGTGGTGACGGTTGCGTAGGTACACAATTTGAGTTCCATGAGCTGCCTCCCTTGCGCCGCTAGTGGGAAACAAAAGCGGCAATACAATCTAAACATGTTTAGTTTAATCCAGAATTGCAGAACAAGCTGATAAACTCGGTAAACGGCAAAATTGAACACGCCATGAACACTAAACATATGTTTACTAGCTTCTAGCAGGGCTTCTGTTGATGAGTTAACAGGTCATAGAGGTGTTTATCAAAATAAAAGCCCACGTAAAGAGCCATATATCAATAGACAGTCAAAGAGACCATCTCCCGCCATTGGAATACGTTCACCCCCGATTTCCTACCGTTCGCCGGACTCTGCACGGTAAAATTGCCACAAATGAGGCGCTCCGTGTAAACTAAAGCCCGTAAACGTTCAGTAAACACTTTGTTTACGACAGCGTATCCAAGGGTCCGGCAACCGTAAGGGGTTATAGTCGCCGGGCCAAAGGCGTGCCTAAGCCCAAGGGGGCTGGCACACGAAGATATGGGGAGGGGTCCCATGGCAGTAGATAACAAGCAGATTGCCACCGATGTCCTCGAGCTCGTGGGCGGCGCGGAGAATGTTTCCGTTGCCACCAACTGCATGACGCGCCTGCGTCTGACGCTCAGGGATAACAGCAAGGCCGACGTGGAGAAGATCAAGAAGGTCAAGGGTGTTCTGGGTTGCCAGTTCGCCGGCAGCCAGCTCCAGGTCATCATCGGCCAGAACGTGCCCAAGGTGCTCGCCGAGTTCGTCGCCATCTCCGGCGTCAAGCAGGGCGAGGCCGTTAACGAGAACCTCGACGCGCCCAAGGAGAAGTTCGAGCTCAAGAACCTGCCGAACATCATCCTCGACTACCTGTCCGGCTCCATGACCCAGCTCATCCCGCTGCTCATGGCTGGCGGTCTGTTCCGCACCATCGCCGCGGTCCTCGGTCCCACCATGCTTGGTGTGCTCTCGGCCGACGACCCGACCTACACCTTCCTCTACACCACGCTGTACGAGGCAACGTTCACGTTTATCCCCATCTATCTGGGCTATGCTGCGGCTAAGAAGCTCGGCGCCAGCCCCGTGCTCGGCATGCTGCTCGGTGGCGCCCTCATGGCTCCTTCCGTGGTGAGCGTCGCCACCCAGGAGGGCGGCGGAATCATCTCCGTCTACGGCATCCAGATCGCCGCTGCCAACTACCAGCAGTCCGTCCTGCCGATCATCCTTTCGGTGCCCGTCCTGTACTTCATCGAGAAGTTCTTTAAGAAGGTTATGCCCGACGTGCTGTCCACGGTCTTCACGCCGTTCTGCACCATGATCGTCACGATCCCCATTGCCTTCATCGTCCTCGCTCCGATCGGCAACGAGATCGGTACGCTGATCGCCAACGCCCTCTTCGGCCTTGCTGACCTTGGCGGCATCGGCATCCTGATCGTCATGGCCATCCTCGGCGCCTTCTGGCAGCTCTTCGTGGTCTGCGGCATGCACATGCCCGTCATCCTGCTCGCCCAGGTTCAGATCATCGCTGCCGGTTACGATCCCTTCGTCTTCGTTTCCACCAACTGCGCTATGGCCGCTGTCTGGGGCTGCGCCTTCGGTGCCTTCCTCAAGATGAAGAACGCTGACGAGAAGAGTCTCGCCCTGGGCTACGTCATCTCCGCCATCGCCGGCGGCGTCACCGAGCCCGCGCTCTTCGGCATCCTCATGCGCTTCCGTCGCACCATGTTTGGCATGTTCATCGGCGGTGCTATCGGCGCTGTGTTCTCCGGCCTCATGGGTGTTACCTATTACCTCGCAGGCGGTGCCTCCAACTTCCTGGTCTTCACCAACTACCTGCAGGGTGGCCAGATGAACACCGTCTGGGCTATCGTTGGTATGGCAATCTCCTTTGTCATCGCCGCTGCCGTCGTCTTTGCCTGCGGCTTCTCCAAGGAGGAACTCGCCGAGATGGAGGCCTA
>DBFVGT010000003.1:0-4906 GCA_048524725.1 Collinsella sp. | reverse complement strand
GGCTCCAATTCGCACCAAGTCAGGAAGATAGATATCCTCGGTCGAGGGCGACGACGTGCGCAGCACACGGCGCTCTTCATCGGGATTAAGGTCCTTCCAGCTGATATAGCCCATCTGCCGGCGCTCGGCGCGCATCATGCGAAGCGCCGAGGCACCTGTTAGGATTACGGAAGCCGCTAGCTGTTCGCCTGTCGGCTCGTTGCGCCGCTCAATCTTCACTGCCACAAAACCACCCCTACCAAACACGTGCGATAGCAATGCCATCGACTGCCGCAGCGCCGGCGCGCTTGAGTTCCGCCGAAGCCGTGGCCATCGTCGCGCCCGTGGTGATAACGTCATCGATCAGCAGCAGGCGGCGGCCGTGCACGTCCTCAACCGTCTCGTACATGCCTTGGGCACGCTCGCGGCGCTCCTCACGACCGAGTTCGCGCTGGTCGCCATGCCCGTACTTGACGAGAGCATCGAGCAGGGGAACACCCGACAGCTCGCAAAATGGGCGCGCAATAGCCTCCATATGATCAAAACCACGCCGCCGAAACGCTGCCGCCGTCGCAGGCACAAACACCACCGCATCCGCACCGGACAGCACACCTCCTAAGCGTTCGGGCGCTACGACCTGGGCATGCAGGGCGGTGTCGTAAAGCAGCTCCGCCAGATACGGAGCCAGACGTCGCTCGCCCGCATCCTTGTACGCTTTAATGATGCGCGGCAGCGGATGCGCGTAGACGGCGCACGCCAGGCAGCGGTCGAGCGCCTCCGACATTGCCGAGGACGTGCCCTCGACCGAACATTCAGTGCACAGCAAATCCCCAAACGGGGCGCCGCATCGGGTGCAGCTATGACGTGGGTCGATGAGCGTGAGCGCAGCCAGGCAGTCTTGGGAAATAAGCGCACCGGCGCGCTCGCAGCCGGCACATCGTGTTGGCGACAATGCCTCGAGCGCCTCGCGTGCCACCCGCTCGGCAAACGGTAGCAATTCGTCCGCAAACGGTAGGGCGCTGGCACCCTGCAGACGGTTCAATATGTTCAGATGGCTCTTCAAGACACAACCCTCCCTACGTTCGGTCGCAGGGAGGGTTGTTGATTCAGCGCTATGATACCCCGATGCGCTCGGGGCAAGGCGAGCTAAATCCGCTCGCGGGCGTTATTCGCCGGCGGGCGGTTGTGGTGCAGACGAAGACGGGGCCGAGCCCTCGCCACCATCCTGGCGCGGCTTGCGGGAACGGCGACGGCGACGGCGCTTTTGACCCTGGTCGGCCGAGCCCTCGCCGCCGCGATCCTCGCGCGGCTCGCGCTCGTCGCGAGCGGCGCCACGCGAAGCCTTGGCAGCAGCTCCCCCGCCATCTCCGGGACGACGGCGCGTGACCTTGACCTCGCCATCCGAGACCTGATCGGCCACGGAGGGCACTGAAGGCTTCTGCTGTGCGCCCGAGGAATGGCGACGGCGCGGACGCGGCGCGCGCTCCTCCTCGCCACGTGACTTGCCGCCCTTGTCGACAGGCGCATCGGAGGCCGAGGGACCCTTGGAAGCGGCACCAGCCTCGCGAGCAGCTGCGGCGCGGAAGGCGTCCTCGCGCTCCTCGCTCGACAGATGACGGCGACGACGGCGCGTGGGATTCATGCCACCGCCGCGATTCTGCTGCTGGGGCTGTTGAACCTCGCGCTCGCGAGCGCCGTTCTTGCCGGCGGCTGCGGCCTCGCCGGCATCGGCAGAGCCCGCACGCTTGCGGCGGCGACGGCCGCCAGCGGCCTCCTCGGCCTCAGGCGTTGCGGCATTGCCACGGCCCTTTCCGCGGCCACGACCCTCGCCCTGCCCCTGACCGGCACGGGCATCGGATTCAGCATCGCGACGACGGCGCTTGGGCATCGACGTACCGGCCAGACGGTCGGCACTCGACAGGCCATCGCCCACGTCGACGCCGTTCTCGCGATCGAGTTCCATGAGCGCCAGGCGCATCTCGGGCGACTCGATGCGCTCGAGCACATCGCGCGTCACGCAGTCGGGGCGGCAATTGCAGCCCTGCTCGGCAGCCTTCTTCTTGCAGCCCTCCGAGCACGTCATATCGGCCAGGTTGACCTTAAAGACCTTGCCGTTCTCCAGGCGCAGCACCAGCTGCTCGCGCGGCGTGTCATATTCCTGAATACGCGCCTTGCCGAGCGGCGTATCGATAAGCGTCTTCTTTTTGGGCGCGCGGCTCTTAAAGTCCTTGTAGGCCTCGAACTCGTAGCGCAGGCAGCACATCAGGCGGCCGCACACGCCGCTGATCTTGGAGGAATTGAGCGGCAGGTCCTGCTCTTTTGCCATGCGGATCGAGACGGGCTCAAACTGTCCGCCAAAGCGCGTGCAACAGAGCTCCTGGCCGCACTGGGCATAGCCGCCCACCAGGCGGGTCTCGTCGCGCACGCCGATCTGGCGCATGTCGACGCGAATGTGCAGCGTCGAGGACAGATCCTTGACGAGCTGGCGAAAATCGACGCGCTCCTCGGCGGCAAAGTAGAACACGGCCTTCTCGCCGCCAAACAGGTACTCGACGCCGACCGGCTTCATCTCGAGGTCGAGCTCTTTGACCAGACGGCGGAAATCGACCATGGCCTCGTCACCCTGGATGGCCAGGTCGTCGGCAAGCTGCAGGTCGATGTCGCTCGCCACACGCAGCACGGGCTTGAGCGGCTGACCGATCTCGTCTTGCGGTACCTCGAAGGGATCAGCCGTGACCAGGCCGATCTCGGTTCCGCGCTCGGTGGAGCAAATAGCGTAATCGGCCTCGAGGATATCCAGGTCCTGCGGGTCAAACCACAGGTCGCGCGAGGCGTAGGTAAACTTAACGGGTACGACTAACGGCATTTCAGTGCCTTCCTGATATCGAACAGCATGACCTCGATGGCCAGCTGGGGAGTAACGTTTCTGGCGATGTTGCGCTCGGCGGTCGCGACCGCCTCGAGCGCCTGGGTGGCACCCGCAACATTGGTCGCGGCGGCAAGCCGACCGATCGTGTCGCGCACGTCCTCGTTCACCACGTCGGCTGCCTCGTCCTGAAGTGTCAGCAGCACGTCGCGCATGAGCGTCCGCGCGCTCGCCAGCGCTTCCATGATACCCGAACGCTCGCGCGCGTTGAGTTCGCGCTTGTTGCGGTCCTCAAGCTGCTTCAATGCTCCACGCGACAGGTAGTCGGCGTTTTGCTCGAGTACCTTTTCCTGCGTGGACTTGACCTCGGCGAGCGGCGCCTTGACGGCGACGATGAGCGACTTGGCGCGACTGAGCACGTCGGCCTCGTCGGCGGCAATGAGTGAGTCGATGGCACGGATCATCTGGCGACGGGCGTCCTGGCGCTCGGCGCTCTTGAGGAACTCGATACCACGCGTGGGGCTTCCCGCCACGGCGACGGCCATGCGGCAGCGCGCGGGATCCTGCCCGGTGGCGCGGCTCACGGCCTGCGCGGCCACGGTGGGAGACACCAGCCGAAACGGCACACACTGGCAGCGGCTCACGATGGTGGGCAGCATCACGTCTGCCGAGGTACCCAACAGGATGAACATGACGCCCTCGGGCGGCTCCTCGAGCGTTTTGAGCAGTGCGTTGGCGGTGTTGGCACGCAGTTGCTCGGCACGGTCGATGATGTAGACCTTGGCCTTGGAACGGATGGGCGCCAGCGGCACGTCATCGAGCAGCTCGCGGGTCTGGGCAATGAGGTAACCCGTGGCGCTCTCGGGCGTGTAATAGTGCACGTCGGGATGCGTATGCCGAGCAACGCGCACGCAGCTGTCGCATGCGCCGCAGCCGTCCTGCTCGCACAGGAAGGCTTGGGCAAGCGCCCACGCGGCGTCGAGCTTGCCCGCGCCGGGCGCGCCCAAAAACAGGTAGGCGTGCGATGCGCGACCGCTAGCGACGGCATTGGTCAAAAAGTCGCGCACGCGCTCTTGGGTGTCGAGCTTGGCCAGCAGGCTTGCCTGAGCGGGGGCCATGTTACTCGGCCTCCTGGGCAAGCGCGGCGGTGACGGCGTCCTGGGAAATGTCGAGGCCGTAGGCGCGAACCTGCTCGACCGTCTGCGCGAAGACGTCCTCGATGGACGCGGTGGCGTCGATGAGCTTTACGCGGTTTGGCTCCTCGGCGGCAATGGCGCAAAATCCCTGGTAGACACGCTCTTGGAAGGCCATGCCCTTGGCCTCCATGCGATCTGCCGCACCACGGGCGGCCATACGCAGCGCCGCCTGCTCGGGCGTGATGTGATAGACGAGCGTGAGCGCCGGGTGCGTACCCGCGACGGCCAGGTTGTTGGCGTCGCGCACTATCTGGCGATCGAGGCCATCGGCAAACGCCTGGTAGCAGGTTGTGGAATCGTAGAAGCGGTCGCACAGGACTACCTTGCCGGCAGCAAGGGCGGGCGCGATGACCTCGTGCACCAACTGAGCGCGTGCCGCCTCGTAGAGCAACAACTCGCAGGTGTCGCCCATCGCTGTATTGGCGGGGTCGAGCAGCAGAGCACGGATCTTTTCGCTGATGGCGGTACCGCCCGGCTCGCGCAGGCTCACAACCTGGTGGCCAGCGAGTTCGAGCGCGCGGGCAAGCAGGCGCGCCTGCGTGGACTTGCCGGCGCCATCGACGCCCTCGAGCGTGATAAAGCTATGTTGAGCGGGCTCAAAAGCCATGGACGCAGCCCCTTCCTACAAGGCGCGTAAATGCGGATATATCAACCAAGCCATGATACCCCAGGGACAGGCGCGCCCCAACGATTAGCCGACAGTTAGGGACGTTCCTAAACTGCCGGTTGATTTCCGATCTCAGCCGAACACATTGAGCAAATAGGCCGTTCCCGCACCTAGCCGAACGCCCCCGTGGCCCATCTCAGGGCCCGGGGGCGCCGTTTTCCCAGTTGAAGGAACGGTGGAGATGTGTTTCGATGGGTC
>DBFVGT010000002.1:0-2802 GCA_048524725.1 Collinsella sp. | reverse complement strand
AGCCGAAATCAAGCTCACCTACCCACGTATCGCCCTCACGGTGCCATCGATTGTCATTATGGTGCCGGGCTTGTATCTGTATCGCTCGATGTATTACATGTGCACCTTCGACACGGTCAATATGCTCGGCTGGTTTGTGCGCGCAGTGCTCATCGTGGCGTTTTTGCCCGTTGGCCTGGGTGTGGCGCGTACGCTCACCGACCCTCGCTGGCGCCACACCAGCTAATTGGTGCAAGGGGGACAGGTTACTTTGCACCAAATGAGTTGCGGTGAAATAGGGACTGAATTGCTGCTTAAAGGGTCAAAACAGTCCGTATTCCACCGCAACTTATGGGGTCGGGGATTATTGGTGCCCTGCATCTTCATAAACTCAACGCTTACGAAGCGCGGGGTTTTCGTGCTAGGCTGGTTCCACCACATAAGTAGTCGCAGACGCGCGTATCACGGGCGGGCGAGATGAAGTCCCAACAGCTCCATCTTGCCCGCCCGTTTTTGTTGCGTGGTGCCGCGGCGTAACACAGAAAGGATTTTGCCCTTTATGCCTATCAACAAACGAGAGAGCCTGCTGTTCACCTTTATCATGTGCTTTTGCATGGTGCTCTGGATGAGCATCTACAACGTTGCCCTGCAGCATGGGACCATCAACGGCGAGGTTGTTGCCGCCGCGTGGCTCGGCTTTCCCGTTGCCTACGTTTTTGCCATGTGCTGCGACTGGTTTGTCGCCAGCCCCCTTGCTAAGGGCTTCGCCTTTAAATTCCTGGTCACGCCGGGCAAGAGCTCGCCGCTTGCCATGACGCTCGCCGTCAGCTCCTGCATGGTCGTTCCTATGGTCATCATCATGTCGCTCTACGGTGCGTGCGAGGGCCTGTTCCACATGCCCGGCGGCCCGCTCGCCAACCTGCAGCTGCTGCCGATGATGTGGCTCGTTAACATTCCGCGCAACTTTATCATGGCCCTGCCCTGGAACCTGCTGGTGGCCGGTCCGGTTGCTCGCTTTGTCTTCCGCCGCGCCTTCCCCATGGGCACGGTCTTTGCCGAGCCGCACATGGAGCTCGTGCGCATGCCGGGCGCTCCCGTTGCCGATGCCGTCAATGACGTTGCCGAGAGCATGGACGCCGAGCCCGCCTGCTAGACAGCAGCTCAAAACCAAACCGCCAAACGGACCCGAGCAATTCCTTTTTTGTAGACGTTGCCGTATGGCTGCATGCGGAAAAGGCCCCAGCGGTTAACATATACTCCATATGGGTAAAGAGACCAAAGCGCCGCCACGAGTGGCGCTTTGCGTTTGAAAAAACTAGCTCGTCTAAGAGGAACTAGCATGTTAGACCGTTTTACCGATCGCGCGCGTAAGGTCATGTCCATGGCCAAGCAAGAAGCGCTCGATCTTCACTCAAATAAGGTGGGTACCGAGCACCTGCTGCTCGCACTCGCCAAGGAGGACGAGGGCATTGCCGCCGAGGCGCTGCGTTCGCTCGACATCTCCTACGATGACATCATGGACACGCTCAAAGAGGTCCAGACCACGGTTCCCGAGCCCAGTGAGGAGACCGAGGCGGCCAAGCTCGCCTTTACGCCGCTCGTCATTAGCGTGATGGAGCGTTCATTCCGCGTGGCGCGTGAGAACAACCAGACCTACGTGTCGACCGAGCACTTGCTGATCGGCATCGTCGAAGAGGGCAACGGCATGGCCATGGACATCCTCATGCGCCTGGGTGTGTCGTCCGCCTCCATCAAAAAGGCTATCGAGAAACTCACTGCCAAGGACCAGGACAAGAAGCGTCCGCTCGCCGGTGCCGGTGCTGGTCGTCCCGGTGCGGGCCTGCCGTTCTTTAGCGGCTCGGATGCCTCTCAGCAAAAGGGGAGTGGTACCGATACGCTTAAGCAGTTCGCGACCAACCTTACGCAGAAGGCCCGCGACGGTGAGCTCGACCCCGTGATTGGTCGCGAAAAGGAAGTCCAGCGTATGATGGAGATCCTTTCGCGCCGCACCAAGAACAACCCGCTCATCCTGGGCGATCCCGGCGTGGGCAAGACGGCCATCGTCGAGGGTCTGGCCCAACAGATCGCCGCCGGCAACGTGCCCGAGAACCTCATGAACCAGAATATCTGGACGCTCGACCTGCCGGGTCTCGTTGCGGGCGCCAAGTATCGCGGTGAGTTCGAGGAGCGCCTCAAGAACGTGATCCAGGAGGCAACCGAGGCCGACGACGTCATCCTGTTTATCGATGAGATGCACACCATCATCGGTGCCGGTTCTGCCGAGGGCTCCATCGACGCGAGCTCCATGCTCAAGCCTGTGCTCGCGCGCGGTGCCTTCCAGATTATCGGCGCCACCACGGCCGAGGAATTCCGCAAGTACCTCACCAAGGACCCGGCCTTCGAGCGTCGCTTCCAGACCATCGATGTCGAGGAGCCGAGTGTCGAGGACACCGTCAAGATTCTGACTGAGCTCAAGCCACGCTACGAGGAGCACCACCACGTGCGTTACACGCAGGGTGCCATCGAGGCCGCCGCGAACCTCTCCAACCGCTACATCCAGGATCGCTTCCTGCCCGATAAGGCAATCGACCTCATCGACGAGGCCGGTGCCCGCGCTCGCATCGCCGCGAATCGCGCGCCCGAGCCGGTGCGCGAGGCCGAGCATCGCATAGAGGAGCTCAAGGCCGCCGCGCAGGAGGCCACCGAGAGCGACGACATGAACAAGGCCGCCGAGATCACCGAGCAGCAGAAGGCTGCCGAGATTGAACTCGCCGAGGCCAAGGCTGCCTGGACCGCCGAGCTCGACGCCAGCCCGCTCACCAT
>DBFVGT010000001.1:0-3181 GCA_048524725.1 Collinsella sp. | reverse complement strand
GCGGCGGGTGATGCGCTCGTTGGTGCCGTGGACGCCGCGGTCGCACTCGTCATCGTCGACCACAAACGCCGAAAAACGAATGCATTCGGAGCAAATGTGCTGGTAGTTGGCAGCGTCGGTCGCGCCGATCACGGTCGAGGGAACAATCGCCAACGGCTCGGATGATCCGTTTTCCTCCGTCCCCTTTGGATCGCGGAAATAGCGGGCGGCGATGGCGCGGACGGTCTCGAGTCCCGGTCCGCCGATGCGCGGAGACGGCGAGGGTTCGGAGCTGCCAGGACCGAGCTCGATCTCGACACGGTCGGCGAGCCCCGCCTCGGCAACGGCGACGCGGCAGCAGGCCACGACATCGGCCACACTCGTGCCCTCGAGCATGCGGAAATTGATATTGGCCCACATATCCTGCGGCATCACGTTAGCACCGGTGCTACCGCCCTCGATTTGGGTCGGTGCACAGGTGGTGGTCACGAGCGGATAGAGCTTCTTGCTGGCGAGGCACTCGCGCACGATGGCGTCCTTGTTGGAAGCAATCTCGTCGGCCGTGTAGAGCTCCAGCTCGACGAGCTGTGCGGCAAGCAGGTCCGTGACGCGCGTCGGCCACTCGATATCGCAGATTGCGGTGATGGCACGGCTCAACACCTCGAGCGACGTGCCGCCGTAGGGGTTGGAAGAATGCCCACCCGCGCTCTTTGTCTTGAGCACAATGTCGGCATAACCCTTCTCAGCCAGGTCGGCGTGCATGAGCCAACCCTCGCCCGCGTTGTACTCGGCAGCCGAAACAATACGGTAGTCACCCTCGTCGATCAGATATTCAAGTTCAACACCGCGCTCCTCGAGCACGCGGCCGATAGCTCCAGCGCCGTACTGCGTGGTTTCCTCGTCCTGGCCAAAGGCGAGCAACAGCGAACGCTTGTGCTCCCAGCCGTGCGCCAACGCATACTCAACCGCCTCGAGAATGCCTGCGACCTGATCCTTCATGTCGATAGCGCCGCGACCCCAAATGTAGGTGTCGTCCACCTGTCCGCTAAAGGGGGCGTGCGTCCAGTCGGCCTCGGTACCCGGCACCACGGGGACCACGTCCATGTGGCCCATGAGCATGACGGGTTTGAGGGCGGAGTCGGAACCGCCAAGCGTCACCAACAGCGAGTGGTCGATAAGCTCGACCTCGCCCGCCGCAAACACGCGCGGCCAGGCCTGCTGCATATAGGCGCGCAGGTCGTCGAAGGGCTGCCAGTCCACCGCCTCGGCATCCATGCTCGAGATGGTCGGAAACGACAGCACGCGGCCCAAGCGCTCGCACGCGCCGGCCTCGTCCATATCGGCAAAATCGTCCTCATGCGCAAAGAAGCGCCAAACCTCGGCCATGACATCCTTTCGATTGTGACGACAAAGGCCGCCCCACGGGAGCGGCCCTGCAACGTAGGCGTTTGCGCCGGTTATTTGTCCTCGAGATAGCGAGAGAGGAACTCGCGAGTGCGCTGGTGCTTGGGATTGCCGAAGAGCTCGGCCGGCGCGGCGTCCTCGAGTACCACGCCCTTGTCCATAAAGACCACGCGGTCGGATACGGTTCGGGCAAAGGCCATCTCATGCGTGACGACGACCATGGTCATGCCGTCGGCAGCGAGCTTGCGCATGACCTCGAGCACCTCGCCCACGATCTCGGGGTCGAGCGCCGAGGTCGGCTCGTCAAACAGCATGATCTGCGGATTCATGCACAGGGCACGAGCGATGGCCACACGCTGCTTTTGACCACCGGACAGGCGACCCACGGCGGCGTGCGCGAACTTTTCGAGTCCCACGCTCGCCAGATGCTCCATCGCGACCTTCTCGGCCTCGGCCTTGCTCATCTTTTTGAGCGTGACGGGCGCGAGCGTGCAGTTGTCGAGCACGTCCATATTGTTGAACAGGTTGAAGCCCTGGAACACCATGCCGATGTCCTCGCGCAGCTTATTGATATTGCAGCGCTCGGCCGTAAGGTCCTGGCCGTGGAACCAGATGTGGCCCGCGTCCGGGGTCTCGAGCAGGTTGAGGCAGCGCAGGAAGGTCGACTTGCCCGAGCCCGAGGCGCCGATAATGGTGACGACCTCGCCGGGATTGACAGCGAGGTCGATGCCCTTAAGCACCTCGAGCGAGCCAAAGCTCTTGCGCAGGCCCTCGACGCGGATAAGCGGCTCATTGGTCTGTGCGGCGGCCGCGGTGCCGGTAGTGGCGGTATCTGCCATGATGATTCTCCTCGTCTTGAGCCTAGTTGGAGCTGGGCAGCGTTGCCGGGGCCTCAGCGCCAAGC
This sequence comes from Collinsella sp., assembly GCA_048524725.1. Classification (GTDB taxonomy): domain Bacteria; phylum Actinomycetota; class Coriobacteriia; order Coriobacteriales; family Coriobacteriaceae; genus Collinsella. Next base: position 894 of record DBFVGT010000001.1, on the reverse strand, counting down.
TTTTTGCCAAAGGCCTCGAGCAGGCGGCTCGCCACGAGCGTCAGGATCAGGTAGACCACGAGCGCCACGCAGTAGACCTCCATCTGGCGGTAGTACACGCCGGCGACCGTGGTAGTAGCGTACATGAGGTCAAACACGCCGATGACCGAAAGCACCGACGAATCCTTGATGTTGATGATGAGCTCGTTGGTGAGCGCCGGAATCGCATTTTTAATGCCCTGGGGGAACACGACCTTGCGCATGGCTTGCCACTGTGACAGACCCAGCGAGCGCGCTGCCTCGGCCTGACCGGGGTCGATGGACTCGATGCCGCCGCGCAGGACCTCCATCATGTAGGCGGTAGAGTTGAGCGAGATGGTGACGAGGCCGGCAGTGAAGGTACTCCAGATCTGGTTGGCCTGGGCGGTCTCGAAGCCCATGCCGCGCAAAACGGTGAAGCCCGCGTAATAGATGAGTAGGCCCTGGACCATCATGGGCGTGCCACGCACGATGGTGGAGTAGATGGTCGCAAAGCCGCGGCCGACACTCTTAAAGAAGCGCACCAGGTCGTTGTCCACGCGATCGAAGGTCTGAATGCGCAAAAACACAAAGAGCAGCGCAAGGAAAAAAGCGATGACGGTACCGAAGGTCGCAAGTGCGATGGTGATCTCGATGCCGCGGATAAAGAAGTCCCCGCTCTTGTAGGTCATGTAGACCAGGCTCGACAAAAAGTCGCTGGGGTTGGAGTCCGAGACAATACTCACCTGCACCAGGTCGATAAACGACATGACGCAGCGGTCGACAAAGAAGATCGCCGCGATGACGACCACGACATAGCTGCCCAGGCGCGCGCCGCGACGGAAACGCTCGGATGCAAACGGTGACTTTTCGCGATAGTCGCTCCAGTGCATAACC